>JAGAIU010000008.1 GCA_017626395.1 Clostridia bacterium | reverse complement strand
CTAGCTTTAATGCAGCTAACGTTGTTGTAACTAACGCAATACTTGTAAGCGCTATTGTCGTATTCTTTTTTAGTTTTGTCTTTAGTTTCTTGCTTAGTTTCATTTCTACTCCTTCGTTAAATTTTTCGCTTTTGCTTTTATATAATATACATATATTATTAATATTTATATATTTAAATAATTAATATATATATAATTATCTATAGTTTTTTATATATTTTCAATACTACTATTTTTTATATTACAACCCAAAAATCCTTTGAAACATACGGAAAAAAGCACTTTCTTGAAAAAGTGCTTTTTTTGACATTTTATTTGTTTTTGTATTACATTTTTAATGAAAAATCCACTGTATCATACGGAGAGCTCGTTTTTGCCTAATTCTTATTTAGCTTCCACATTATCATCGGATGTTCTTTTATTCTTTCTATAATCTCATTATCATCAAATATTAGTTCAGGCTCATAAATTCCCTGGTTGAATTTATGATAAAATTCTTGTGCTTTGTCATCTATTACCAAAATATCGCTCAAATATTTTCTTACCATTTCCTTCATCATATCTACATTACTCTTTTTAGGATTTCTGTCTTTTAATGTTGGTAACAACCTTATTTTTATGTCTTGCTGATCCAATTTTTCTATTTTTTCTATTTTCATATTTTCCAGTTTGTAATGGTTAATTGCTACATATTCTAATATAAAACATTGTCTTAATAATTGTTTTTCTGTTTCATCAAACAAATTATATTTACTCAAGGTATAAACATCAAATAAATCTCTTGCTGTAGTTCTACTTAATAATGCACAAAACTTTGCTGCATATATTTCTATTGGATTTACACAATGAATTTTTAAATGTTTGTCCTTAAAAACATCTGTGCTTACCTCTAATTGTCTTGTTTCTAATATATGTACTCTATTCATATAATTTATCTCTATTTTAATGTTATCGGAATTTCCTTTTATATCTGTATATTCTGCAACAATAGAATTCAATGCATATACATTTTTAGATTTCCTATCATCTATTTTGTATCCATTCGCTTTTAAATATTTATATAAATTTTCTGTTATATATTGTCTTATTTCTGGCATTTCAACTTTTTTAAAGTTGTATGCTAAATCCAAATCTATATCAACGGAGAGTCTTGGAAAATTGAATATTGCTGTATTGATAGCTGTTCCACCTTTTAAAACTAACATTTTACTTAAAGTTTCATGATGATTTATCCAATCTAAAATATTGATTAATCTTTCTACTTTTTCTAAAGTAGAAGTAATAAATCCCGTTCTATCTGAAACTTCTTGTATATACTCTCTATATGTTTCTACCAATGCAAAGTACCTCCTCTTGTTAAAAATATTTTAGGAACTATTAAATTCCATCTATTTATACATTTATTTTCGTTTCTTTTGGTTTCATTATCAAAGTAATACCTTTTATCATTTATATTCTTCTTGCATTCTTCTATCACTTTTTTATCTACTCCAAAACTATCTTTTAATAATTCTAGCATGAATCCAACTTTTGCATACAATTTTTTAGAATGATAATGTTTTAAATATTCTAGTATTTTATCTCCATCTAGTTTTCCCATTAGCTCTAAGCAAAGAAGTAACTCTTCATCTCCTCCTGCTAATCCTGTTTTATCTATACAGTCTATAACTGTCCTTTCCTTATCTGTCACTCTTACCTTTTCCTTTTGTACTATTCCAAAATTATATCTACTATTGATAAATGTATAATCATAACCGTCAAATTCAAAATTTTCAAACTTATTTTTACTTGAAACATATACTGTATAAAACATTTGATTTTTTACTCCATAATAATCAAATGCTGAATGATATGATATATAGGAATCTTCTTTTATTTTAGATGCTATCATATATTGATCTGCTATTACGCTTTTATGCTCTATATCACATACTGCATACAAATTATGTTTTATTCTTTTGATATAACCATTTGCTAATAAATTTCTTATCAAGCTTTTCGCTGTATTTATATTTCCTGTTAATTTGCATACGTCATCAACATTAAATAGTTTTAATGATAATATTCTTTCATAATTTTTCATTTTTTTCTTTCCTTTGTTATTATTTTTAATTTAATAGTATTTATTTTTTAATACTTTTTAGTATATTTTAATAACATTGTAATACATTTTTTATAATATTTCAAGTATTTTTTTGAAATTAGTTATCATTTTTAACTTTAAAGTATTTGTTTTTTCATCCTTTCTATCGATTTTTAATTACTATTATATCTTAACTAAAATAGACAGCCATTTGGCTGTCTATTTTATCTAAAACACAATATAGGTATTTGGGTCTATGCTATGTCCTGAACCAGATGCACTTCTTAATTCAAAGTGTAAATGATGTCCTGTACTGTTTCCTGGATTTGGGTCGGTCTCCGGATCTCCTCCCTCTTTTCCTATTACTTCTCCTTGTTTTATGCTTTGTCCTACTGTTACATCAATTTCAGATAAGTGTGCATAGAAACTATATATCGTTTCCCCATTTACGATATGCTTGATTTCTACACAGTTTCCATATCCTGACTGTACTCCTGCATAGGTTACTTCTCCATCTACTACTGCTAGAATCTCTGTGTGATG
>JAGAIU010000077.1 GCA_017626395.1 Clostridia bacterium | reverse complement strand
CCAAGATGGAAATTTACTAGGAACATTAGAAGGTGATGGAGTAGTAGGAGAAACTTACGAAATAGAATTACCAGAAAAAGAAGGATATTATATAGATGGAGAAAAAGAAATCTCAGTAGAATATGTAGATGGTGAAATAGTAATAAATGTAAACTATGTAAAAATAGTTGAAGAAGAACCAGTAGAACCACCTGCAACAGGAGATATAAATGTAGTATTCTATATAGTAATAGCATTTGCAAGTATAATAACAATGTTAAAAGTTGCATTAAAAAATTCTAAAAATTAACAAATAAAAAGAAGATTAGATGTATCTAGTCTTCTTTTTTGTAACTATTAAAATAATCTATCATAAAATGTATTATTGAGGTGAAAACAATGTATATTGAAGATTTTTTTAATAAATATAATGGAAAGTTGCTAGATAGAGATGGTGCATATGGAGGACAATGTATGGATTTATATAATCAATATCAACAAGAAGTAATGGGAGTACAACCAAGAGGTGCTTTGTATGCTAAACTTGTATGGGAAGATTATGATAGAAATCATTTTACTAAAATAGTAAATACTCCAGAATTTGTACCACAGCTCGGAGATGTAGCAGTATGGACAGCAGATGAAAGTAATGGCAAGCTAGGACATATAGGAATATGTACAGGAAAAGGTGACATTAATACTTTTGAATCATTTGATCAAAACTGGGAGTATAAACAATATTGTAGATTCGTTTGGCATAATTATTATGGGGGATTTACAGGAGTATTAAGGCCTAAATTTGGAGAAATATTTAAGCAAGAGTATACACCAGGGTTATATCAAACATTATATGTAATGCAGGTTAGAGATAGCATTTGGGGAAGAGTAAAAACTAAAAACGAACTAACATTAGATGGACAAAAAAATTCAAATGATGCAGGCAATTATTTAGCGAGTACTAACTTTAATGTGCTTGAAATAATAAAACATATAGATGGCTCTATATGGGGAAAAGGTTTATCCGGATATGTATGTATTAGAGATAACAATCAAATATATTGTAAAAAAATAGGATAGTGAGTCTTTTTAGACTCACTTTTTTTCTTGAATCGAGCATATATTTATGTAAAACGATAGGGGAATATGCAAGCTTTTACATATCATATTTTTATTAATATAATTAGAAAAATATATTCAGTTAGTGTTTTATATTCAAGAAAATGACTGTAAAGAATTAGTAGTAATTTTCAATCATGAAATAGTATTTTTTTGTTACAAAATTGCTCGTTTGACTAAATAATACATTTTTCTATTGAATATTTTTTTTCTATATGATACACTTTCAAATGTAAGAGGTGTTTGTGAATGCAATTATATAATTTAGATACTAAAATTACAGATAAATCATATAAATTACTTGATTTTTATCTTGAAGAACAAAGAAATTTAGACACTTCAAGAATCAGTGAAATAAGAGCAAAATGTAGAAGTATCTTAGAAAAAAATGGCATTTTTGAAGATAAAAAAAATGGTAGTGTTTATCAAAGTATGGAAAAAGAATTAAAAAAACTTGAACAAAACATTGCATATTTTAATGAAAGTAATCTTGAAGAAATGACAAAAAATGAAATTGAGTTAGGTATAGAAAATATAGCATCAAAATTAGAGAGCTTAGAACAAAATACAGATTTTGTTTGTGCAAGTGAAAATTCTGGTATTACTAAAGCATATACAGAGAGTAATATTAGAAGTATGTTATTTAACTATTTTGAAAGCTATAAAGCAAACACTATTGAATTACTTTTAAAAAGAGGCTATAGTCAAAATACATTAGATGACATAGAAGAAGATATTTTAGAATATAGCACTTCTAAACACTCTGACATATTAACAGAAAAGTTTACACAAGATGGTATGAAAAGTGTTAGCTCTTTAAGTGAATCATTAAAACAACTATCTTCTAGTATATTAGATGAGGCAGAAGCTAGATTTAATTGTCAAGCTAGTGGTATGGTTTTTGATGAACTAAAAGAAAAAAGAGATGTAATAAAAGAAAAAGCATTAAGAATAAGAGATTTAATATATCAAATAAATAGTATAGATGTTAAAGCTGAACAAATAAGCTCAAGATTTATGCACATTGAAAATGGTGAAAAAGTCTTTTAAAAAAGGGTGAATATAATGAGGAAAAATAGTGGGCTCCTTGTGGTTTCTGAAGATAACTTAATAACCAAAATAATAAAAAGTTTAAAAAGTTTTCTTAAGATAAAACAGGATAAAGAAGAGGTAAGTAATAGAACAGCAGTTGTACTTACTGAAGAAAAAATAGAAAGAAAAGTAAAAAGAAATATAGGTTATGATGAGTTAAGTAAAATGGAAGAAAAAGCATTACAAGATATATCATATATAGATAAGCTAGATGAAGAGGAACTTAATTCTTTAGATGAATATTATGATATGAGACTTAACGAACTTGAAAATATTTTAAATGATAAAAAATCTAGATATTATAAATTAATTTCTACTAAAAGAGCATAAGAAGATTAGTTTTTGCTAATCTTCTTTTTTCTGTTGAAATTTATTCTTGTTTTTGATATTCTAATAATATAAGTTATAGGAGTGAATGATATATGGAAGAGACATTTGTACTACTAACAGATGACATAGATATAAGTGCTTATGTTGAAGCAGAAGATATAATAAGAGTTAGAGGTGGACTAAAACCTTCTTGTGATGATATAAAATGGTACACACCGCCATCAAGTATGCCAGAGTATTATTCTGAATGGCAAGAATATGAAAGAATGGATTTAAATGATGGAAAATCTGCACGTGATGAAGTTTTAGATGATGGAAGATATCATCCAGGAGTAAAGCATGTTGTTTATAGTAAATTAAAAGATACAACAGTTAGAATGAGACCATCTAAATGTAAAGATATACTTGCAATGGTAAATACTATGTATAATAAGACAGAAGTAGCAGATTCTGTAATTAGACAAACTGTTGCTAAGCTTGTTGGACAAAGATTAGATAATCCAAATATAAAACATGTTATTTGTGAGATTGCAGATTTAAGTGATGTTATAACACTTGAAGATATTTTTGCTACTATTTATAGTGTTGATACAATTGAACATGATATATTAAAAAATGAAATTAAATTATATATTTTTGATCCATATAGTATTTGTAGAGTATCAGAGGAAGATAAGTATAAAGCTTATCTAGATGTTAAAAGAAGAGTAGAAGCTGGATTTTATAAAAAGAAATTAAATTTTTTAGATATGTTACGTTATGATAAAACACTTGAACCTAAAACAAGAGATTCATATTTAAGATGTGGAGTTATGCTAAATGAAGGGGAAACATCTGAGCAATGCTATGATAGAGTTAAATCACATTTAGAGCAAGTGTATAGAGATTTTGAAAGATATAAAGATAGCTTCGAAGATTTTAAAACTTATATAATAAATAAAATACCTAGAGCAATTACTACTGAAAGAAATAAATGGGATATGCGATATAACGATGAGGCTATAACAGAAGCGCTAGTTCAAGGATATGTAAGATTTTTTAGTGGACTATATATATCTGGTGATGCGGAAATGAATATTTGTGAAGAAGCAGATAAAAGAAGAAGATTTCGATATAATAGAAGTTTCCAAGTTACAAATCTTGCTATATTTGATTCTGATGCTTTAGAGTTACAAAAAATAATAGATATAGAAGAAATTAGATTAAAAAATATAGAAGCTAAGAAAAGAGAAGAACAAAACGAAAGATAAGGAGGTATTATATATGCCATATACAGAATTAGAATATTTAAGTATGAAAACTCCACTTGCATATCAACTTTCAGAGTATGATTGTGGAACAGTTTGTTTACAAAATGCAATAAGATATTTATATACTCGTGGAGAAATACCACCAGTAATTTTAAAATACATAAATCAATTTTCTATGGATACTATAGATAAAAATGGAGAAGTTGGAAAAAGAGGTACTTCATCTTTGATGATTGAATTTATAGGAAATTGGATAAATGATAATGCTCAAAATTTAGGCTTAGATTTAAGAGCAGAAGTACTTAAAGATAATGAAGCAGATATATATAATAACCAATTGGAATATTGTATGAAAAAAGGTGGAGTAGCGATACTTAGAGTTTGGGACACAAATGAGCATTATGTATTATGTACAAAAATGGATGAGAAAAAAGCATATATTTTTGATTCATACTATGTACCAGAAGATGACTTTGATGATGATCCAGAAACTACTATGGTACATGATAAGCCCTTTGAGTATAACAGAATTGTAAGTAAGGTTAGAATTAATGCTAAAAATAAAAGAGAATATGCTTTAGTAAGAGATAACAATAGAAGAATATTAGTACTATATAGAAAAAAGAAGTAAACTAAAAAAGTTTACTTCTTAATTTTTTATTCAATTACATGTTCTTCTTGATCTAATTTTTTGTATGTTATTTTGTTGTTCTTTTTATCTATATCTAGTTTATAGCTATAGGTATTATAATCTATTAAATCATCATTACTTAAAGTTAGAGTTAAAACTAATTTATCTATATCAAATTTAGCACTTATTGTATAATTCCTGTTTTCTTCACTAGAACTAAAAGTAGTAAAAATCTCATCAACTCTTGTCTTATCAGAAGCTGTAAATATGGTGTAGTTTATAAAATTTCTATAAACTGAAAGATCACCAGTTATATTAGCATTTCCGTCATTACTATTTTTTAAAATAAATTCAGGATATAATTCTTTTGCAAGTTCTATTTGTCTTGAGTCGTCAGACATAAATTTAAGTTTACTATTTTTTATAGAAAGATTTATAACACTTATAACAATAAGCAATATTGTTACTATAAAAATAATTAGTAGTATATTCCTTTTTCTCATATACAACCACCTCATAAAAAAATTATATCATAGTAAAAAAATATAAGCAATAATTTAAATAAAAAAAGTTTTTTCTTTTATTTTTATATATTTTATAGTATAATTTGTAAGCAGAAAGCTGAGGAAAAAATATGAACAGAACAAAAAGAAGAATATTTGAAATCTCAATGGATTTATTTGCTAAAAAAGGGTATGATGCTACAAGTATTGAAGAAATAACTTCTGTAGTTGGAATTGCCAAAGGTACATTATATTATCATTTTACAAGTAAAGAAGAAATACTACATTATTTAATGGTAGACGGATTAAAATTACTAGAACATAGTATGGAATTAAAAATAAAAAAAGCTAATACAATAGAAGAAAAGATTTATGCTATTATTCTAGTAGAGATGAAAGTAGTAGCTAGATATGAAAATCTAATTAGTTTAATTATGAACGAAGTTTGTGGAAATGAAAAGAGAAATAAAAAGTGTAGAGAATGTGTATATGAATGTGTAAATATAATCGAAAATGTATTAGAAGTTGCACAAAAAAACGATGAGATAATAGATTGTGATATTAGAACTACTGCCTTTGAAATATTCGGAATTATATGTTCAGGAGTTATGCTAAAGTATAAAAGTAATGGAGAAATGGATGTTAATATTGTTGCAAAACAATGTGCAGATACAATAATTAGAGGAATTATAAAAAAATAAAGTAAAGGTAAATAACTTCAATTGAAGTTATTTTTTTGTATTTAGAAAACCCCCAGATAGTCTGGGGGTTCCGTAAAGCTTTCAGCGATGAGTAGACAAAAAAAGCCCCGTCATGTATAATGTTTTTGCGACTGACAGGAAGCGAAAAATTATAACATGAAAGGGGAATCATTAATAATGAAAGAAATCAAAATTAACGATATACAAAGTTTAGCACACACAAGTTGGAATTGCAAGTATCATGTAGTATTTGCACCAAAGTATAGAAGAAAAGTATTCTATGATGAGAAAAGATTAGAAATAGGACAAATACTAAGACAATTATGTGAGTGGAAAGGAATAACAATAATAGAAGCAGAGGTATGTGCAGATCATGTACATATGCTAATAGAAGTACCACCAAAATATAGTATAGCAAGTGTAATGGGCTTTTTGAAAGGAAAAAGTAGCATAATGATATACAGCAAGTGGGGAAATATGAGATATAAATATAGAAATAGAGAATTTTGGTGTAGAGGTTACTATGTAGATACAGTAGGAAAGAATACAAAGAAGATAAAAGAATATATAGCAAATCAATTAAAAGAAGATCAAATGAGTGATCAATTAACAATAGAACAAATAGACCCTTTTAAAGGGTAGCGAGTGACAATTGCAAATGTCAGTCGCAAAAGGCCACTTTAGTGGAGGCCAGTAGTATAGGCTTTTAGCCGAAAAGGAAAAACCACCAGCTAGGCTGGTGGAAATTTATTATGTTGAATTTTAGTATTTACTGTGGTATAATTTCCACGTAAAATAATGATAGGAGGTAATATCTTATGAAAAGTTTAGAAGAATATGTAAGGAATATTAATGATTTCCCTAAGAAAGGTATAATTTACAGAGATGTTACAACGGTGTTATCTGATGCGGATGGACTAAAACTTGCAATAGATAGTATGCAAAAGTTACTTGAAAATACAGAGTTTGATGTAATTGTTGCACCAGAATCTAGAGGATTTATCTTTGGTATGCCACTAGCATACAACATGAATAAAGCTTTTGTTCCAGTAAGAAAGAAAGGTAAATTACCAGCTGAGACAATAAGTGAAGATTATGATTTAGAATATGGTAGTGCAACACTTGAAATACACAAAGATGCAATAAGACCTGGTCAAAAGGTAGTAATAATAGATGATTTAGTGGCAACTGGTGGTACACTTCAAGCTATTATTAAACTTGTTGAAAGACTTGGTGGACAAGTAGTTAAGATTTGTTCTTTAATTGAACTTGTAGATCTTAATGCTAGAGAATTACTTAAAGGATATGAAATTGGCTCTTGTATAGAGTTTAAAGGAGAATAATTATGAGTAAAATTGGTATAATAGCTGCTATGAATGAAGAAATGCAGCAAATAAAAAATGTAATGAGTGATATTACTGAAAATGTAGTATACAATTTACACTTTTTTGAAGGAAATATTTCAGGAAAAGAATGCGTATTAGTAGAATGTGGTATTGGTAAAGTAAATGCTGCAAGAACAACACAAATTTTAATAGATAATTATGATATTGAATATGTGGTAAATATTGGTACAGCAGGTGGAGTAGATACATCTTTAAATGTAACAGATGTTGTAATTGGAGAAAAACTTGCACAACATGACTTTGATATCACTGCATTTGGCCGTGAAAAAGGTTTTATCACAGGTGTGGGTAAGTATGTATTCTCAAATGAAAAACTTGTTAAAAAGTGTAAAGAGGCAATGGAAAATATAGATCAAAATAATAGTTATAAAGTTCTAATTGGAACAATTGCATCAGGAGATATATTCTGTACAGACAGAAATATGGCAAATGAAATTCAAAAAGAATTTGGTGCTTTATGTGTTGAAATGGAAGGTGCTGCAATAGGACAAATTTGTATGCTAGACAATGTACCTTTTATAGTAATAAGAAGTATATCAGATAGTCCTAATGGAAATAACAATATAGACTTTGACGAATATATAACAATAGCATCTAAAAGATGTGCAGAGTTTTTAAAAGAACTTTTAAAGTAGTAGAAAATTATTCTACTACTTATTTTTTTGCTATTTTTTAATCTTAATGATATAATACACATCATAGGAGATGATAGAATGAATACATTCGGTTTTTATAATGAAGTAAGTTCACCATATTTTGGTGTTATAATAGCTATAATATTAATGTTACCAAGTATATTGCTTGTAACAATATTTAAACCTAAATTTAAAGTTAAAGATAATAAAAAAGAGATAACTAAACTTGAGAGAATATTTGGTATTATTGAAAATATATCAAGAATAGGAGTATTAATTATATTATGTGCAAGTAAAAATTCTTTTGATATAGTAAAAGCAGATTTATGGTTTGGTATAATGCTATTCTTCTTTATACTATATTATGAATTATTTATACGTTATGTTGTAAATGGTAGAGCACATAAACTACTATATGCACCATTTATGTATGTAAGAGTACCAATGGCAATATTACCTGCATTTGGAATAATCTTTGCTGGTATATGGGGAAGAAATATAGTATTAATAATTTTTAGTATAATTTTTGCAATAACTCATATATATAATGCATATAAATATTATATAAGAAACTTTGTCGAATATAGAGATCTATATGATAATAATAGAAAAGCAGTAGGAAAGAAAATACTTAGCGATAGTTGTGTTCCCAAAAATTTAAACTATGTTACAGTTGTAGTATTTATTTACTCTAAAAAAACTGGTAAATGGTTAATGCAAAAAAGAAGTAAAGATAAAGGTGGAAAATGGGCAACAACTTCTGGTCATCCAATAAGTGGTCAAACAAGTATTGACGGAATGGTCACTGAAATAAAAGAAGAATTAGGCCTTAACGTTAGAAAAGAAGAACTAGAACTTATAACTACCATGAAAAGAAAAGATAAATTTGTAGATATATATTATTTAGAAAAAGATGTAAATATCGAAAAATTATATATTCAAAAAGAAGAACTAACTGAAGTAAATTGGATGACAAAAAACGATGTAGAAGCCTTTTATTCTGCACAAAAATATAAAAAAACACATTATAAATATTTTAAAGAAATATTACAGCATATTAATAAAAATGTTTAACGAGATTACATAATAATTTGACAAGGTGAAGTTTTTATAGTATAATATACTACGTAAGCAAATATGTTCGGATGATGAAAACCCTAGAGACTACTTAAGTGTAGAGCCGAAGAAGCAAGATTTTTAGGTAAGTCTACTAAAAATTGAAACTATCAGGCAAAAGGAAGGTTATTTTGACGATACTTTGGAGAGAACGTGTAAAACGTCGCCTACGAGGATACAACCAACTGGCAAAAGGACAGAGGATACAAGATTGAGTGTGAAAATAAAAAAATACATTCTTGTATTCTTTTTTTGTTGCATATTTGGAAGACAAATTGAAAGTAGGAGATGTTAAAATGAAAGAAAAATTAAAAAAAGAAGGGAGCATATTAAAGCTCTCGGTACTTTTCAGCGCAATTTATCTTTTTATAGAGATAGCAGCAGCTGTTTTAAGTAAATCACAAACTTTACTTACAGACTGTGTGTTCGGAATGGCAGACTTAATGATTATAGTAATAATATCATTTTTATTACCTTTAATATATAAGCCTGTAACAGAAAAAAGACCTTATGGATATTCACAAATTGAATCGTTATTTGTAATTATTAAAGGAATATCTGTAAGTGTAATTACAATCTTTTTAATAAAAGATAACATAGAAATATTATTAAATGGTGGTAGTCAATTAGATTTATCTAATATCTTAATATTTAATATTGCACTTGAAATATTCTGTATTTGTGCATATATATATTTAAAACGTAAAAGTAAGAAAATTGATACACCAGTAATTGAATCGGATTTAGTTGTATGGAAAATAGATATATATACTACACTTGGTATGTTTATAGCTTTCTTATTACAATATATTTTAAGCTTTACCAAATTATCATTTATAGTTCCATACATAGACTCTACATTTGCAATTATAATATCTGTTGCATTATTAAAAGAACCAATTATGATGGTAATAGATGCTTTCAAAAGCTTATTCTTATTTGCACCAGAAAAAGAAACAGTAGATGAAATTAAAGAGATAGTTAATAGAAAAATAGAAAAATATCCATATGATGTTACATTCTATGATGTGGTAAAAACAGGTAGAAAAATATGGATAGAGTTATATATTAAATGTGAAAGTTCAAATATTAACCTTAAAGAATTAAAACAAGCTAAAAAAGAAGTAGAAAAAAGCTTAAAGAAAGAATTTGATGAAATATATGTTGAATTTACTCCTGAGATATAAAAAGATGCTAAATAAATTGAAAGTATAGATTTTTATATTTATTTATGGTATCATATAGCTGTTAGGAGGAAGATGATGGATATAAACAACAAAGAACTTATAAATTCAATAAATGTAATGAAAGAAGAAAAAACTTTAGAGGCACAAAATAAAGTAATAACTGAAGTTTTAAAAGCAAAATTTATGTGTCCAGTAATACTAGAATCTGCACCTAAAGGTGGTGGAAGAATAGATATTAATAAAGACACAAAAATACAATTTTCTATTATAAAAACAACTGATGGAAAAAATTACTTAATCGCATTTACTAGCGATGAAGAAGTACATAAATGGCAAAAGAATAAAATACAACAATCACTAATATATACTTTTGAAGATTATGCTATGATTGCTACTAATAACGAAACTCTGGATGGATTTATTATAGATCCAAAAGGTTGTAATTTAGTATTTACAAAAGAAATGATAAAAGAAATTAAAGCAAGTATCACAAGAGAAAGTGTAGTTGAAAAAGATACACAAGTAGAACTTGGTATTCCTAAAAACTACCCAACAGAATTAGTAGAGAAACTAAAAGATGTATTTGCTAATATTGGAACTATCAAAAAAGCATATTTACAACTTATGGTAAAAGATGAAGCAATGAGCTATTTAGTATTAATAGATGCTGATGGAAATGAAAAAGAGCATTTTAATACAATAGCAAGTGCAGCGATACCTTTCTTAAATGGTATGCCACTTAATTTAGCTCCGCTTAATACTGAATTTGGACAAAAAGCAATAGAAAATTTTGAACCATTCTATGTAAAAGAATAAAATAGAAAAAATAAAAGCACATAAACATATTTTTGTTTGTGTGCTTTTTAATATCTTAATGTAATCTTACTTCCGTTTCTTTCGATAAACCCTTCTTCTTGTAAAGATTTTAATTCTCTCATCATTGCACTTCTATCTACACTTAAGTAATCTGCAAGATCAGTATAAGAAAGAGGTATTTTAAATGTTCTATTCATACCACTAACATTTAAAGTAGAGAAATATGATTGCAATTTTTCTCTAATACTTCTTTTAGTTAATAGTTCAATTCTAATATTTTGACTAATTGTTTTATTTAATACTAACTTTAAAAGACTAGAATTTAACGTTTCATGGAATTTACAAGTTCTAGTACATTTATATGAAATTTCATCATATATAAAATATACAATTTCAACTTCTTCTTTAGCTACAACAAAAAGCTCATTATTTGTTTTAACCGGGAAGAATATTTCGCCAAAAACGTCATTTTCCTTTAAAGTTTCAACTATTGTTTTATTACCATTAACATCATATCTAACTAAATCTGCAGAACCATTTTTTAAAATACATATTTGATTCCTATTTTTTATATATGTCGTTATTATTTCGTTCTTTTCAAATTTTTTTGTTTGAGCTCTTGAACAACAATTTTGTAATTGTTGTGTAAACTCAGCAATGTTAAAATCGCTATACAAGTGAATCACCTCGAATTTTCTATATTATACTATAAAATTTTGAAAAAATAAATACTACATTTTTGTAATAAAAATGATATAAATTGTCAAATGCTTGAAAATACTGACTTACAAGATTTGACAAAAAAATATTTTTTAGTTTTGTTGCAAATGCAACAGATTTTATTTTTTTGAGTTGTATAATATAGGTGGATTTAAAAACAAGAGGGAGGAATTTGTAATGAAAGTAATAAAAAGAGATGGAAGAGTTGTAGATTATGACAGAGAGAAAATAGCTGTTGCTATACAAAAAGCAAATGGAGAGGTAAAAGCTAAAGAAAGAGCTACTAAAGAAGATATAAAAATGATCATCGAATATATCGAAGAATTAGATAAGAAAAGAATTCTTGTTGAAGATATTCAAGACATCATTGAAGAAAAATTAATGGAACTTCAAAAATATGAACTAGCTAAAAAATATATCGTATATAGATATACAAGAGCTTTAGTTAGAAAACAAAATACAACAGATGAGTCTATACTTGGACTTATTAGAAATGAAAATAAAGAGCTTGCAGAAGAAAATTCAAATAAAAATACTATGCTTGCTTCAACTCAAAGAGACTATATCGCAGGTGAAGTTTCAAGAGACTTAACAAAGAGAATGTTATTACCAGAAAAAATAAGTAAAGCACATGATGAAGGTATATTACACTTTCATGATGCAGATTATTTTATTCAACCAATATTCAATTGTTGCTTAATCAATATATCAGATATGCTAGATAATGGTACAGTTATGAACGGAAAAATGATTGAAAGCCCAAAAAGCTTCCAAGTTGCATGTACTGTTACGACTCAAATTATAGCTGCTGTTGCATCAAACCAATATGGCGGACAATCAGTTGATTTAATACACTTAGGAAAATATCTAAGAAAAAGTCATGATAAATTTGAGAAAGAGTTAAGAGAACAATATGACGGTAAATTATCAGATGACATGATTGAAGAAATAGTACAAATGAGACTTAAATCTGAACTTGCATCTGGTGTTCAAACAATCCAATATCAAATTAATACATTAATGACTACAAATGGTCAATCTCCTTTTGTTACATTATTCCTACACTTAGAAGAAAATGACCCTTATATAAAAGAAAATGCTTTAATTATAGAAGAAGTTTTAAAACAAAGATATAAAGGAATCAAAAATGAAAAAGGTGTATTTGTTACACCAGCTTTCCCAAAACTTGTTTATGTTTTAGATGAACACAACTGCTTAAAAGGTGGAGAGTATGATTATTTAACTAGACTTGCAGTTAAATGCTCTGCAAAGAGAATGTATCCAGACTACATTTCAGCTAAGAAAATGAAAGAAAATTACAAAGACTGTGTGTTTAGTCCAATGGGATGCAGAAGTTTCTTATCTCCATGGAAAGATGAAAATGGAAACTATAAATGGGAAGGAAGATTCAACCAAGGTGTTGTAAGCCTTAATTTACCACAAATTGCACTTATTGCTGATGGTGACGAAGAAAAATTCTGGTCATTATTAAATGAAAGACTTGAAATATGCTATGAAGCATTAATGTGCAGACATTATTCATTACTTGGAACTGCTTCAGATATATCTCCAATACACTGGCAATATGGAGCTATTGCAAGACTTCAAAAAGGTGAGAAAATAGATAAATTACTTAAAGGTGGATATTCTACATTATCTTTAGGATATATCGGAATATACGAAACTACAAAATTAATGAAAGGTGTTTCTCATACAACTAAAGAAGGACATGATTTTGCAATAAGAGTAATGAGAAAATTAAGAGAAACTACAGATAAATGGAAAGAAAAAACAGGACTTGGATTTGCACTTTATGGAACACCAGCAGAAAGCTTATGCTATAGATTTGCAAGAATCGATAAACAAAAATTCGGAACAGTTGCTGATGTTACAGATAAAGGATATTATACAAATTCTTACCATGTTGATGTTAGAGAAGATATAGCAGCTTTTGATAAATTATCATTTGAAAGTGAATTCCAAAATATTTCTTCTGGTGGAGCTATTTCATATATTGAAATACCAAATATGAGAAATAACTTAAAAGCTTTAGAAGAAGTTGTAAAATTCATTTATGATAACATTCAATATGCTGAATTTAATACAAAATCAGATTACTGTCATGAATGTGGATACGATGGTGAAATCGTAATAAATGATAATAATGAATGGGAATGTCCACAATGTGGAAATAAAGACCACAACAAAATGAACGTTACAAGACGTACTTGTGGATATTTAGGAGAAAACTTCTGGAACGAAGGAAAAACTAAAGAAATAAAATCTAGAGTATTACACTTATAATAAAAAACTGGAGGGAAAATATATGAGATATGCAAGTATAAAAAAATGCGATGTGGCAAATGGAACAGGAGTAAGAGTATCACTTTTTGTAAGTGGTTGTCATCATCATTGTAAAGGGTGCTTTAATTCAGATGCTTGGGACTTTAATTTTGGAGAGACTTTTACAGAAGAGACAGAAGAAAAAATAATGCAAGCTTTAGATAAAGGATATATCCAAGGACTTAGCTTACTTGGTGGAGAACCACTTGAGTATGTTAACCAAAAGGGACTATTACCTTTAGTTAAAAAAGTAAAAGAAAGATTTCCAGATAAAACTATTTGGTGCTATACTGGATATAAATTTGATGATGAAGTTATGGGCGATATGTTTGAAAAATGGCCTGAAACTAAAGAACTTGTTTCTAATTTTGATATCGTTGTTGATGGTAAATATGATGAAGATTTAAGAGATTTAAACTTAAGATTTAAAGGTTCATCTAACCAAAGAATAATCGATGTTCAAAAGACATTAGCAACAAATGAAATTGTACTTGCAGAAGATATTTAGTATTTAAGAACATCTACTTTTTAGTAGATGTTTTTTCTTGAAATAAAAATATATTTAATATATAATGAAAAACAGAGAAAAAGGAGAGAAGATAATATGAAAATTTATCCAAAAACAAGTAGAAACTTTGAGGGATTAGATAAATTAATGCCATACGTTGAGAAAAGTAAAGGTATTGAGCTACAATTTTTTGATGAAAATGGAATAATAGCTGAATTTGAAATAGAGAGCGTAATAGATGAATTAATTAAAAGAGTACAGGATATAAAAGAAGTAACAATACATCCACCTCTATGTGATTATGACTTAGAACTTATATTATTTAAAGATGCAACTATTCTTGAAAAACAATTAAGATTAATAGTTAAACTTACTCAAAAATATGGAATTAGAATTAATTTACTTTATCATACACAATGGAGATTCGAAAAACATAAAGAATTAACTTTAGGAAAGTTAAGAGAATTATTAAAAATAATAGAAGGGGAAAATGTTATATTTTTACTTGAAAATTTATATATGTTTGATGAAAAAGAATGTACAGTATTTCAAATTGCAGAGTATTTAGATCATCCAAATTTAAAAGTTTGTTTTGATATTTGTCATATGTATTGCAGAAATAATATTAGAAAATCCAATATAGAAGAATATGCAGCTACATATTTAAATCCTGAACTATGCAAAAAGTATATTTATCAAGTACATTTTTCTTACACAGTAGATAATGATGGATATATTTTAAAGAAAACACATGGAAGAGGACATAGAAATATTGAAGATTTAAAATATGATTTTGATCTTATGAAAAAATATAATATGACAGAATGTAACTATATAACAGAAGTATCAGAAGATAATTATGATTTAAGAGTTGACCAATTGAAAGAGTTGGAAATGTTACACGAAGTTGCAAATGGAGAAAAGTAGAATGAAAGATTTTAAAAAATTTGAAGAGATATTTGAAGAATATACAAATAGATATATAAATAAAGAAGATATAGATGAAGGAAGAAAACTAAATTTTAGTAACAAAAAAATACATTCATATCATGTAAGAGATAATATTTTAGAAATTGCTAAAGCTGAAAATTTAAAAGTAGATATGTTTATTGTAGAGTTTATAGGACTATTTCATGATATAGGTAGATTCTATCAATATGATAAATATGAGACGTTCAATGATGCAAAATCTCAAAATCATGCAAAACTTACAATTAAAGTTCTAGAAGATGAAGGAATACTTAATATTATAGACTATGAAGATAGACCATATGTTGTGGATGCTATTTTAATGCATAATTTACAAGATTTGCCAAGACTTAAAGATAAGAAAATGTATTTATATGCTGCACTTTTAAGAGATGCAGATAAGTTAGACGGATTTAGATCTATATCTGTAGCTGAAAGTAAAGATTCAGTATATTTTAAAAATAAATCAGATGCTCCTATTATATCGGATAGAGTATATGAAAGTATATTAAATAAAAAATCTGTATACAAATATGATTTAACTACTATACTTGAAAGCCAAATTGTGGCCCTTGGTTATATAACATCAGATATTAATTTTAGAACTACTTTGAAATTAATAAAAGAAAATGATTATACAAAAAAGATGTTTGAGAAAATGCAAGATACACCAATGTCTAGAAAGATATATAACTTTGTAAATGAGTATATAGATAGGAGACTTTGTAATGAAGAAGAATAATTTAATAATAATAGGAATACTTGTTGTTTTTGTAGTTGTAGTAATAGTTACATTAAATATAGCTTTAAAAAATAATAAATATGTAGATAATACTTTGACTATGGAAAATATAAATGAAATAGAGGCAAGAATTTCAGAAGGAGCTTTAATAAAAGTCAAAGATTTTGAGGAATATAAATTGGATAGTACAAGACAAGATGGGAATTATACAGTTTATTTATATAATGTAAATGATAAATATAGAGTAGAAGTAGTTGCAAGAAAAGAACTAGTTGTAAGTATAAAGTTAATTAATAAAGTAACTGAAAGATATACAGATATAATGATTAATTCACTTGAACAATTTTTAGTAAATGATTAATAAAAAAAGCTTGGGATTTCCCAAGCTTTTTTAAGAAGTTATTTTAATTATTTGTTATTTGCTTTTTTTTCGTTTTCAAGAATTTTTTCTATTTCTTTAAATCTTTTGATTTTAGCGGTTGTTGTTTTAATCATTTCTTCATCTGTTAAGAATAATTTTTTGATATATTTATATGTTGGAAGTGTTTGATTTATTTTTTTGATGTCACTCCAAGCTATATCATATAATTCTTTTTCGGAAATATCATTCATATTATTTTTTACATATTCTTTGTTATATTGGATTTCAACTGAAACTACAACATCATCATCTTTAGGATACCCGAACACCATAGATTCTGCAACATAAGGTAGAGTATTAACAAGTATTTCAAGTTCTTCAGGGAATATTTTTTTACCATTTTTTAGAACTATCATAGTTTTCTTTCTACCATTAATAACAAGATTGTTATTTTTATTGAAGTATCCAAGGTCTCCTGTATAGAACCATCCATCTTTTAAAACTTCATTAGTAGCTTCTTCATTTTCATAGTATCCAAGCATTACATTTGGTCCTTTAGCTTTTATTTCACCAACACCATTTTCATCTGGATTATCTATTTCAATTTCTATATCGTGTAGTGGAACACCAACTGTACCTGGATCTATATTTTTTTCATTCTCAGCTGATAGAACAGGAGCAGTTTCTGTAAGACCATAACCTTGAAGTGTAGTTATACCAAAATCTCTAAGTCCTTTTGCAACTTCTGGATCAAGAGCGGCAGCACCACATATTGCAAATCTTATAGCACCACCCAGTTTATCTAAAATTTCTTTAAATAGTTTTCTACGAATATCTATTCCTACTTTTAATAATACATTAACTAGTTTTCTACCGAATGCAACTGTTTTTTCTTTACCTTGTTTTTTTACTTCAACTTGTATTTTTTTGTACATTGCTTCAAGTATTTGAGGTACACAAACAAATACAGATACTTTATATTCTTGTAGGTTCTTTTGAACATATTTTAAACCATCACAGAATGTTGTACATACACCGTTATGTAAGAAGAATAATTGTGCGGTAGAACCAAATGTATGATGGAAAGGTAAGAATGCAAGTGACACATCATTATCATAAAACTCTATCATACAATCTAATGAATAGATATTTGAAAGTATGTTATCTTGAGATAGCATAACAGCTTTAGATATTGAAGTTGTACCAGATGTAAATAGTATGACACTTAAAGCTTTAGGGTCACCATCATAATTAAATACATCTTTTTTACCAGCTTCTAAATCTTTTTTACCGATTTCTATTACATCTTTCATAGTCATGTAGCCAGCATCATTTTTCTTCATACAAATGTAATTTGTAAGTACAGTTGTATTTTTATTTTTTATATCTGTAATAACATCAATGTATGCATCGTCAAAAACAATACAGTCAGCTTTACCACGAATAAGTAAAGATTCAATTTCTTGAGCTTGAAGTCCTTTATCTAGTGGAACAGATATTCCAACAGAAGAGAGAACAGTTACATATGTAAGAGCCCATTCATATGAATTTTTACCAATTATAGCTATTCTTTTTCCTTTTAGACCTAAATTAATTAAACCTTGACCGAATGCATCTACATCATTTTTTAAATCTGTATATGTGATGTATTGGTATTTTGGATTTGCTTCTATTTTTTCTTTAATAATAAAAGCATTTTTTGTTGGATACTTTTTAGCAGTATCTTCAACAAATTCTCTAAACGTATTCAATTTTTTTGCGTTTGGATATAAAATTACGTCGTTTTTCACAAAAATCACCTCATAAATATTTATATCTACATTATATTTTAAAGAATTTTTAAAGTCAACCGACTGATTGGTCAGGTTATTGTATATTAGCAATTTTTATGATATTATATCTAAAGTTTAAAGGGAGGAGTTTGTTATGAATATCGAATATGAAGTTAGAGTTTTAGAAATTAATAAAGAGGAGCTAGTAGCAAAACTTGAGAGTTTAAATGCTGCATTTAAAGGTGAATATTCACAAAGAAGATACGTATATAATACTATACCTAAAGTAGATGGAAAATGGTTAAGACTTAGAACTAATGGTAAAGAGACAACACTTACATATAAAAGTGTAGAAAAAGATAGTATTGATGGTACAAAAGAACTAGAAGTTGTAGTTTCAGATTTTGAGAAAACTAACGAACTTCTTGAAAAAATCGGAGTAAAAAGTAAAGGCTATCAAGAAAATAAAAGAACACAATATATTCTTGATGGTGTTGAAATAGATATAGATTCTTGGCCACTTATTCCAACTTATGTCGAAATAGAAGGAAAAGATGAAGAAAGTGTAAATCTAATGATTAAAAAGCTTGGACTTGAGAATAATAAAGTTACAACCTTAGATGTTCAAAGTGTATACGAGAAAGTATACAATATAGATATAAGCAAAATAGAGGTATTAAAATTTTAGGAGGAAGATAAATGAATTATAGAGAATGTTTAGTAAATGTTGCACCTTATGTGCCCGGAAAAAATGAAGAAGAAATTAAGAAAGAATATGGATTAGATAAAGTTGTAAAAATTGCATCAAATGAGAATCCATATGGACCAACACCTAATATAAAAGAATATTTAAATGGGATAAATTTTAGTGTTTATCCAGATAACTATATGTCAAATCTAAGAAGTAAATTAAGTAATAAGCTAAATGTGAATGAAGAAAAATTACTTTTTGGAAATGGTTCTGTAGAAATTATACAAATGATTTCAAGGGCATTTTTAGATAAAGGAGATAATATAGTAACACAATTACCATCATTCTCTAGCTATTTTTCTGAAGCTAAAATACAAGATGCGGAAATTAGAACTATAAAATATAATGAAAATTATAGTTTTAATTTAAATGAAATATTAGATTTAATAGATGAGAAAACTAAGATTGTATATATAACTAATCCAAATAATCCTTTGGGTACAGTTGTTACTAAAGATGAAGTATATGATTTTGTATCAAAAGTTCCAAATAATGTTTTAGTAGTAATAGATGAAGCATACTTTGAATTTGTAAGAAATGAAAATTATGTATCAGGTATTGAACTGATGAATGAGTTTAGAAATGTATGTGTACTTAGAACATTTTCTAAAGCTTATGCACTTGCAGCATTAAGAATTGGATATATAGTTGCAGCAGAGGAAATAATTACAAATCTTGAAAAAGTAAGAGTTCCTTTTAATGCTTCAACTATAGCTCAAAAATGTGCATGTATAGCTTTAGACGATGAAACATATATGAAAGATTCTGTTGGGTTAATACATAAAACAATAGATTATATATATGAAAGATTAGATAAATTAAATATTGAATATATAAAAACACAAGCAAACTTTATCATGATTAATGTAAATGGTGCTTCTAAAGAGGCAGTATTAAAACTAATGAAAAAAGGTTTTATAGTAAGAGATGGATTTCCACTTATGGATAACTGGATTAGAGTGAGCATTGGAACATTACAAGATATGGAAGAATTTCTTAAAGTATTTAGTGAGGTGGTATAAATGAGTATAGGATATTTAGGACCAAATGGTTCATATTCACATGGAGCAACATTAAAATATAAAGCAGAAAAAGATGAGATAATAGAATATGATACAATTACAAATGTTATTAAAGCATTAGAAAATAATGAGATAAATAAATGTATAGTACCAATAGAAAATGCTATATATGGAAGTGTTTTAGATACAATGGATGCTATTTTAGAGTATAAAGATATTTATATAATAGATGAGGTAATAGTAGATATTAACCATATATTAATGTCTAAACAAAAAGACTGTCAAATAGCTAGAATATATTCACATCCACAAGCTTTAGCACAATGCAAAAAATATTTACTAGAAAATTATGATAGTGTTGAAACAATACCTGTTTCTAGTACATCATATGCAGCAAAACTTGCTGCAAAAGAAAGTGGGACAGCCTGTATTTGTAATATAGCATGTAAAGATATATATAATTTAGAAGTTATAAGTGATAAAATACAAGAAATAAAGAAAAATCAAACTAAGTTTATTGTATTATCTAAAGAAAAGAATAAAAGAGAAACTAAAAAAACATCTTTAATATTTTCTACAAAGGATGAACCGGGTGCATTATATAAGATTTTAGGATTATTTTCTCTTGCAGATATAAACCTTACAAAAATTGAGTCAAGACCTGCTAAAACTAAGCTTGGAGACTATATGTTCTTTGTAGATATAGATGGAGATGAAAAAGAAGAAAGAGTGGAAAAAGCTTTTTCAATGATTAAAGATTTTTGCGATGAATTTAGAATTATAGGATCATACTAAAATGTTAAAAAATGTACACTAAAAATATTGCTAAAAGATTTTTCATGAGATATAATTTATGTGTCAAGGAATGGGATATATATGAAAAAGAAAAAAATGAATGGTTTCTTAAAAGCACTTATATATTTAGGCATATTAGTTGTACTTTTTGTTGCAACTATTTTGGGAACAAAATATTATTTTTATGATAGTGATTTTGCAGTAAAAAAGACAGACTTATCTGCTGTTAGTGTAGATGATATAAAATTAGGTATGAATATAAACGATATAGATTTATCTAAATATACACAAACAGAAATAGTAGTGGATGATTGTAACTACAATTATGAAGAATTAAGTATTAAAACAGACGACGAAGGAGATATCATATATATTGTAGCAGATTTTAAAGAAATTGATTTATTTGTTGGACAAGATGAAAATGCGACTAAAATAAAAAAAGTAAATGAAATTTGGAAAACTCTAGGAAGTAATCATAAAGAAGAGCTATATAAACCAGAAGAAAATAATTATAGAAAAATTTCAAGATATCTAGATACAGAAAATGATATTTATATTGGATTAATATATTCAAGATACAATAATGAAATGTTAGAAGTTGTTGTATCTAATCAAAGGATAAAGTAAATTAGGGTAAGAGTGTATTCTCTTACCTTTTTTTCTTGATTTTTTAACTATACTGTGGTATATTAACACGTGGAAAAAGGAGGATTGATAGTTATGAATAATTATTATGACGTGATAGTGGTAGGTGCAGGACCTAGTGCAGTATTTTTAGCATATGAGTTTGTTACTATGAATAGTAACAAAAAAGTATTACTTATTGAGCAAGGAAAAAGTGTGGATAAAAGAGTTTGTCCAATAGAAAAGACGGGTAAGTGTATTCATTGCAAACCAATGTGTAATATAACTTGTGGATTTTCTGGTGCAGGTGCTTTTTCAGATGGAAAATTATCACTATATAACAAAGAGGATGATGATTTACACATAGGTGGAATATTACATGAATATATAGGTGTAGATAAAACTAAAGAGCTTATAGACTATACAGATAAAGTATATCTAAAATTTGGTGCAGATACTCATCTTGAAGGTACAGAATATAAAGAAGAAGTTGGTAAAATCTGTAAGAAAGCCAAAAAAGAAAATCTTACTTTAATAGATATTCCAATTAGACATTTAGGAACTGAAAAAAGCCATGAATTATATTTGAAGATTCAAAATTATCTACTTGAAAACGGTGTAGAGATAATGTTTGAAACAGCAGTAAAAGATTTAATTGTTGAAGATAATGTAATAAAAGGTGTAAAAGTTCAAAATTCTATTGACTATATCAATGGAAAAGAAGAAACTACTACTATATATTCGGATAAAGTTGTACTTGCAGTTGGGAGAAAAGGTGCAAATTGGCTTGTAGATATGTGTAATGTGCATAATATTGAAACAGAATCTGGTGTTGTAGATGTTGGTATAAGATATGAACTTCCAGATAAAGTAATGGAGAAAATAAACAAATATATGTATGAAGGAAAATTTGTAGGAAGAGTTGGTACTTTTAGAGATAAAGTAAGAACTTTCTGCCAAAATCCAAGTGGATTTGTTTCAACAGAAGTTTATGATAACAATATTACTTTGGTTAATGGTCATTCATATAAAGAGAAAAAAAGTACAAATACTAATTTGGCTATTTTAGTATCACACAATTTTAGTAGCCCATTTAATAAGCCAATAGATTTTGGTAGAAATATAGCCAAGAATATGAATGAAATTGGTGCAGGAAAAATAGTTGTTCAAAGATTTGGAGATATACGTAGAGGTAAGAGAACATGGAAAGAAGAGCTAGATAATAATTCAGTAGTACCAACATTAAAAAATGCTGAACCAGGAGATTTAACTTTTGCTATGCCATATAGAACTATGAAAGATATAATAGACTTTATTGAATCAGTAGATAAAGTTGTAGAGGGGTTTGCTGATCCAGATAATTTACTATATGGTCCAGAGATTAAATTCTATAGCAATAAAGTAAAAATAACAAATGACTTTGAAACTAGTATTAAAGGATTATATTCTATCGGAGATGGTGGCGGAATGACAAGAGGTCTTATGATGGCATCATGTTCAGGAGTACAAATGGCAAGAATATTAGAAGGGAAGAATGAGTAATATGAACGAAATTAAACAAGGACAAGTCTATAGACATTTTAAAGGACATTTTATTAAAATAATAACTATAGGTACTAATACAGAAACTATGGAAGAAATGGTTGTATATGAACATCAAGGAAATAATAAAATATGGATAAGACCACTTGAAATGTTTCTAAACAAAGAAGATGTTAGTACAAGAGAAGATAATATAACAGGACAAAAATATAGATTTGAATTAATCAGTGAATAAAAAAATAAGGTAAGATGTAATAATCTTACCTTTTGTGTTATAATGAAAGAGGTGATTTTTTATGAATAAAATTATAATGGCAACAAATAACGAAGGAAAGATAAGAGAACTAAAAAAACTACTATCTAAATATGAAATATTATCTCAAAAAGAAGCGGGCATTGAAGATTTAGATGTAGAAGAAAATGGAGAAACATTTGAAGAAAATGCAATTATTAAAGTGAATTCTATTAAAGATTTAGTTGGAACTAATGTATATATAATTGCAGAAGATTCGGGAATATGTGTAGAAGCATTAAATGGATATCCTGGAACAAAAACTAAAAGAGCAGCGTCAGAAGAACTCGGAAGAGAAGTATCAAATGAAGAAAGAAATACTATTATTTTAGAAAAAATGGTAAATAATACTAATAGAAAAATAATTTGGCAAACAGTAATAGCATTAATAGATGATGATGGCTCTATAAAAACATTTAAAGGCGAAGTTGAAGGTAAAGTTGCAGAAAAACTAGCAGGAGAAAATGGCTTTGGTTTTGATCCGTTATTTTATATAGAAGAAGAAAACAAAACTTTAGCTCAAATGAGCTTTGAAGAAAAAGAAAATTATAGTGCTAGAAAACGTGCTGTTGAAAAGCTTATAAAATATCTTGAAGAAAAAAATTAATAAATTGTTAAAATTATTTTGATTTTTTTCTATTTATGCTATACTATAAAATATAAGAGGTATGGAGGGAAATATATGGAAAGAAAAAGAGGAATGTCTAAAATAGCTATTATTCTTATTGTAGTTGTTATTTTAATATTAATAGCTGCTGGTACTTTCTTTGCTATTTGGTATATAAAATCACAAAATAAACCACAAGAAGAAATAAAACTATATGAGGAATATACTGAAGGTGCAGGATTTTTAGATGAAGACTCTGTTGGCGAAGAAATGACACCGCTAGCAAATGGATTAAAAGAATATAGAAATGATGAATTGGGAATAAGATTTGGATATTTAGATAATATGGAGCTTCCAGAAGATGAACAAACAGAAGATGGAACATTTATTTCAACAATAAAATCAGCATCTAAATCTACAGAAGTAGTATTAAAAATAGGTAAAATAGATGTATCACAATCAGATATTGATCATGTTCAAAAACAAAAAGAAGCTGTAACACAAGAATTAATAAAAGCTGAAACAAAAATAATTGAAGTTGAAGAAAATGGTAAAAAAGTGCAAAAAACTATTGTACCAGAAAAAGTATCAGATATAACTGTATCTAACACATTATTTGCAGATCAACTAGCTGTAAGATTCTCATATACAGAAAATGGCCTTATGGTAACAAGAGTATTAACTATAAAAGGAGAACTTGTTTATTCTTTAACATATAAAGCAAGTCAAGAAGAATATAGTTATTCAGAAGAATCAAAAGTATTTGAAAGCTTTGAATTTATAAATAAATTTGAAGATATTAAAGCAGATGAACTTAATACAGTAATTATAAATGGTAAAGAATATAGCTTACCAATTAAAGTTACAAATATAGAAGGATTAACAGTTGATTCAAAATATGCATCACAAAGAATAGAACCAAATTACTTTACTATTGTTTCATTATATGAGACACAAATACCAAAATATAGTGCATATGTATATAATGCAAAAGCTAGTGTAAGTGAGATTGAAAGAGGATATATAACTGCTATATCAACAGATGTAAGTAGAGGTGGAAATCTTGTAATATATAAAGGTGTTGAACTTGGAACTGTATATAGTAAAGTAAGTGAGTTATTAGGTAGCCCATCAAAACAATATTATTCAGATGACGAAACGACTTTAACAAACATATATCAAATAGATAATACAACGATTCAATTAAAGTTTAGAAATGATGATGGTTCTAAACCAAATCAAAATTCTAAAGTAGTAGCAATTTTATTTAAAGTTACTAGATAAATGTAAAGATAAAAACACGAAGAATATTTTTCTTCGTGTTTTTTGTTAAATTAAGTAATTATATTGTCATAGTATACGTGATTTCGGTGAAAAAATATCATTGTAATACAAATGTAATTTTATAGTAATTTTAAAAACATATATGCCCTAAAATAAGACAAAAAAGCCAAAAAAGTTTTAAAAAAATATATAATAAATGCTATACTATAAGTATGAAAAAATATATGGGAGGTAAATTATATATGAATACAAAAAGGAAAGCGATAATAGTCGCAATATTTGTATTTTTACTATGTTTCCCTGTATCACCTTTTAATACTAGTAATGATGCTTATGCTATAACATCAATACCAGCTAGTGAGTTGACAACTCATAAAGGGAGTGAAGTTACAGGTGATGATATAGTTAATACAGGTAGATATCTATTAGGACGTGGCTTTACATATAATAGTGTAGGTACTTGTACGGGGTTTGTAACACGTATTTTAAGTTACCTAGAAGTAGGTGTAAAACTTGTAAGTAGACCTGCTTATCGTTATGATTATTGCTATAGTTCAACTCAATGGGACAAGCCTAACCAATGGAGATACAATGCTGCCTGGGGACCAAGTGATTGGTTGAGTCAAGCAAGATCAATGGTAAATGATGGAACTGCTAAATATATTGGTGTAATTCCATTAAGTAATCCAGAAAAAGCTCAATCATTGGGGATTCAAAATGGAGATATCTTAATAACTCCAGAAGGCAGTAGCTCTAGTGGACACGTTGCTATTGCATACATAGACACAGATGGTAGAGTAAAAAGCTTTGGTGCAACAGGTGGAAGTGTAGGAATGACAGTTAGTGAGTTCAAATACATTACATCTGGTAAACAAGGTGATACTTACGTTTATCGTATAGTAGAGTCAACTTCAAAATTAATAGTACAATTTGATGTTCCTAATGGTTATGGAAGTGGAACTTCAATTAAATTAACAAATAAAGGAACTGGAAAAGAATATAATATTACAACAGATGCTAATGGCTTTGGAGAATTAACTCCACTTGAACCAGGAGATTATTATGTAGATGTACCAGTACCACCACAAGGAACTCTTATTCCACCTAGAACAGAGGTACATTTAGAACCTGGTAAAGAGGTTACTCTTGAAATAGATCCAGTATATCCAAAGGGTAGCACAAGACTTGTTAAATATGATGCAGATAATAGAGGAGCAACTTTAGGTGATGCAACACTTGCAGGTGCAACATTTAATCTATGTGCTGCAGAACATATTTTAGAGGGAGAAACTCAATATTATACTAAAGATCAAGTTGTTGCTACAGTAACAACAGATGCTAATGGTAATACACCAGCTGTAGAAAATCTACCTGTTGGACATTACTATTATGTAGAAACATCAGCTTCAGAAGGATTTAATATTAATACAAACATAGTAAATCTTTCAATAAATTATGTTGATGCAAATACTGCTGTAATACCAGAAAGTTATGGAGAAATTGCAGAATCTCCAATATATGGTAATATTGAGATAACTAAAAAATTAGGTGCTCTAGATTATGATCCAGAAATAAATTTAAGTGGTGTACAATTTAAAGCAACTTTAAATTCTAGTCCAGTTCAAGTATATTATTCAACAACTACAGATTCAACTGGTGTAGCTACATTTACAAATATACCTTATGGTGTATATACAATAGAAGAATGTGTAGTGCCAAATGAAGCAGAAAAAATAGATAATTTTGAAGTAAATATTACTGAACATGGAAAAACATATGAATATACAAAAGTTGACGTATCAAAAGATATGAAAATAGAAGTATACAAACAAATTAAAGTAAATGCTGGTGAACAAACAGATGCTGTTGTACAAGGTGCAGAATTTACTGTATATAGAGATGCAGCATGTACAGACAAAGTATGTGTTATAGGACCAACAGATAAAACAGGATATGCAATATCTGGAACAATGAGAACAGGAACATATTACTTAAAAGAAACTAAATTCCCAGAAGGAATAGATCCTGATGCAACAATTGCTGGTGAAAATGTAACATATAGAAATAAAGTATATTCAATTACATATAATAATGCTAGCCAAGGAACAGAACTTGTAACAGTATCACTTACTGTACAAAATGAACCAAAAAGAAATGATATAGAAATATATAAAGAAATAGGTAAAACAAGTAATACAACTCAAGCACCTTTAGATAAATGTGAATTTACAGCTACATTAAAATCTTCAATAGGTACAGATAATGTATTCTCAAGAAAATGTACGGCTGAAACAGATGCTAATGGATATTGTATAATAGAAGATTTACCTTATGGTGACTATGTAGTTGAAGAAACTAAAATATCACCAATATCATTAAAATGTGATAATTTTGATATCAATATAGAAAATGATCAAAAAGTTCAAACAACACCATATAGCAAAAATATAGTTGATGAACCAAAAGTAATGCAAATTAAAGTAAGAAAAGTGGATGCAAATAGAACTGATTCTGATGCACCAGATATGACTCAAGGTGATGGAGTACTTGAAGGAGCTATATATCAAATATATAGATATGATCCACAAACAGATGATTATACAGAAGCTGTATACGAAATAACAGTAGATCACAAAGATAGTGAAGGATATTGGTGTGCAGAATCCGAAGACTTACTAGTTGGTAAATATATGGTTAAAGAAAAAATAAGTCGTACAGAATACGATGATAATAACAATGCTATAAATTATTCTTATGCAGAAGGATATTTAGCAGATCCAGAAGCATACTATTTTGAACAACAACCAGATTTACAAACAGTAAAAAGAACATATCATGTAGATACTTCAAAAGAAGAAGTTATTCGTGGTAGTGTTCAAATAATGAAATATGATGATAACTTAAATGCATCAGAAGAAGCAACTTCTGAAGGAGCAGAATTAAGATTAACTTTAAATTCTAATCCTGAAATATACTATGATTTAGTAATAAATAAATATGGTTATGGAGAATTTGTTGAAGAAGATTCAAGAACAACATATTATCCATACACAATACCATATGGTGAATATACAATTACTGAATTAAAAGAAAGTAATAAAGGAGAAAATACAAGTTTCTTCGTTCAGCCAGAAGGGGTAACAATAGAAAAACAAGGACAAGAAGAATACAGAATAGAAGCAGATATTCCTGTTGAAATGTATTTACAAATTCAAAAAACAGATAAAGACACAGGAGCAAAAGTAAATATAGCAGGTGCTAGATTTAAAGTTTGGAACTGTGAAACAGAAGAATGGGTATCACAAATAACATATCCAAGTGGGGAATATATAAGTGAATTTGAAGTTAAAGAAGACGGATTATTAACTTTACCACACAAATTAGAAGCTGGAGAATACATAGTATATGAAACAAAAGCTCCAGAAGGATATTACCTAGAAGAAGCTTGGAGAATACCAGCAAATCAAGCAGATATAGGTAATGCTGAAAAAGGCGGAAAGCTTGTAAAAATAGATAAAGCTGCTATGGGTATTGTACAAAATACACCTGCTAACAGATTAGATTTATACTATACAGTTAAAATGCCTAACGAACCTTTAAAAGGAAAATTAGAAATATTTAAAACTGGTGAAATGCTAACAGATTATAGTGTTTCAGCTACAGAATATGGTGAAAAATATACACCAGTATATAGCTTAAAGGGACTTGAAGGAGTAACTTATGATATTATAGCTGCTCAAGATATTAAGTCACCAGATGGAAAAGAAACATATGTTAAAGAAGGAACTATCGTAGATACGATAACAACTGGAGAAGATGGTGTAGCTACAACTAAAGATTTATATTTAGGTGAATATGAAATTGTAGAAACTGTAACTCCTCTTGGATATGTAACAGATACAGATATTGAAAATGTAGTTCTAGAAAATACTGATACTTTAAAAAGAATAGAAGTAACAGAAAAATCTTTAACAAATGTAAGACAAAAATTACAATTAAGCTTAATTAAAGAATATGCTGAAATGGAATATACAAGTGAAAATGATGCTGAAAGATATGCAGTATTTGGAGTATATTCAAATCAAAATATTAAAAATACTGAAGGTACAGTTGTAATAGAAAAAGATGCTCTTGTAGATGTAATTAAAATTGAAGGAGAAGAAACAAACATAACTAGTACAATAGATTTACCAAGTGGTGAATACTATGTAAAAGAACTAGAAGCTTCTTATCCATATACTACAAGTGATGAAGTAAGAAATATTACTTTAGCTCATACAAATACAACTCAAGAATATGTAACTTTTATGGGAGAGAAAGTAGTTAATGAATATGAAAAAGGTTCTCTTTCAGTAGTTAAATTATCTACATCTTCTACAGAAGGATTAACTTTAAAAGGAGATAAAGTAGATACAGCTGCTTTAGATGAAAAAGTTTACAAAATGTTAAATGAAATAAAAGGATTAACTGAAGCAGAATTAATCGAATACTTTAAAGAAAATGATATTAAATTTGTACCAGGCGCTAAATATAAAATCTATATAGATGCAGAATGTACAAAACCATTAAAAGAAAAAGTAGGCGATGAATATAAAGAGGTTGAATTAGTAACTACATCTACTGGAATGATTAAATTAGAAAATATTCCACTAGGTAAGTACTATGTTAAAGAAATCGAAGCTCCAAAAGGATATGAATTATCTGAAGAAGCAGTTGAATTTGAACTAACTAAAAATGATAAAGATACTATGGTATATAGAGCTTTAATTGAAGAAGCAACTAAATCACCAATGATAACAAAAACAGATATCTTTACTGGTGAAGTTATACCAGATTGTACATTTGAAATAAGAGATGAAGAAGGTAATGTATTACTTCACTCTATAACAAATGAAAAAGGTGAAGGGTATATACCACTTGATCTTTTCGAAGATGGAAAAACATATACATATACAGAAATTGATGCTCCAGAAATATATAACTTAAATACAGAGTCTCATGAATTTGTTGCTAAATTTGACGAAGAAGGAAACTGGCTAACTGAAAAAGTAGCAGTTGAAAATACAAGAAAAGAATCAACAGTTACATTTGAAAAACTAGACTTTGCAGATTCAACACCAATACCAAATTGTAAATTTGAATTAAGAAGTTTAGAAACAGACTTTGTAGTGGAAGGTGTAACAGATGAAAATGGTATATATGTATTTGAAAATATACCATATGGAAAATATACATATACAGAGTTAGAAGCTCCAGAAGAGTATATAATAGATACTGAAGCACATGAAGTTACAATAGATG
>JAGAIU010000076.1 GCA_017626395.1 Clostridia bacterium | reverse complement strand
TTTATAGACCAAGTAACAAAAACTGAAATAGCAACAGTAGTACATCAAGATGGATTAGAAAAAGATACATACACTACAGAAGCTAAAAAAATAACAGGATATGAGCTAGTACTAACACCAGATAATGCAAAAGGTGAAATGATAGTAGATTTAACAACAGTAACATACGAATATAGACTAGTATCAAAAGTAACCACAAAATATGTAGATACAAATAGTAAAACAGAAATAATACCTACAATAGAAAAAGAATATAAAGAAGGCGACTTATATGCAACAGAACAAAAAACATTTGAAGGATATGAACTTGTAAATAAAACAGATAATGTATCTGGAACAATGGGAAGACATAATATAGAAGTAGTATACGAATATAAGAAAATATCACAAGGTATAGAAGCTATATATGTAGATCAGTCAACAGGAGATATAATTACAGCTAGTGTAGTAAAAACAGGACTTGAAAATGAAGCGTATACAACAGAAGCTAAAATAGTAGAAGGATATGAACTAGTACTTATACCAACAAATGCAAGTGGAAAAATGACAGTGGATAAAATAACAGTAAGATATGAGTACAGAAAATTATCTGATGTGGTAGCTAAATATGTAGATGTAAATTACAATACAGAAATAGTAGCAGAAGAAAGTCAAACTCTAAAAGAGGGAGATGCTTATGCAACAGAAGAAAAAACATTTGAAGGATATAGACTTGTAAATAAAACAAACAACACAAATGGAATAATGGGAAGAGAAGACATCGAAGTTGTATATGAATACAAGAAAATAAGTGATGGTGTAGATGTAAAATATATAGACCAAGTAACAGGTGAAGAATTAGCATCAGAACATATCGATGGACTAGAAAAAGATAGCTATACAACAGAAGCAAAAGAAATTAAAGGATATGAACTTGTTAAAACTCCAACAAATAAAAATGGAGAAATGACAGTAGAAAAAATAACTGTAACATACGAATATAGATTAGTATCAAAGGTAGTAACTAAACACGTAGATGCAAATACAGGAAAAGAGATTGTAGATGCAGTAGAAGATGAATATAAAGAAGGGGATGCATATACAACATTACCAAAAGATTTAGTTGGATATGTAATAACAAAAACACCAGATAATAAAGAAGGTACTATAGGTAGAGAAACTATAGAAGTGGTATATGAATATAAAAAGATATCAGATGGATTAGTAGCTAAATATATAGACCAAATAACAGAAGATCTACTTGATCTTGAACAATATACAGGAAATGAAAATGACGTTATAAAATTAGAAGAGAAAGTATTTGATGGATATATATTAACAAAGAGACCAGCAGTATCAGAATTAAAACTAACAGTAGAACCACAAGAGGTAAGATTCTATTATAAAAAAGTAATAGATATAACAATAAAAGGAATTGACCCTATAACAAATGAAGAAATTTACTCAAAAGTACAAAGTGGTGTAGAAGGTGAACCATATGAGACAACACCATTAACATTACCAGGATATGAAGTATCAAAAATACCAGAAAATGCAACAGGAAAATATACAAGAGAAGATACAGAAATAGTATACGAATATAAGAAAGTATCACCTGGTGTAGTAGTAAAATATGTAGATAAAGATACAAATGAAGTACTAGATAGTAAAACTATTACAGGATATGTAGGAGAAGAATACGAAGTAGAGAAAAATACATACGAAAAATATAACTACATAAGTGTAAGTGGAAATCCAAAAGGAAAACTTGGAACAGAAAAAATAGAAATAACATATTACTATGAAAAGAAAACAGGAATAGTAGAAGTAGTATATGTAGATGAAAAAGGAAATGAACTATTAAAAGAAGAGTTAACTGGAAAAGTAGACGAAGCATATAAAATAGAACAAAAAGAAATAAAACTATACAGAGTAAAAGAAGTAATAGGAGAGACAGAAGGAACATTTGGACTGGAAAAGAAAATAGTAAAATTTGCAATGGAAAGAATTCCAGGAACAGTAAAAGTATTCTTATTTGACCAAGATGGTAAAATAATAGGACAATTAGACGGCAATGGATTTGTAGGAGAAACTTACCAAGTAGAATTACCAGAAAAAGAAGGATACTATATAGATGGCGAAAATAAAATCACAGTAGATTATATTGATGGTGAAATAGTAATAAATGTAAACTATATTAAAATAGTTGAAGATTTAATAGAACCACCAGCAACTGGAGATATCAACGTAATTGTATATCTAGCAAGTACGATATTATCTACAATCCTAATAACTAAAATATTACTTAAAAAAACTGAAAAATAATAGCAAAAGAGAAGGATGAAAAAATCCTTCTCTTTTTTGAAGCTTTTTATATTTAATTTGATATATGTAATAATATTTGTTAACTACAATTAAAAAACACGTAAATACTCAAAAATAGCAGTAAAATTAACCGTTTCACGTAATTTTCACAATATACACACTGGCTTATTACGTAAACAAATAACAAAAATGGTATAATGTAGACAAGTAACTTGTTGGTGTCCGGATTAATAATTTAAGAAGGAGGGAAAAGTATGCTTAATTTAAATTATTACTTCGTTGACGTAGACGAAAACTCATGTTTGATAGCCGAGATGGATCTTGACTTAGACATAAGAGGACTTATTTTAGCTAGAAACAAAACATTACTTAGCTTTGCTAAAGAATATATTACTAGAACTTTTAGAAGAAGAGTTCCTTTTGTAGAAGAAGAGGAATTCAAAGTTGTTTTTGTTAACAAGCAATATAAGTTATCTGTGGAAGCTCAAATTGCAGACTCGAAAACTCATAAGCCAGTAGAAAGCCCAACAGTTGCTACTCAAAATTATGAAATATTCTTTATTAATCCAGGGCAAGAGCTACATGTAGAATGTCAAGTGGTACCAAGAGAGACAGAGATACGGAGCATAGAGTATGATAAAATCAAGGCTAATTGTAGTAAGAGATACATGAAGCTTAAGTAGTACGTCACATAGGAAAGAGGGCACGGTAGATTACCGTGTTCTGTTTTTTATGTATTTACTTATTAATTATATTATATGTGAACCACAAATAAAAGTAAATAAAGTTGATGTACTTTTGCATAAAATTGGCAAAAGTACAAAATATATATTTAGGTGGTAAATATGAAAATAGGAATACCAAATGCATTATTTATTAGAGAAAAGATACCAATGTATGTGAGTTTTTTTAAATACAACGGTATAGATAGTGTAGTAAGTACAAATACAACTTTAAAGACAATAGAAGATGGAAAAGAGATAGCAACGAGTGAAGAATGTATTGCAAGTAAGATATTTATGGGACATATACACGAACTAGTTAATTTATATACTAACGAATATTTAGATGGTATTTTAATACCTAGAATATATAAGAATGGTAAAAATATGGAAGGGTGTGTAAAGTCTCTAGCATTATATGATATAGCAAGAGCTACATATCCAAATGTAAAGTTTATAGATACAAATGTAGATTATTCAAAAAATATGACATATTTTAAATCTTTAATCAATTTGGGCGTAACTTTAGGTCTAAATTCTAAAAATAGTTTTTTAGGTGCTTTTTATGCGTTAGAGGAGCAAAAGAAATTTGAACAGAGAAAATATCATGAACAATTTGAAAAGATAGATTTTAAAAAGAAAAATATTTTAGTAATTGGAAATGAATATATAGTTCAAGATGGATATATTAAAAAATTAATAATTTCTAATCTTGAAGATGAAAATAACAATGTAATATATGCTTGTATAAATAATGGAAAAAGTAGATATAAAAATATATCTAATCATCTTTATTTCATTAATGGAGCAAATATTTTAAATGGAATAGAAGAATATTTACCTCTAACTGACGCTTGTCTTTTTATAACAGGATTTCCGTGTGCTACTGATTCATTAATAAATGAAATGGTAAAAAAGAGAATAAAAGGAATTCCATACATAGAACTTAGTGTAGATGAAAATACATCTAATACCGGAATTCAAACAAGAATTGAAAGCTTTAAAGATATGATAGAGGGGAGAAGATATGTATGAGAATAGTTTCATATCCAAATATAGGAGAATATGAAAGAGTAGTATATAACTTTTTAGATAGAATTATAGATAAAGATAATTGTAAAATTTTACGACCTATTAAAAACAATAAAAAGATACTTGAACTTGGAGAGCATGCAAGTCCAGATAATGTATGTACTCCATTTAAATACACAATTGGATCTATGATAAACTCTTTAGAAAATGGAGCAAATGTAATAATACAACTTGGTGGTGGATGTAGATTTGGATATTATGCACAAGTACAAGAAAAGATACTTAAGGATGATTTAAATTATGATTTTACATTTATAAATTTATATCACGGAAATAAAATAGATTTTGTTGGGGCTTTAAAAAGAATAAAAATATTAAATCCTAATCTTAGTATCAATAAGGTTTTAAAAGAGCTATATTTGACCTTAGAGCTCTTAAAATTTACAGACTATATAACAACATATATTAGAGATAACTCTTGTTATGTTGACGATATAAACGAAATAAAGAAAATAGAAAAAGAAATTTTAGAAGATGTTTTAAATATATCATCTATTAAAGAAATAAAAGCTAAAAAAGAAGAGTATAAAGCAAAGATAGATAATTTACTTACTAATAAAGAAAAGAAGCTTAAAATAGGAATTGTGGGCGAATTATATTCACTTATGGATCCTTTTTCATCTTGCTATTTAGAAAATGACTTGATAGAAAAAGGGTATAAAATTAAAAGATATACAACAGCATCATATTTATTACTAGATAAGCACAAATCAGAAAAGAAAGTTTTAAAACAAGCCCAAAATTATTTGAGATATAAAATTGGTGCAGATGGAACAGAGTCTGTTGCTCATACTTTAGAATTAATAAATGAAGGGTATGATGGAGTAATACACATAAAACCTTTTGGATGTACTCCTGAAATAAATGCTATGCCAATTTTAAAGAAAATAAGCGAAGATTATTCTTTTCCTATTATGTTTTATACCTTTGATACGTTAAATAGTGATACCGGCTTTCAAACGAGAGTTGAAGCTTTTATAGATATGTTGGAAATGAGGGAGAAAAAATGAAATATTTTGTTGGAATAGATATAGGATCTATCTCTACTAAAGGAGTAGTCATAGATGAAAATAACAATATAGTTGCAAGTGAGTATATATGGACAAATGCAAGCCCTATTGAAGCTAGTAAGAAGCTAATCAATATATTTAGAGAGAAATGTAGTAAAGAAATATTAGATAACATTTATGCTATTGGCACAACAGGTTCTGCAAGAAAATTGATAGGCAAAATAATAGGTGCAACTACAATAAAAAATGAAATTACGGCACATGCAGTAGGAACAATGTCAAGGTGCAAAGATGTATCTACAATAATCGAGATTGGTGGTCAAGATTCTAAAATCATATTAATAAAAAATGGTGTAGTAATAGATTATGCAATGAATACGTTGTGTGCAGCAGGAACAGGAGCTTTTTTATCTTCACAGGCTAAAAGACTTGGAGTAGAAGTAGAGGATATAGAAAAATATTATATGATGTCTAAAAATCCTGTTAAAATAGCAGCAAGATGTACAGTATTTGCAGAGTCAGACATGATACATAAAGCACAAATAGGAAATAAAAAAGAAGATTTAATAGCAGGGCTTTGTAATGCAGTAGTAGAAAACTATACAAATAATTTTGTAAGGGGAAGAAATATAGAAGATAAAGTAGTATTTCAAGGTGGTGTAAGTAAAAATAGAGGAGTAGTAGAGGCTTTTAAAAAGAAGTTAAATAAAGAAATATATGTAGATGAAGCATCTCATTTATTAGGAGCATTAGGCATAGCTATAATAGCAAAAACAGAGGCAAGAGATAATAAGGTAGAATTGCAACTTAAAGATGTAGAGTACAACATAAGAGAAAATGAATGCAAAGGGTGTAGTAATGGATGTGAAGTTCTGTACATTTTTGAAGGTGAAAAGCTACTTGATACAATAGGAAACAGATGTGAAAAAGGCGGTAAATAATTAACTTATATACTACATTATTTGTGAACTACAATTAAAAGAATTAAAAGAAAAAACCCTTCGGGTGAATTTATAAATTGACATAGTCTAACTTGAGTGTTATAATATGAAACGTATTAAATAAGTTATTAACTTTTACATAAATATTGTAAAGTTTTATAGGAGGTGCCATTAATATGGATGAGAGATTTGATGAAGATGTACGTCAAGAAACTAGACAAAGACAGCCAAAGATAAAATTATCTGATGGCAGAGAATTTACACATAAACATATTTTTGATACGTTCTTAAAATCTAGATTTGAGGAACCATACATGAAAGAGGCAATATACAAGCTAATTACAACAACACCTTTTACTGTTGAGGTTACAGATAGAGATCTTGGAAAAACAATTGATTTTGAAGTCTATATTAAAAGAAAAGATCCAAAAGAACGTCAAAATAGCCAGGAAGTAAAATTCTGTGTAAATGGAATTGATAGCAACGACGAAAGATTTTTTGAAGCGTTAGCGAGTCTAGGTCAATGTATATCGTTAAAACAACCAAATAAATAGTCATATAAGCATATGGCTATTTTTCTTTTATATAATATTTGCTTTTCTGAACAATTTGGTATATAATACATTTTTAGGAGGACGAGAGATTTGAAAGTTTTAATAGTAGGAGATATCGTTGGAAGAACAGGACTTGATAGATTAAAAGCTGAACTTGCTTTAAGAAAAGATATAGATTTTCGTATAGTTAATGGGGAAAATTCGGCTAGTGGTAGAGGAATAAGAAGAAAAGAATATAATGATATATTAGAATATGGTGCAGATGTAGTAACTATGGGAAATCATATGTATTACAGAAAAGAAATGATGGCAGAATATGCTAAACTAAAAAGATTAGCTATTCCTGCAAACTTAACTAATATAGTAGGAAATAAAAATGTTATAGTTGAAAAAAACGGCCTTAAATTTGGTGTTATAAATTTAATTGGTAAATTTGCTATGGGTGAAATGATGGAAAAAAACATTACTAATCCATTTGAAGTAGCAATTGAGCAAATTGAAGAACTAAATAAAGAAAATGTAGATTACATATTTGTAGATTTTCATGCCGAAGCAACAGCAGAAAAGATTGCACTAGGACATTATCTTAAAAATAGAGTAAACTGTGTTTTTGGAACACATACACATGTTCAAACATCAGATGAAACAATACTAGATACAGGAATGGCATATATTACAGATGTTGGTATGACAGGACCTAAAGATAGTGTGCTAGGACTAAAAAAAGAAATAGCTATAGCAAGATTTACAACTGGTGAATATTATCATTATGAATGCTCAACAAATGAAGCTATGTTTAATGCAATAGAAATAGAATATGATGATAAAACTAAAAAAGCTATAAAAATAAATAGAATAAATAGTTAATATAAAAAAGAGGACTTAGAAGTTAAATTCTAAGTCTTTTTTGGTATTAGAGAAAACCACAGGCTATGCCTGTGGTAAAAAAAGCTTTTAGCTATGAGTAAAGTAACAAAAGTAAAATCTCCCTTATGGTATAATGTAAATGGCGGCAACCAAATAATTATACGAAGGGAGATGTTTACGT
>JAGAIU010000075.1 GCA_017626395.1 Clostridia bacterium | reverse complement strand
CCAGGATCAAACTCTCGTTTAAAAATCCTATTCTCATTTCACGCTTATATTCGCGAATTTACTAACAAATGTTATTGACGGTTGCACTATTCGTACAACCATTATTCTTGGTTTGTTCTTGCATTGTTTATTTTTCAATGTACTTTTCGTTCTCTCGTTGAGAACGATTTTATTATAACACAAAGCTTCAACTTTTGTCAACATATTTTTTACAAAAAATTAAAAGTTTTTTTGGAACTTCTAACCAGTCATATTTTTTATGTTTCGTTGGCTCCTTGCGACGTCTATTATGATACTACTTTTTGTTTTCTTTGTCAACACTTTTTTTTGAAAAATTTAAAACTTTTTTTAACTTGTTGTTTTTATCACGATTTTTATCGGTTTTAACACTATATTTCTACTAAGATTACATCTTCACCAATCTTTTTTATATTTTCCCAAGGCACAGTTACATTAGTCTTACTATTTATAGTATTAAATATTTTTCCCGTTCTTGCTACAACTATTGATCTGATTTCTCCGTTTTCAAAATCTGCTTGAACATCTATGACAAATCCTAATATCTTTCCATCTTTAATATTAATAACTTCTTTTTGCTTAAAATCAATTCCTCTAGACATATAATCACCTCTACATTATATGAAAAAGGATTTCATTTAATTCATGAAATCCTTCTTTATATTTTCAATTATGCTATTTACCTTCATAGCATTAGATCCTTTAAAGTAAATTATATCATCTTCTTGCATTATACTTCTTATTTTTTCTTCTGCTTTAATTGAATCTTCTACCCAATAAATTTCTTTAACATATTCTTTAGCTGATTCAACTAAATATTTCATATTTTCACCAAAAGCTACTACAATATCATATTTTAAATATTTAAATACTCTTCCTAATTGTATATGTAAATCTTTTGCGTAGTCACCTAATTCTAAAATATCTGCTAAAACAGCAATTTTTCTATTTGCATTTAAATTATTAACTGTTTCAAGACCAGATTTTGTAGAACTTGGACTTGCATTATATGTATCATCAATAATTGTTAGACCATTTATATTTATTTTTTCCATTCTTCTCGAGAAGTTTCTATATGCTTCAACTCCAGTAATTATTTTTTCTACTGGTAAATTATATATTTCACCTATTCTTATAGCAGCTATAGCATTTAAAATATTATGATTTCCTAAAGCATTAATTTTTAGTTTTTCTTCTTTATTATATATATTAGTAGTAAATGTTATACTATCTTCATTTATTATAATATCTTTTGCATCATCTATACTATAATATATAATATTTATTTTATCATTCTTATACTCTCTTAAATATTTATCATCCTTATTTAATAAAAGTATTTTTTTACCTTTTAATGTATCTGCTATTTTTAATTTTTCTTGATATATCACATCTTGGCTTCCAAATTTTCCAATATGAGAAGTTCCAATATTAGTAACGACAGCTACGTCTGGTAAAAGTAAACTTTTTAATACATCCATTTCTCCAACAAAATCAATACCCGCTTCCAATACCGCTATTGCTTGATTTTCCATTTTCAATGTCATTAGCGGAAGTCCTATATGCCCATTCATATTTTTTTGTGTAACTAATGTATCTTTCTCTTGTGAAATAACTGAAGCTATCATTTCACGAGTACTAGTTTTTCCAACACTTCCTGTTATACCAATTACATCAATATTTATTTTCTTATTTCTATTATATCGTCCAATATCTTGTAATGACTTTAGTGTATCTTCAACTTTTATTATTACTACTTCATTATTTAAATTTATTATTTCATTTAATTCAATTTCCTCTGATGTAAAAAATCCAACACATTTACTTTTCACTGTATCTGTTATAAATTTATGGCCATCTACTCTTTCACCTATAATTGGAATATAAAAGTCTCCCTCATTTATCTCTCTACTATCGAATTTATAATCAACTATATTTTTATTTATATCACCATTTAACAACTCACCATTTGTTGCTTCAAGTATTTCTCTTACATTTAGCATTTATATCACCTGTTTTTAATTTTACCACATTATTATCCATTTGCAAGAGCATTAAAATAATTATTTATTCCAGTTACTACAGCTTGAGCTATTGCATTTTCATTGTTCATAATCCAATTTGCATCTTCTGGATTATCATGAAAAGCAACCTCAAGTAAAACTGCTGGTGCATTTGTACGAATTATTTCATACAGACTACTTGTATAAAGAACACCTCTTCCTTTAGATTGATCAGGATAAATCTTCATTATTTCATCATAAATGAAATTAGCTAGTCTGTCACCTGCTGTATTTGGTCTATTAGCAAAAATTTCTGGCCCTTGAGCACTATATCCTTGACCACTAGCATTACTATGTAATGATACATGAATATCTGGTCCTATTGAATTACTTTCTCTTACCACTGCACTAAGCGAATCATTAGGATTATTTCTATGAACAGTATAACCTTGTTCTTTTAATATACGTTCTACTATATCCGTTATTCTATTCATCCTATATTCTTCTGTTCCATAATCTCCATATCCTATATTAAACTCTTGTGTTGATGGACTTAAATATACAATTCTTTCTTCCATTTAATACCTCCTACTATTTATATAGGTATTATATTAGTAATTATAATATACCTATTATTAATTATTTTAACATTTATATTTAATAATTATTTACTTTTTGGGTTATTTAATATATACTTTTTTTGGTGATATATATGAAAAAATTTTTTAAACATGCATTAATTTTTTCAATAGTTTTATTATTAATATTTGTTTTTTCCCCAAACTTTAATGGAATTATAAAAGCATTAGATATGGAGAAAACTTTTGGTGATAATCCACAGTACTATAACAATGCCTCAGTAGGAATTATAAAGCGTAATAATTTTGCTGGTATTTTAAGTAGTTTTCTTTTGATAGTACTTTTTTTGATATATCCTCTTATAGTGCTTATACATAAAATAAAAAAAATTAATCCCAACATTAAAAAGATTATAACACTAATTACTTTCATAATATTTATTATTATCGAAATACCTTTAATTGTACAAGCCTGTATAACTGAAGCAATTTATTTTTCTGATACTCCAGATAATATTACTTATTTCATTGCTGAAGGTATTTTTTGTACAGCTTTATTTAGTTTATTAGTGTGGATGATTTACTCAAAGAAACTTTCAGATAAAGTAAAGAAAATAGTTTATATAATTATATTACTCCCTTTTATGTATTTACTACTAATTATTTTTATAAATTTATTCTTTATGATTCTTGATTTATTTTAGTATATAAAAGAACTGGTATATTATACCAGTTCTAATTGTTTTTCATTAAATCTACTAAAATTTCCATTTCTTCTTGAGATAAAGTAATACCTTTACTCATCTTTTCATGTTCTGGATCCCAATCTCTAATATCATATTTAGGTGCCCTGCCATTCCAACTAATTAGATTTAATTCTCTTTTCCATCCATTAGCACTTTCTGATAAAACTCCTAGCGATTTAACTATCTCATACTTAATTTCTGCCATAACAACCTCCTAATCAATGGTATTCTATCACATAGAAATTAAAAATACAACATTATATTTCTTTCCCTATTTTATTTCTAATCCTAAGTAATGCTGCTTTTTCAATTCTTGAAACTTGTGCTTGCGATACTCCTAATTCTTCTGCTAGCTCTATTTGAGTTTTATCTTTAAAATATCTTTTTTCAATTATATATCTTTCTTTTTCATTTAAATTATCTAGTATTTGTTCTATAGATATTTTATTTATTAAATCTTCAGAATCTTCCTTTTCATTTTTTAGTTGATCTAGTAAATATATTTGATCTCCACCATCATTATATACAGTATCATATATAGACATTGGTGCAACAGTACTATCTATAGCGAGTATAATTTGCTCTCTTGGTGCTCCAGTTATTTTTTCTAAATCATCTATTGTAGGTTCTTCATTATTTTTAGCAATAAATTTTTCTCTTTCTTGTGATATTAGATAAGATAAATCTCTTAACGATCTAGTTACTCTAAAAGCACTATTATCTCTTAAATATCTTTTTATCTCACCTATTATCATTGGAACAGCATAAGTTGAAAACTGTACCTCTTGAGTAATATCAAAATTATCAATTGCTTTAATAAGGCCTATTACTCCTACTTGGAAAATATCGTTAATATTTTCACCTCTATTATTAAATTTCTTTACTAAGCTTAAAACTAATCTTAAATTTGCATTAATAAATTCTTCTTTATATTGTGTTTGCCCATCCTTTATCTTCTTTAACATTTCCATTTGTTCTTTTTGAGACAATTTAGGAAGTTTAGATGTATCTAATCCTTGTATCTCTACTTTTACATTTGTTCCATTCATCATATGTACCTCTCCTTCATCGTTAATATTTTTTACATATGAGTTTTAAGATATTCCCTTTCGACTATTCTTGTGCTTTTTAGTCAAACACACTCAATTTTGACGGAATTTCCTATTATACTTATATGAATGGTTTATTATTTAATGATAATTTCGAGTTACATAGACAAAAAAAGAGTGCTAAGCACTCTTTTTACTATTCTATTGTATATAATCCTTTTAAATCCCATGTAGTTCCTTCTTTTGTATCATTTAATATGATACCTTTTTCATTTAATTCATCTCTTATTTTATCTGCTATATCAAAATCTTTATTTTTCTTAGCATCTAGTCTTTTATTTATTTTGCTTTCTATTTCTTCTTCTGTTATATTCAATTGACTAATATATTTATTTTTTAGTCCAAATATAAATTCAATTGGGTTTTGTTCAAATAACCCTAATATACTATAAACTTCTTTTAAATTAGTTAATATTCTATTTAAAGTATTTATTGTTTGCTCTTTATTTCCTCTATTCATTGCTTTTATTATATTATTTAAATATTTAAATATAGAATAAAGTTCAGATAATGCGACTGTAGTATTAAAATCATCATCCATTGCTTCTATAAATTTATTCTTTATTTCGTCAGAAATATCATCTGATAAATAGTTATTCACATTTTCCACTTCATTTTCTTTTATTATTTCATTTATTTTATTTATAGTATTATAGAAATAGTATAGATGTCTTTCAGCAAGTGCATAATCACTATCTAATAAATCAATATCTGATGTATAATGTTTTAAAAACATAACATATTTTATTACTTCATAATTATATTTTTTTAGAGCTTCTCTAATTGTTAAAGAGTTTCCTAAAGATTTACTCATTTTTTCTCCATTAATTTTAATTAACCCACAATGTGACCAATATTTAGCAAATTCTTTTCCTGTCAAAGCTTCACTTTGTGCTATTTCATTTTCATGATGTGGGAATACTAAATCTTTACCACCACCATGAATGTCTACAGTTTCACCTAGATTATCTAAAGCCATTACAGAACATTCTATATGCCATCCAGGTCTTCCATTTCCCCAAGGCGAATCCCAATATATCTCTCCTGGCTTAACTGCTTTCCATAGTGCAAAATCTAAAGGGTCATTTTTTCCCTCTTCTACATCTTTTCTAACACCGTTTAATAATTCATCTATTTTTCTTTTAGATAGTTTTCCATATTCTTTAAATTTTCTAACAGAATAATATACATCTCCTTTTTCTGTTGAATATGCAATTCCTTTTTCAATTAGTTTTTCAATAAATTGTATTATTTTATCTATATATTCAGAAGCTTTTGTTTTAACATCTGCATCATGTATATGTAATGCAGTCATATCTTTTTCTGTTTCTTCTATTTGTTCTTTTGAAAATTCTATTGCATTTTTTCCTAGCAAGTTAGCTCTATTAATTATTTTATCATCAACATCTGTATAATTTCTTACATATTTTACATCGTATCCTCTATATCTTAAATAATCTGCTATCATAGCATAAACTATTGCTTGTCTTGCATGACCAATATGACTTAAATCATAAACTGTAATACCACAAGCATACATTTTAACCTTTCCTTCTTCTAAAGGTTTAAATTCTTCTTTTTTACCTGTCATTGAATTGTATATTTTCATTTTTATTCCTCCCTTAAATACAAAAAAACTATGTAGTATGCCTACATAGTTTTTATATATTCTAAATAATATGATTCAAATATATATTGCTAACGTAGGCATGAAATTAATCACTCATACCTACTCACATAGATAAGAGTGTTATCTCATACAACAACAGTTAACAATATTATATTTTTTCATACTAAATCTCTCCCTTCAAATATGCATATATTATATATTAATTTTTATTTTTTGTCAACATAATTATTTACATATAAATCATTTCCTAAATCTAAAATATTATATATTTCAAATAATTTATAAATATTTTTATATATGTATCTTATATTTGATTTTAATTTTTCTGAATTTTTATTTAATGGTAAAGTTGTTTTTTTCAAATCTTCAATTTTAAAATCTTGTATACAAATAGCAAATCTTCTACCTTCTTTAAAAACTATATATTTTTTACCAGGTAATATATCATCTATTTGATTTATTTGTTCCATTAATTTTAAAGATAAAATATATCTAGCTTGTATTTCATCTTTACTATATACCCTATATTTCTCAGAAAATTCTAAATTCTCTAATTCTAATTTTTCACCGGGATATTTAATATATTCATTAATAGTTCCATTTATTACTATTTCTTTCAAATTATTTGGTATAAGATATATATGATCCGCTATTTTTTTATTTAAAGTAGCACTAATATAGCATCCACTAAAAAATTCTTTTTTTATTTTGCTCTTAATTGTTTTAATATGTTTTATACCCTGACTATCATAATATACTTCTTCTCTTACTTTATCTTTAAAATAAAATAGTTCCATATCAGCAAAATTCATCATATTCCCATTATAATTTGCTGCAATAGCATTTCTTCCATTATACTTTAGGTTGTTTAGATTAAATAATCCCATTTCTTCGATGTTTTTATTATTAATTCTATTTTTAGGATTAAAAAAGCAGTTATCATCTTTAGAAATATTCTTTATTATATTATGAATGATATCTATACTTTTACTAGACAATTCTTGCTTTATTTTAAGAACAACAGCTCCACATGATACAACTATAATTAATATTCCCCCTATTATTTGAAGTATATAGCCATTAGGTATTATATTATTTATTTCATATGTCCCTAGTAAAAACACTATTATTAAAGCAATAATTATCATGGAAGCAGCCACTATTGTTTTATTTTTCTTTTTATTTATCTCTTCATAATACTCATTTATTTTACCTGTATATTCTTCATAAAATATATTAAACTCATTTTCCCATTCTTTATTCATATTTATTTTTCATCCTCGTTAAACCAAATTTTAGTTTCTCTTTCATGCGAATTAATTTCAAAGAAATCATAAGGCTTGAATTTAAATATACTTGCAAAGATATTTAATGGAATGTAGCTAATATATGTATTAAATTTCTCAACATGAGCATTATATGTTCTTCTTGCAGCAGATATTTGCTCTTCTAATTCATTTAATAATTTTTGCAAATGTAAGAAATTAGTATTAGCTTTTAAATCTGGATATTGTTCAGCAAGAAAACTTACATCGTCCATAAACATATTATAATTTTGTGATACTTCTTCTAAATCTTTTGAATCTTTACACTCATTTGCTCTACTTCTTATGCTAATAATTTTTTCTAAAGTCTCTTGTTCATATTTAGCATATGCTTTTACTGTATTTACCACATTAGGAACCAAATCATATCTTTTCTTTAGCATAACATCTAAACTTGCATATGATTTTAATAATTTATTCTTTTTTGAAAGCATAGTGTTATATATGCAAATTGTAGTTATTATTAAGATTATAGTTATTAAAATTAATACATACATGCTATTCACATCCTTTGGTATTAGAATAGCACAGAATAAATAAATTATCAACAAACTATGCAGTAAAATCTTCTCTTAAATTATTTATAACTTTTTTCTCCAGTCTTGATATATATGATTGAGAAATCCCTAGTTTATCTGCTACTTCTTTTTGAGTTAGTTCTTCTTTACCATCAAACCCATATCTAAGTTGCATTATAGTTTTTTCTCTTTTGTTTAAATTTTGAATTGCATTTTTTAATATTTTTTTATTTTCTTCATCTTCTATACTTTTAAAAATTGCATCGTTATCTGTTCCTAAAATATCTGCTAAAGATAAATCATTACCTTCACTATCTACATTAATTGGTTCGTCTATAGAAATTTCTGTTTTAATCTTATTATTCTTTCTTAAATACATTAAAATCTCATTTTCTATACATCTTGAAGCATATGTGGCAAGTTTAATATTTTTATCTAAATTATAACTATTAATTGCTTTCATAAGACCTATAGTGCCTATAGAAATTAAGTCTTCTATATTAATACCTGATGTTTCAAATTTTTTAGCAATATATACAACTAATCTTAGATTTTTCTCTACTAAAATATCTTTAGCTTCTTTATCCTTATTCATTAATCTTTTTAAAAGTTCATATTCTTCTTGTTCGGATAGTGGTGCTGGAAGTTTATCATTACCTGCTATATAGTATACAAAAGATTCTCCTAAACCTAACCATCTTAACACTTTTAAATACATCAATCTAATTTCTTCTTTTATCATAATATTACCCCCTCTAATTTATCTAAGTATGTATCATACCCAATTATTGCACTATATTTTTCTGGAGTACTACTATTATTTAATGAAAAAGATAAAATTATATTACTTATTTTAGCAATCTCTCTTTTTTCTTTATATACTATAACATCTTTTACTATATATCCTTCTTTAGTATCTTTTCCGTTTATAGTTAAAACATCTATATTTATTTTTTTATATTCTTTAATTTCATTTAATATAGAATATTTTAATTGTTCGTTAATAAATATAACATCTAAAGAAGTAATTGGATCTTTTATACTATTTCCCGTATCTACAAAAGCTTTAATTTCTATTTTTTTAAATTTTAATGTATAATATAAATTTTTCTGAGTTATATTAATCTTCCACATTTTCCACAAGTCTTTACAAATAAAATGAAAAACTAAAGCAGAAAAAACATATAATATTATTTTATTTATAAAAACCTCTAAATTTATATTAAAAATAATACAAAACGAAATTATTAATCCCATATATAAAAAGTAAAGCATATAATAACAGGCCATTTTTTTAAGTAATTCATAAATATTAGGAGATTTAAAAAGTATGAAAAGTGTTATAGTAGAAAAAAATAAATGAAGTATATAGGTATTTAGATTAGTATTAATTGCTAAAAAACACGATAGAATTGTATCTAAAAGTATGATAAACACTTTTCTTTTTATTGAAATATCGCTCTTTGTAAATATAATTGTTTCTATAATTATTACTGTATTTACTATTAAATTTTCTAAAAAAATATAGTCTAGGTAGATTTGCATTTAATCACCTAGACTAATTATATTTAATTTAACATTCAAACTTTGTCATAATTTACAATGATAATTAAAAATATTTTCTATTAATTTAGCTATATTAAAACAAAAAAGCTAGAATTTTTATATAATTCTAGCTTTAATTATTATATTTATAGATTTTTAATAATGGGGTTACTATTAATCTTTATTTCTTCTTAAGAATGGTGGTATATCTAAATCCACTATCTTATATTCATTATTTGATCCAATGCTTGTTCTAGTTGAACTTATTGTACTAGAAGTAGCACCTATTCCAGATAATGAAGATGATTGTGATGACAATCCAGATAAAGAACCTAAATCTGAAAAACTAGTTGATGTTGGTTGTGTATTTTGAGATACAGTAGCATTTTTCAAAGCTTCTCCAACAATATTATCTAGTTCTAAAGTTTGGAATGAATTTTTAGTAAATCCTGTAGCAATTACAGTTATTACAATTTCATTTTCAAGTTTTTCATCTATTACAGCACCAAATATGATATTTGCATCTGCATCAACTGATTTTTGAACTAAATCTGCTGCTTCACTAATTTCTAGTAAGCATAAATCTTTACCACCAGTAACGTTAAGTAACACACCGCCTGCACCTTCGATTGAAGTTTCAAGTAATGGGCTATGTATTGCTTGTCTAGCAGCTTCTTGAGCTCTGTGTTCTCCTGAAGCTCTACCAATACCAATGTGAGCAACACCAGCATCTAACATTATTGTTTTAACGTCAGCAAAGTCTAAGTTTACAAGACCAGTTATAGTAATTAAGTCAGATATACCTTGTACACCTTGTCTTAAAACATCATCTGACATTTTGAAAGCATCCATTATTGAAGTTTGTTTTTCAACAACTTGTAGTAATTTTTCATTAGGTATAATTATTAATGTATCTACATTGTGTCTTAATTCTTCGATACCAGCTTCTGCTTGCATCATTCTTCTTTTTCCTTCAAATGGGAAAGGTTTTGTTACAACACCTACTGTTAATATTCCCATTTCTTTAGAAACTTCCGCAACTATTGGAGCAGCACCTGTACCGGTTCCGCCTCCCATACCAGCAGTAACGAATACCATATCTGCACCTTTTAGTGCTTCTGCTATTTCACTTTTAGATTCTTCAGCACTGCATTTACCAACTTCTGGGTTAGCTCCAGCACCAAGACCTCTTGTTAATTTTTCACCTATTTGAATTTTTTTATTTGCTTTTGATACGTTTAATTGCTGTCTATCAGTATTTACAGAAATAAATTCAACACTTTTTAATCCGTTTTCAACCATTCTGTTAACACCGTTGTTACCAGCTCCTCCGACTCCAACAACCTTAATTGTAGCCATCCCTGTTTTGTTTTCGTTTTCCATTATTTATTCCCCCTTAAAATCTATAATTAAAACTTCTTCTTTTTTTTCTTTTTACTTGAAAAGAATTTTTCTTTGAAGTTTTCTATACCTTCAAATATTTTATCTTTAAAGCTTGGCTCAGTAACTATTTGTACATCACTATTTACGTGTTTACTTAATCCTAAACCAGATATATATCTTACCATTCCATACACAGTAGTATGTTGTGGCTTAATAACGTTAATTAATTTTGGACTGCATACTCTTACTTGATTAATTTTTAGAGTACGTGTGGCTAACTCTTCAGCGCCAACTATATTACTTATTCCTTGACCAGTTAAAACTACAGTATTAATGGCCGTAATCATCCCTTTTTCTTGAAGCATTCTTCTTGTTAATTGATATATTTCTTTAATTCTTGCTTCTATTACTTGTACAATTTCACTACATTTTACTACGTCATTTGTTCCAGCAGCTTTAGAAGTTAGTTTAATTTCATGATTATTAGTTATCATAGAAACTAAAGCTAAATTATATTGCCTTTTTAATTTCTCAGCTTCTTCAGTATTTATATCAAATGTCAGTGCTATATCATTAGTTATATGATTTCCCCCAACAGGAAGTGTTGTATAGAATTCCAATCTATCCCTTTTGTACAATGATATATCTGTATGTCCTCCACCTATATCAATCATTAATACCCCATTTTGTTTTTCTTCAGGCATTAATATTATATTTGATGTAGCTAAAGTCTCTAAAATTAAACCATCTATTTTTAATCCAGCATATTTTAATGCTTTTTGAACCCCAACAATATAATCACCTTTTGCAATTACCACTTCAACTTCCATTTGAAATGTTTTACAAAAGGCTCCTATAGGTTCTTCTTTATATAATCGTCCATTGACAACATATGCAGATGGTAAAATATCAATAATTTGTTCATCTCTTTCTAATCTAGTAGAAATTTGAATTTTTGTATACAAATTATAAATATCATTTACTGTCATACCATCATTTGGTCTTTCGACCTCAGATTCCATAACAACCTTCTCTATTCTAACATTCATGCCTTTAATATTTACATAGGCAGAATTTACTGAAAGCTCAGAAATTTGTTCAGCTGAATTTACTGCGTCTCTTATTGACTGGCCCACTCTTTCATAATCTAGTATTTGTCCTCTTTTTATTCCTGAGTTGTTTGAGAGGCCATACCCAATGACTTCAATCTCGCTAAATTTATTGACTTGTCCAATTACACAACTTACCTTGGATACACCAATATCTAGCCCAACGATGATATCACCTATAGCCACATCTCACACCTCCAAATTTGAGCTATCTATATGATACTATCTTTTGCTAAAAAAATCAAGCATTTTGAAGAAATTTTGTAATATTTATGCAACCTTATTGTAATTTTTTTAAAATATTGCAAAATCCTTCTATTTTCGCTATTTCACTTGATTTTTTGTAACGTATTTTATTAACATAATGTAAATAAAAAATATAAATAATGACGGATTATAACTATAAAATAGAATATAAATAGATATGAAAAAAAGTAAAGATAAGAATGTATATTCTACATTCTTTAAAACATTAATATGAAATAAATCTAGTAAACATTTTAAAATATTATATCCATCTAAAGGATATACTGGTACTAGATTTAATATTGCTAAAAATATATTTATTTCAAAGATAAAATCTATATTATAAAAAGCAATTGCTAGACATATATTTGAAAATGGTCCAGCTATATATATTACTAACTTCTTTACTAATTCTAAATCATCATTATTATTAAATATTACGCATACGCCTGCAAGTGATAGTTTAATCTTTTTAATTTTCTTTCCAAAAAGACTCGCAAAAATTATATGTGATAATTCATGAAAAATTATAAATAAATAACATACAAAATACGACGTCAAAAACAATTTGATTTTATCAGAAAAGAAAAAAGAAATCAATACGATAATTAATAAATTTTCAATTTCACATAAAAAACTATTTAATTTTATTTTCATAATAATTTTACTACCTAAATTTTAATAATAATTCTGGATCAACTGTTCTATCATTTATTTTAATTTCAAAATGTAAATGTGAGCCTGTTGAAGCCCCTGTTGAACCCATTAATCCTATTACATCCCCTTGCTTGATTATATCTCCCTCTTTTACATTAATTTGATTTAAATGTGCATATTTAAATATAACACCATTATTTTCAATTTCTATATTATTCCCATAATATTTATCCATAGATTGTGCTAAAATAACTGTACCATCAGTAGCACTAGACACAGGAGTATTTATAACATTTGCTATATCTATTCCTGTATGATATCCAACATTTACAAATATTTCTTCCCTTGCACCATAGATAGATGTTATAGTTCCATTTACAGGTAAAACTATGCTTATATTTTTAGACTTAATTTCTTCTACATCCATTCCCATCAAACTTACTGCACTACTTGTAACTACTACCTCTTCTGCTACAGCTAAATTTTCTGTATCTAAATCTATATTATCTTCATTAAAAACTGCTACTGTATTATCTATACTAGCATTTTCAAATAAATTTTTTAAATTAAAATTTACTATTTCAGGCTTAATTTTATTTAGATAGTTATCTAACACTTTGTTATATATTTCATTTGGAATTACATTTTCAATTTTGGCATAAATATTCTTACTTAATTCTTCAATATTTTCTATTACTTCTACTTTTGAATAACTTTTTTTATATTCAGATTTTATCCAATTAACTACACTATTATTTTTAATTTCTGGATTTTCTATATATCTATATCCCACTACACAAAAGCAAATGAATAATGATAATACTACTTTAATCATTAATTTATATTTAAATTTACCAGAAATGTTTTTTTTCTCTTCTTCTATATTTTCTTCGACTTTATATGTAGGATAATTTCTAACATCTTGTATATTATTTCCTATACTTATTTCTCTTTTAATATAATGATTTTTTAATTCATCTTTAAATAATAAATCTATATCTTCTTTTGTATATTTGTTTTTAGCTATTTCTTCCATATACTCCTCCAATAGTTCTATTAAATTATATTAGCTAAAAAAATTAATATAACTAGAAAATAAAAAAATACTAGAGTAAGGTTTACTCTAGTATTGAAACATTAGCATTTATAAAGTTTATTATTTTACATGATTATTTTATTAAATTGATCTATATAATATAGACATACATAATTAACAAAATAATCTTTTCTCTCTGTAATATAATTATCTATCTTGTCTATTAGATTTAGACAATCTTTAATTATATTATTAAAAATCAAACTAAAAGTTCTTTTTTCTGAACTTTTAAGAGTATTAAGATTCAAGTAATTTTTTAAAACTCTCAAATCTGAAATCTTGTTAATTAGTTCATTAAGAATAATGCCAATGTTTTGTGGAACATTAGCATTATATAGACTTCTCATATCCATTTAATTTCACCCCTTTCTAGTGTGAAATTTTTTTCAATGCTAATGTTCAAAAATTGTTAATATATAATAACTAAAAATTCCTTAGTTATTTAGATAGAATATATAAATATATTCTTAACTATATCATATCATTGTTTTAGTTAAAATAAAAGGGCGGGGTGAAACCCGCCTATGAAAAGTCTAGTACATAAGTCTATAAACCACAAATCCTTATGTACATTTTTATTATACCATATATTATTTATATTTTCAATTATTTAACTATTGTCCCTTTTAAATACCATAAATGTTCACTATCTATTTTTACATCCACTACTTTACCTATATATGAATCATCTGCCTCAAATATAACAACTTTATTTTGTGAACTTCTTCCTGTATAAAGTTCAGCATTATTTTTACTTTTACCTTCAACTAAAACTTTATATGTATTTCCAATCATTTTTGCATTTAAAGCTGGTAATGTTTCTTCATATAATTTCTTTAATCTTTCAAGTCTATCTACTTTTTCTTCATATGTAACTTCGTCTTCCATTCTTGCTGCAACAGTTCCATTTCTTTTTGAATATATAAACATATATATTTGATCAAATTCTACTGTTTTTACTACATCTAAAGTATCTAAGAATTGTTCTTCTGTTTCATTAGGAAATCCTACTATTATGTCTGTAGATAAAGAAATATTTGATATTTGTTTTAATTTTAATGCAAGTTCTACAAATTGTTCTTTTGTATATTTTCTATTCATTCTTTTTAATACTTCTGTATTTCCAGATTGTAATGGTAAATGAATTTGTCTTGCTATTTTTTTAGATTTTTTTATTACTTCAATTAAATCATCTTTAAAATCTTTTGGATGTGGAGACATGAATCTTATTATCTCTATTCCATCTATTTTTTCTAATTCTTCAAGAAGCATAGGGAAATTATATTTTTCTTCAAAATCATTTCCATAAGAATTAACATTTTGTCCTAAAAGCATAATTTCTTTATATCCATCTTGAGCTAATTTTTTAACATCTTTAACTATATCTTCTGGTCTTCTACTTCTTTCTCTTCCTCTAACATATGGTACTATACAATATGTACAGAAATTATTACATCCATATATAATACTTACACTTGCTTTATATTTATCTTCATATTTTATTGGAACTTCTTCTTCTAAAGCATTACTCACATCTATATATTCAATTTTCTTTTTACTATTTACAATAGCATTGTATAATTTTTCTGGGAATAAAGACATACAGCTTGTACCAAGTACAACATCTACAAATCTATATGATGTTTTAATTTTTTCTAATATATGTTCTTGTTGTGTCATACATCCAACTATAGCTATATATACCTCTTCATTATTCATTTTTCTTTTCTTTAACATGCCAAGTCTTCCAAATAATGTGTTTTCTGCATTTTCTCTGACACAGCATGTATTGAATAAATATAAATTTGAATTATCTTCTTCTCCTTTTTCAAATCCCATTGACTCTAAAATACCTGCATATTTTAAAGAATCATTTTCATTCATTTGACATCCCATTGTATCTATATAATATTTTAATTTATGTTCCCCGTTATAACTTTTCATTTTATCTTTAAAACTATTTACAAATTTCATTATTATTCTCCTTTAAACATTAGTATTATACAATATTTAGTACATAAATTCAACACTAAGAAAACAACATATTACATAAATATATCTCTATATTTTATTTTCTTCTTTTTTATGATACAATATCTTTGATTTTGAAAGGGGGATATAAATAATATTTAATTATGAAAAAGAAATATATTTTAATTTTATTGTTTATAATTATTTTTATCATACTTGGAATTTTTGCAAGTCTTTATGTTATAGATCATAACAGAATGAAAAATAACGAACCTGTATTATTTAGTACATGGGGAAAATCTTATGCACCAGTTGAAGAAGTTGTTGAAGAAACACCTCCAATAGTTGAAGAACCTATAGTTCCTGAATATGTAGATGAAAATCCAGTAAAACTTGGAATTTACATTGAAGAAGGAAATGCAAAAAAATTAATTACAGAATATACTTGTTCTTGGGTACCAGAAAATGTGTTTGATGTTTTCTATGCTGTTCCAACTCAAGAAGAAACAATTTCTAATACTGATTTTGACACTTTATGGAAAAACTATATAAATACATATCCTAATCCTGAAAATTATAGAATTGGATATAATTTAAAATTTACACTTGCATCTGGAGAAATTATAGATAGTCAAATACTAAATCCAGATGATGCATATTATATGTTTCCTAAAGTAATGGTATTTTTATATGATGATGTCAATTTAGTTCCAGGTCAAAGATATTATCACATAACTCAAGATGTTATGTACGACTATACTATTTGTTCATCTATAAAACTTGTTGGCGATGTAGAATCTCATAACATAGTTTCAGATATAGAACTTACTGCTTTCTGCTTTGATAGTGAGGATGATTTTGATCCAGAAACTGGAAAATATAGAGGAAATAGTTCTTACACTATAACAATTAAACAAATATAACTTTTTATTTAAAACTGCGAATATAATCGCAGTTTTTTTATGCTTAATTTGATTATACTGTATTTACCTGTTTTTTGGTAAATGATATAATACTTAATATAGGAGGTTATATGAAAATACAAAAAAATATAAACAAAAATCAGCGAATAGAATATATAGACTTGTTAAGAATAATTGCTACTTTAGCTGTCATTGTAATTCATGTATCTGCACAAAATTGGTATTCAACAGATATAACCAGTTATAGTTGGAATTTATTTAATATTTACGATAGCATTTCTCGATGGGCTGTTCCAATATTTGTTATGATAAGTGGTACTTTAATTTTATCTAAAGAATATGATATTAAAACAATATATTCTAAAAAGATATTAAGACTTTTTACAGCTTTTCTTTTTTGGTCTTTGCTATATGCCCTTGTTAAATATAGAAATGATGGTATATTTACAATAATCACTAATTTTTTTAAAGGAAATTATCATATGTGGTTTATATTTATGATAATGGGATTATATATGCTCTCTCCTATCTTAAAAAAAATAACTGAATTAGAAAAAATATGTGAATATTTTTTAATTATATGCTTCTTAATATCTAGTGTATTACCTCAAATATCTAATCTACTTTTATTATTTAATAATAAATATTTAGAAGCTTTTTCTAGTGCAATGAGTAGTAATATAGAAAATCTAAAATTAAGTCTTGGTTATGCAGGATATTTTGTATTAGGGTATTATTTAAATAATAAAAATATATCTAAAAAAACTCAGTATATTATTTATGGAGCAGGATTGTTAGGTTTTGTATCTACAGTACTTTTGACAAATATAGCAAGTACTATATCTAATACGGCAACAGCTACATTTTATAATTACCTAACTGTTAATGTTACCCTAGAATCTATATGTTTATTCGTTTTTGCTAAATATAATTTTAAAACAAATAAATTATTCAAATATATTTCAACATTATGCTTTGGAATATATTTAATTCATATATTAATTATTGATAATTTAAATTCTATGTTAAACTTAAATACATTATCTTTTAATGCATTATTTTCTGTTCCTGTTATATCTATTTTGGTGTTTTTAATTTCATTGCTTTTATCTGGAATTATAAATAAGATTCCAATAATAAAAAAATATATAGTGTAAATAAAAAAAGAGTTAGCATATATTGCTAACTCTTCTGATTTTAGATTAACATCTTTCCATGTATGATCCAGTTCTTGTATCAATTCTTATTCTATCTCCGATTTCAACGAAAATTGGAACTTGGAAAGTAGCACCAGTTTCAACTGTTGCAGGTTTTGTTGTACCTGTAGCTGTTGAACCTTTAATTCCTGGTTCTGTATAAGTAACTTCTAACTCAACAAATGTAGGAGGTTCAACTCCGAATATAGTACCTTTATAAGATAATACTTTTACAAGCATGTTATCTTTTAAATAAGGTATTGTATCTGCTATTTGTTCTTTAGTTAGTTCGGCTTGCTCATAAGTTTCTGTATTCATAAATACATAGTTATCGCCTTCAGCATATAAGTATTGCATTTCTTCAACAGTAACTTGAGTTTCTTCAAGTTTTTCATTTGGATTGAAAGTTCTTTCTAAATTTTTACCAGTTATAACATTTTTTAATGTAGTTCTTACGAATGCTGATCCTTTACCAGGTTTAACATGCATAAAATCTACTACTCTGTATACTGCACCTTCAAATTCAAATGTTACACCTTTTCTTATTTCTCCTGCTACCATAAATACCTCCTAAATAGCTTACATTTATATTATACAATTATTTTTGAACTTTTTCAACTAATGCTTTGAATCCGTTCATATCGTTAACTGCCATTTCAGCTAACATTTTTCTGTTTATTGTTACGTTTGCAGCTTTTAAATCATTCATTAATTTAGAATATGTAGTTCCACACATTCTTGCAGCAGCATTAATTCTTGCAATCCATAATGCTCTGAAGTTTCTTTTCTTTTGTTTTCTTCCTACATATGCATAATTTCCAGATTTCATAACAGCTTGGTTAGCCATTCTGAATCTTATTGATTTTGCTCCAAAATATCCTTTTGCTCTTTTAAGAACTTTTTTGTGTCTAGCTCTTGTTGTAACAGCTCCTTTAATTCTTGCCATTTAAATTCTCTCCTTTCGAATGTAAATTCACTTATTATTGGTATGGTAATAACTTCTTAATAGCTTTTTGATTTGCACTATCTGCATAAGCTGATTGTTTTAAAGCCATTTTTCTTTTTGAAGATTTACCTGTTAATTTGTGTGCACGATTTGCAACATTTCTTTTAATTTTACCAGTACCTGTTACTGATAATCTTTTTTTAGATGAACTGTGTGTTTTCATTTTTGGCATAATAATTCTCTCCTCCCTCAAACACTAATTATTTTTGTTTTGGTATTAAAAACATTACAAGGTTTTTACCTTCCATTTTAGCTTCTTTTTCAACTTGAGCATCTACAATTAGATCTCTAAATGTTGACATTATTTCTTTTCCTTGTTCTACAAAGTTTAATTCTCTACCTCTAAATCTCATTGTTACTTTAACTTTGTTACCAGCATCAATAAATTTATTAGCATTCTTTGCTTTAACTTCTAAGTCATGTTTATCTATATTTGGTGATATTCTGACTTCTTTAATTTCTATAACCTTTTGTTTTTTCTTAGATTCTTTTGCTTTTTTATTCATTTCGAATTTATATTTGCTGTAATCTAATATTTTACAAACAGGGTTACTTGGATTAGGTGATACTAACACTAAATCTAATCCTTCTTCTCTTGCTAATTCAATAGCTTTATCTGTTGGCATAAGACCAATTTTTTGACCATTTGAATCAACAACTTGAACTTTAGAAAATTCAATATTTTCATTAACTAAAAAATCTTGTTTTATAAGAAACACCTCCACAAAAAAATATATAAAAAAGATTGCTCTTGTATGGCAATCTTCTCAACTCAAAAAATATAACATATTAATACCCTATATGTTTTTTTAATGATACCTTAACAAGACAAAACTCGCAAGGTGAGAAGATTTCCTCTACTTTACGAGTTCTATTATACCACAATTATGTAATTTGTCAAGCTTATATATCAAGATTTGTTACATATTTTGCGTTTTGTTCTATAAATTCTCTTCTTGGTTCAACATTTTCTCCCATTAAAACTGAGAATATTTGATCTGCTTTTATAGCATCTTCAAGTTGAACTTGTACAAGTATTCTTGTTTCAGGATTCATTGTAGTCTCCCATAATTGATCAGAGTCCATTTCACCAAGACCTTTATATCTTTGCATACTTAGACTGTCTCTTGCAATACCTTTTTCTTCTAATTCTTTAAGTTTAACATCTAAGTCTGCTTCGTTATAACAATATACATCTTCCATACCTTTTTTAGATAATTTAAATAGTGGTGGTTGAGCAATGTATATGTTTCCATTTTCTACTAATGGTCTCATATGTCTAAAGAAGAATGTTAATAATAGTGTTCTGATGTGAGCACCGTCAACATCTGCATCGGCCATTAGTATTATTTTATGATATCTTAATTTTTCTAGATTGAAATCATTTCCAATTCCTGCACCAAGTGCAATTATAACTGGAGATAATTTTTCGTTATTATATATTTTATCTGCTCTAGCTTTTTCAACGTTAAGCATTTTTCCCCATAGAGGTAATATAGCTTGGAATCTTCTATCTCTTCCTTGCTTAGCACTTCCACCCGCAGAGTCTCCTTCGACGATATATATTTCGCATTTAGAAGCGTCTTTTTCTGAACAGTCTGCTAATTTACCAGGTAATGTAGTAGATTCAAGTGGAGTTTTTCTTCTAGCAAGATCTCTTGCTTTTCTAGCAGCTTCTCTTGCTCTTGCAGCACTAATTGTTTTTTCAACAATATTTTTAGCAACAGCAGGTGTTTCTTCTAAGTACTGTCCCATTTTAGTAACCATAGCATTACTTACAACACCAGTAACTTCACTATTTCCAAGTTTTGTTTTAGTTTGTCCTTCAAATTGAGGCTCTAAAACTCTAACACTAACAATTGCAGATATACCTTCACGGATATCTTCACCTTGTAGATTAGAATCTTTTTCTTTTAATATGTTAAATCTTCTTGCATAATCATTGAAAGCTTTTGTAAGACCTCTTTTAAATCCATCAACATGTGTTCCACCTTCTCCAGTTGGAATGTTATTAACGAAAGATAAAATGTTTTCTGTATATGTTGTAGTATATTGTAATGCTACTTCAACTTGTACATCATTATCTTCTGCTTCAAAATATACAACTTCAGGATTTACAACATCTTTTCCTTTATTTAAGAACTCAACGAATGATTTTATACCACCTTCATAATGATATACCATTTGTTCTGTTCCTTCTTCTCTCTTGTCCCATAAAGTTATTTTTAATCCTTTATTTAAGAAAGCCATTTCTCTTAATCTTTGAACTAATACATCTGTTTCAAATTCTGTAGTTTCAAAAATTTGAGAGTCTGGTTTGAAAACAACTTTTGTCCCTTTTCTTTTACCTTCTCCGATTTTATGTGTTTTTTCTATTGTTTTACCTCTTGCAAAAGATGCACGATATATATCTTTACCATCGCATACTTCAGCATATACACTTTCAGATAGTGCATTAACAACAGATGCACCAACACCGTGTAGACCACCAGATACTTTGTATCCACCACCACCGAATTTTCCTCCAGCATGTAAAACACCGAAAACAACTTCTAGTGTAGATATTCCCATTTTTGGATGTATTCCTACAGGGATACCTCTACCATTATCTTGTACACTAATTATATTATCAGGCAATATTTCAACATTTATCTCAGTACAAAAACCAGCTAAAGCTTCATCGACAGCATTATCTACTATTTCATATACTAAGTGATGTAGTCCTCTTGAAGATATACTACCTATGTACATACCAGGTCTTTTTCTAACAGCTTCTAAGCCCTCTAGTACTTGTATTTGATTCTCATCATAATTTGCCATTTTTCTACCTCTTTTCATAAATCTCTATTCATACTTTTTAGTTATATCACACTTTTATATTATTTTTCAAGTCTTCCATTTGAAACTTTGGAAATTTTTATATTATCTATATTCTTAACAAAGGTATCTTCTGTAGTAGTTATAATACTTTGGTAATTCTGAATATATTTTAATAAAAAATTAATTCTTTTGCTATCTAGTTCTGACATTATATCATCTAATAGTAAAATTGGAATTTCGTTCTTCTCTTCTTTTAGCAATTCAAAATTTGCAAGTTTTAATGTAAGAAGTGATGTTCTCTTTTGTCCTTGAGAGCCATATTTAGAAACTTCTTGTCCATTAATATATATTTCTATATCATCTCTTTGAATTCCTTTGATAGATGATTTTCTTAATTTGTCTATATACAAATGCTCGTCCAAATATTTTTTAATATCTTCTTCATTCATATTTAAAAAGTCTGTATTATATATTAAATTAATTTCTTCTTTATCTTCTGTTATACTTTTTTGAATATTTACAGCAAACTTATTTAATTTTTCTATAATATCTTTTCTAAATTCAACTATTCTTTTTATATATACACTCATTTTCTCATGTAAGACGTGCATATAATTATCATCTATATGATCATTTTTTAATAGATTATTTTTCATTTTTAAACATTTCATATATTCTTGATGATAAATAATATATGATTTAGATAATTGACAACATATCATATCTACAAAGTTTCTTCTTTTACTAGGTGAACCTTTTACAACATCTAAACTTTCGGGAGAAAAAATTACTATTGGTATCTCCCCTACATAATCTGCAATTTTTTTAATTTTTACTTCATTATTTTTTATTTGTTTTCTGTTTAGATTGTCTATATAGAAATTAGTAACATTTTCCATGTTATTTTTTTCGTATTCTAATGCTATATTACAATATTCTTTATTAAACATTATTAATTCATTATCTTTTAGAGTTCTATATGATTTACCAAAAGAGCAGACATATAATGCTTCTATAATATTTGTTTTTCCTTGAGCATTAAAACCTAGAAAAAGATTTATTCCATTTATTAATTCTATTTCTTCATTTTCGTAATTTCTAAAGTTTTCTAATTTTAATTTTTTTAAGTACATATATTCCCCTTAATAAATAAAGCATGAATAATAGATACTCATGCTTTATCTTTTGTATTATTAATCTTGTTTTATTTTTATTGGTAAAACTACATATGTATATTCGTTTGATACTACTGGTTTGAATAAAACTGGAGAAATATTAGTAGTAAATTCTATACATATTTCTGTATCTTCAATAACTTTTAATGCATCTATTACATATCTAGGATTAAATCCAATTTCTAATTCTTTTCCTTCAACTAGTGCTGTGATAACTTCTTTTGCATCTCCTGTTTCACTTACACAACTTAAAGTAATTCCATCTAAGTTTAATCTCATTTTAACTGGAGATTTTTTATCTTTTTCTTTATTTTCTTTTGCAAATAATGCAACTCTTTCAAATGAGTCTAATAATTTTTTAGTTTTTACACGTACTTTAGTTTCATATGTTTCTGGAATAATATTTTGGTAATTTAAAAATTCACCTTCAATTAATCTACTAATTATTATACTATTACCCATTTCAAATAAAGCTTGATTTCTATTAATTCCTATTCTTACAGTTTCATCATCTGAATCACTTAATATTTTTAATAGTTCAGATAATACTCTACCTGGAATGATAGCTTTAAAATTATTTATTTCTTTTTCAAATAAATGTTTCTTTAAAGATAATCTAAATCCATCAATTGTAACTATTGTTAATACCCCATCTTCTACTTTTACTAGAGCTCCATTATATACTGGTCTATTTTCATCTGTACTAACTGAGAATAATGTTCTTCTAATCATATCTTTAAAAACACTTTGTTCTAATTCTATACTATTTTCAATATCAAAAACTGGAAGTTTTGGATATTCATTTGGATTCATAACTGCAAGTTTGAAAATACCATTTATAGATTTTAAAACAAATAAATTATCATCTACAGAGATTTCTACAGATTCATCTTCTATTTTTCTAACTATTTCATTTAGCATTCTTAAATCTACAACTGTTTTTCCCTCTCTTGTTACTTCACAAGGAAAAGTATGTTCAGAACCAATTTCTAAATCATTAGTTATAAGTTTTAATTTGTTTTGGTATGCTTCAAATAAAACTCCTTCAAGTATTGGCATAGTTGTTTTAGAACTAGATGTTTTTGATACAATATTTAAAGCATTTATTAATTCTTTTAAATCACATTTAATATTCATTTATATTTCTCCCTTTCTTTTTAGATTTAACAACTTATTTTTATCTCGTAAATTATTCTTTTATTATAATAAAACATATCTAAAAAATCAATAGTAATTATTAACTTTCTCTTTCTAAAGTCTTTTTAATATCATCTATTAAATCTTTGGTATCTGTATTGCTATCATAAGCATCTTTAATTTTAGAATAAGCATGTAAAACTGTTGAGTGATCTCTTCCTCCAAAATCTTTACCTATTGCTGGAAAAGACATATCTGCTACTTCCCTACATAAATACATTGCAATTTGTCTAGGTAATGCAATTGTATTAGATCTTTTATCACTTGTTAAATCTGAAACATTTATATTAAAGAATTTTGCAACTACTTGCATTATTAATTTACTACTTAATACTTTTGAGTTTTTTACGAGTATAGATTCAATAATATTATCTACTACTGCATCTGTTAATGGCGAATTTGTAAATTTAGTATAAGCCATTAATTTATTAAATACTCCTTCTAATTCTCTAACATTAGATTTTACTCTTGTAGCAACTTTTACTAATACCTCGTCATCTATAAGGTATCTCTCCTCTTCTGCTTTTTTCTTTAATATAGCAAAACGAGTCTCATAATCTGGTGTTTGAATATCTACACTAACCCCCATTGAAAATCTTGTTTTTAGTCTATCTTCTAGTCCATTAATTTCTTTAGGTGGTTTTTCAGATGTTAAAACAATTTGTTTTCCACTTTCAAATAAAGAGTTGAAAGTGTGGAAAAATTCTTCTTGACATTTATCTTTTCCAGCAATTATTTGAACATCATCTATTAATAATAAATCTACATTTCTAAATTTCTTTTTAAATGAATCATTCATACTAGGATTTAGCATTGCTTTTATTAATTCGTTAACAAATAACTCACCTGTACAATAAATAACTCTTTTTGTAGGATCTTTATCTATTATTGCATTACCTATAGCTTGCATTAAGTGTGTTTTTCCAAGTCCTACTCCACCATATATATATAAAGGATTAGTTAATCCTAAATTTTGACTAACAGAATATGCTGTTGCTTGTGCAAATCTATTGTTTGTTCCTATAATAAAATTATCAAAAGAATATCTTGGATTAAGTCCAGCATTTTCCTTTAAAGTTTTTACATCAACAGAAGGATTATTATTTATTATTTGAGAATTATTATTTACATCTATATTACCATATTGTCCTTTAATAATTTCTACATCTAAATTTTCTTCTTCTCCTTCTTCAGGTATAGCATCTTTAGCTTCAAAAGTTATTTTGTAATCTACACTAGTTAAATATTTTAGCGTATTTTCTATTAAATCTAGATATCTTTTGTTACAAACTTCTATATGATAACCAGAAGGTGCTAAAAAACAAATTGTATTTTTATCTATAATTCTTGGCACCATAACTTCTATATATGTTTTATATGCTATTTGTGAAGTTTCGTCTTTTAATATTTCTAATGCTTTTTCCCATATATTTATAAAATTCTCGTCCATTTTCCCCTCCTTCTATTAATAATAAATGTATATTTTTTATACTACCGTATATTCTTTTTTTATTATAATAAATTAATTAAAAAAAATCAATAAAAAATATTTTTTTGTAACAGAAAGTTATCCACATAATTCACAATTAATATTGTTGATAATGTGAATAATTAAATCGATTTTTTTAATATAATATGTTTTTAATAATTATAATAAAAATTATTTTAGTAATCATAAAATTGTATAATATATTTTACTAACCATTAAGGAATAAATTTTATTATTTATATAGTAATAAAATTATATAAATAATAAATAAATATTTTAATAAAAATAATTGATTATTTAGTTATTACTAATGCTTATCCACATTATAAACATATTAATAATTTATAGTGTATTACTCCTCTATTCTATTTATAATAAAATAATTTAGAATTAATTTATTTACTATTTTATTAATTATTTAAAATTTAAAAATATTAATTTAGTTATCCACACTATTAACATTTTATTTTGTGGATAATGTTGATAACTTTTTATGAAAAATAATTATTTAAAAATAATTTTTAAATAATTTTTTAAATTTTTTCAAAATATTTTTATCCCTCATTTTTTTATTTATTCACAGAAAAATGTAAACCAATTTTTTCTCACGCGCGCGCGTGCGAATATAATAAAAATAGTTAATTAGTTTTATTATTATATTATAGTAGTAGTAGTAGGGGCTGTGGAAACTGTGGATAACTATGTCAAACCCTTGGTACGACTGGATTTTGCCTGTGGATAACTCTGTGGATAAAAATGGCAGTTATCCACACTTTCCACAGGGGGTACTTTTTTGTAACTAATTTTCACAATTCTATCACAGAGTTATCCACAGGTTATCCACAGGTTATCCACACCTTTCCTGTGGATAACTTTTAAAAGTTGGGATTTTAACACGTTTGCAATATTTTTGTAATTTTTAAGTAATATTTGATAAAAAACACCTTCAAATGCAGTAAAATAGCATATTTCAGAGAATCGAAAAAAATCATTTTTTGTGAGTTTTCCACAGGTTTAAAATATTATGTCAATATCGAATTTTCACAGAAAAAATTGATAAAATTATATATGTAGACTAAAATACCATCAAAATATATTAAAATAAACATTCGACACAATACTTGTAAATTACAAAGAAAAACTGTGGATAACTTAAAAATGAAAAAGTTATCCACAGAGTTATCCACAGGTTGTGGAAAAAGTATGATAATTTTGTGAAAATCAGAATTAAAAATTACATAAAAGCTGTGGATAACTTCTAAAATTTTCACAAAAAATTTAAAAATTATGAAACCTTGAAATGCTTGAAAACACTGAATTTAGCGAGTTTTAATTTGTGAAATTTTTGATCCAAATTTTATTGCGCAAAATTCTGAACTTAAAATTATTTATCTGGTATTTTACTTTACATAAAAACTGTGGATAACTCATAAAATTATGTCGTTTTTGGCATAAAAAATGGTTAAATTATAGTGTAGAATAAAAGTTATCCACAGGTTTGGAAATTTTTTTAAATTTCGGGTAAAACAATTTGTAATTTACAAATTTACATAAAATTGTTGATAACTTTTTTTTAAAAATGCAAAATTTCACAGAAAAATTTTACTTTTTTTAGGGGTTGACAAAAAAAAGGAATTATTGTATAATGTTACCACTTATTAAAATGTTTAAATGACTAATCTAAGTTATTTAGTTAGCATTTATTTTTTTTGGATTGAAAATATTTAACATATATACATTTTAGGAGGTGTAGTAACATGAAAAGAACATATCAACCAAAAACTAGACAAAGACAAAAAGTACACGGATTTAGACAAAGAATGTCAACAGCTTCTGGAAGAAAAGTATTAAGATTAAGAAGAGCAAAAGGAAGAAAAGTACTTTGTGCTTAATTATTATTAGAGTGGGTATGTTTTCATATCCACTTTTGTCGTTATAAAGGGATGAAAAAATATGAAATATACGCTTAGAATAAAGAAAAACAGGGTTTTTAAATATATTTTTAGAAAAGGGAATTATTCTAAAGGTAATTATATTGTAGTACATTCTTGTAAAACTAAACTTGCAGATGAACCGGATGCTAAAAATTTCTTTGCTGTTTGTGTTTCTAAGAAAAACGGAAATAGTGTAGATAGAAATAAGCTTAAAAGACTAGCAAGAGAAGTATATAAAGAAGAAGAAATAAGCTTAAAGAGAGGCTTAAATGTAGTAGTTATGTACAAAAAAGATACAAGTGCTAAAGAAGTAAATTATCATTTAGTAAAAGAAGATATAAAAAATTGTTTTAAGGATCTTGATTTATATGAGTAAAATACAAAAAATAATTAAATTTCCAAGAAAAATAGTGATATCTTTAATTAAATTTTATCAATTATGTATATCTCCACGTATTGGAAGCCACTGTAAGTACTATCCGACGTGTTCAGAATATACTAAACAAGCAGTTGACAAATATGGTATAATTAAAGGTAGTTTATTAGGTATAATAAGAATACTAAAATGTAATCCATTTTCCAAAGGAGGAGTGGATTTACTAAAATGACGAATGGGGGATATTGAATATGGATTTTATATCTGGTCTATTAGGTAGTATTATTAGGGTTATCTATAACTTAGTTGGCAACAACTATTTGGTAGCTTTATTAATATTTACTTTCTTGACTAAATTATTACTTTTCCCATTAATGCTAAAACAACTTAGATCTACAGCTGCATTACAAAAAATTGCGCCAGAGGACAAAAAACTTAGAGAAAAATATAGTGATAATCCACAAAAATTAAATGAGGAAATTTTAAAATTATATTCAGATAATAAGATTAATCCTATGGCAGGTTGTTTATTACCACTTATTCAAATACCAATAATTCTAGCTATGTTTGGTGTTGTTCAACAACCACTAAAATACATTGCTCAAATGGAAACTTCAGAGCTTATGCCTTATGCACAACAATACTTAAATACAGAAGAAGTAGTATCTGAAGATCAAATTAAATCACTTGAGATAACATTAGCTAAAGAATATGACTTATTGGATATGAATATAACTGAAAATATTAATTTAGGAGATGCTCCAAAAGATGCATTTTCTAAGGATGAAGCTAAAAGAGTTAGTAAATGGACATTATTAATTCCTGTATTATCTCTATTATTTTCAATATTAAGTAATAAACTTTCAAAAAGAAAAATGCAAATGACTGAAGATCAAGCTGAAATGCAAAAATCTATGAATTTAATGATGCCATTACTTTCAGCATATATAGCTTATGCATGGCCTATAGCACTAGGAATATATTGGCTATTTGGTAGTGTACTAGGTATTGGTCAACAATTAATAATGGACAAATTAATGGAAGATAAAGATGCTAATTCTGATAAAAAAGAAAAGAAAAACAAAGTATTATTCCTAGGAAAGGGTGAAAATAATGACTAAAAAAGTTACAGAACAAATAGGAAAAACAATAGAGGAAGCTATTAGAAAAGGACTTGAAGAATTAAAAGTTTCAAGAGATGATGTTAAAATTGAAGTTCTTGAAGAACCATCAAATGGCGGAGTTTTAGGTATTTTATCTGCTAAACTTGCTAAAGTAAGACTTACAGTAGATAAAAAAATTAGTGATGAACAAGCAGATAGAACTAAAGAAAAATTAGAAGAAATTCTTAAAAATATCTTTACTATAACTGAAGAAGAAGTTTCATACACTATAGAAAGAAAAGATAACCAAATAAATCTTATTATAAAAGGTGATGAAATGTCACATTTAATAGGATATAAAGGAAAAACAATCGAAGCATTCCAATCTTTACTAAACTCTATGTTACAAAGAGAAGATGAAGAATATGCTAAAGTTTTTGTAGAAATAAACGACTACAAAAAGAAAAAAGAAGAAAAATTAAGAAGACTTGCTAACAAAATGGCTGCTAATTGTGTTAAATTTAGAAGACCAATTAGACTTGAACCAATGTCAGCATACGAAAGACTTATAATACACAGAGAACTAGCTGATAGAAGAGATGTAGAGACTGAATCTATTGGTGAAGAGCCTAGAAGAAGAGTTGTTATTAAAAGAAAATATCAATATAAATAAATCTTTTAGGAGGTATGAATATGGAAGATGAAAAAGAATATTTCCAAGAGGAGCTTAAAAGCAGAAATGATCCTATTGAACAGTGGCCTTTAAATAAGTTAAAAAAAGAAGCATCAGGAGATGACGGAATGGGCCAAGCTCAAGAGAGAGATGAACTAGGAATAGAATAAAAAATATATATTAATCACCATTCTATTTAGGTGAAAGTTAAATAGAACTCAGTGATATAGCACAAATACTAAGATATTATGCTATTCACTGAGTTCTTTTGGATAAAAGGAGGAAAATTATGTCATCAACAATAGCTGCTATTGGTACTGCTCTATCTAATAGTGGAATAAGTATTATTAGATTAAGTGGTAAAGATAGCTTAAATATAATAAATAAAATATTTAAATCTAGTGCTAAACTTGAACCAAATCATATAATTTATGGAAAAATTGTAGATAATAATGAAGTTATAGATAATGTTTTAGTGTCATATTTTAAAGCACCACATTCATATACAGGTGAAGATGTATGTGAGATTAACTGTCATGGTGGAAATCAAATAACTAAAGAAATACTAGAAATAGTGTTAGAAAATGGTGCTTCTTTAGCTGAACCAGGAGAATTCTCTAAAAGAGCTTTCTTAAATGGTAAAATGGACTTATCTCAAGCAGAAGCAGTAATTAATTTAATTAATGCTAAAACAAAGACAGAGACTAGAATTGCTGCAAAAAACATGGAAGGAGATCTATCTAAAAGAATAAGAGAATTAAGAGAAGAATTAGTTGAACTTATGGCTCATATTGAAGTTAGTGTAGATTATCCTGAATATGATTATGAGGAAGTAGAACCAACATCTATAGTTAGTTTGTTAGACAAGAAAATTAATGAAATAGATAATATAGTTAAAACTTATGAACATGGAAAATACATTAAGAATGGTGTAAATGTAGCTATTTTAGGAAAGCCAAACGTTGGAAAATCTTCACTTTTAAATAATTTAGCTAATTATGAAAAAGCTATAGTTACAGATATACCAGGTACTACAAGAGATATAGTTGAAGAGACAATTAATTTGGGAAATATAGTTTTAAATATTTCTGATACAGCAGGTATTAGAGATACAGATGATATAATTGAAAAAATAGGTGTAGAAAAAAGTATAAAAATATTGGAAGAAATGGATCTTGTTTTATACTTAATTAATGGTCAAGAAGGAGTATCAAAAGAAGATTTTGAAATTCTTTCTAAAATCCAAAATAAAGGACTTAAATACATTACTGTGATAAATAAGATGGATTTAACAGAAAAATCGATTTTAGATAGTATTTTGAAAGAATTAAATAAAAACGGTATTAAAGAACCAATTTGTATCTCTGTTGAGAACAATGAAGGTATAGATGATTTAAAAAATGAGATAATAGAATTATTTGATGCAAATGATTTAGATTATTCTCATGAGTTAATAATAACTAATGAAAGACACAAAGATTTGTTAAAGAAAGCTATAGGATATTTAGAAGATGCTAAAAAAGAAATATCTTTTGGACAACCTATAGATATAGTATCAATATATGTTAAAAAATCTACAAAAACTCTTGGCGAGATAATAGGAGCAGATGTTACACAAGATATTATTGCTAAGATTTTTGAAAAATTCTGTTTAGGTAAATAAAGGAGGGTAAAATGAGCGAATATTGTTTAGGAGAATATGATGTTATAGTAATTGGAGCAGGACATGCAGGTTGTGAAGCAGCTCTTGCAAGTGCTAGAATGGGTAAGAAAACAGCAGCTTTTGTTATTAACCTAGATACATTAGCAAATATGCCTTGTAATCCAAGTATAGGTGGAACTTCTAAAGGACATTTAGTTAGAGAAATAGATGCTTTAGGTGGAGAAATGGCTAAAAATGCAGACAAAACATTTATTCAATCTAAAATGTTAAACACTTCTAAAGGTCCAGCAGTCCACTCTTTAAGAGTACAATCAGATAGAAGAATGTACCATATAGAAATGAAGAAAACTATGGAAGAACAAGAAAATCTAGATGTTTATCAAGCTGAAATAGTTAAAATATTAGTAGAAGACGGAAAAGTAGTAGGAGTTAAAACTAAAATAGGTGCTACTTTCCATACAAAAGCTATTGTTGTTGCTACAGGTACATATTTAAAAGGTAAAGTAATAATAGGAGAAGTAGCATATGAAAGTGGTCCAGATGGTGTATTTCCAGCTAATGACTTATCTCAAAGCTTATTAGATTTAGGAATAGAACTTAGAAGATTTAAAACTGGTACACCTGCTAGAATAAATGCTAATACTATAGATTTTTCTAAGATGGAAGAACAATTTGGAGATAAAGAAATAGTTCCGATGTCTTTTGGAAACGAAGGAAATGAAGAAATAATAAATAAAAAACAAGTTTCTTGTTATTTAACTTATACAACAGAAGAAACACATAAAATTATTAGAGCAAATTTACACAGATCTCCAATATATACAGCAAATCAAGATATGAAGCTTAAATCTACAGGACCTAGATATTGTCCTTCTATAGAAGATAAAGTAGTAAGATTTGCAGATAAAGAAAGACATCAATTATTCATAGAGCCTCTAGGAGAAAAGACATCTGAAATGTACATTCAAGGTATGTCTTCATCATTACCAGAAGAAGTACAAATTCAAATGTATAGAACAGTTCCAGGACTTGAAAATGCTAAAATGATGAGACCTGCTTATGCTATAGAATATGATTGTATTGATTCTACAAATTTAAAACTAAGTCTAGAATATAAGGGAATAGATGGGTTATTCTTTGCAGGACAAGTTAATGGTTCTTCTGGATACGAAGAAGCAGCTGCACAAGGCTTAATTGCTGGAATTAATGCAGTTTTAAAAATAGATAATAGAGAACCTTTAATATTAGATAGATCTGAAGCATACATTGGTGTTCTTATAGATGATTTAGTAACTAAAGGAACAAATGAACCTTATAGAATGATGACATCACGTGCTGAATATAGACTTGCATTAAGACAAGACAATGCGGATTTAAGATTAACTGAAAAAGGATATAAAGCTGGACTTGTAACTGAAGAAAAATATAAGAAATTTACTGAAAAAAAAGATGCTATAAGACGTGAGGTAGAACGTGTAAGAGCTACAGCGGTAAGACCTTCAGAGGAAACTAATGCATTGTTAACAAGTCTTAATTCATCACCTTTAACAACAGGATGTAAGTTAGCGGATTTATTAAGAAGAAGTGAATTAACATATAATGATTTAGCTCCAATAGATAAGAAAAGAAAAGAACTTCCTAGAAGTGTAGCAGAAGAAGCTGAAATTCAAATTAAATATGAAGGATATATTAAACTTCAACAAGAGCAAATAGACGAATTTAAACAATTAGAAAGTAAAAAATTAAGTTCAGATATAGATTATAATGATATTAAAGGATTATGCTTAGAAGCTAGACAAAAGCTTAATAAACAAAAACCTTTATCTGTAGGTCAAGCATCTAGAATATCAGGTGTTTCACCGGCCGATATATCAGTATTATTAATATATTTAAGTCAAAATAAAAAATAGTATAAAGGAGTTTCACATGAAAATTGAAGGTATGTTAAAAGAAGAATTTAAAGAAAAATTATGTCAAGAAGCTAGAAGTCAAAATATAGAACTTAACGAAAATCAACTTGAACAACTATATATGTATAAAGAGTTATTAGTTGAATGGAATGAAAAGATGAATCTTACAGCTATTACAGATGATATGGGTGTTATTCTAAAACATTTTGTAGATTGTTTAGAATGTACTAAAGTGATTAGCGACGAAGAAACATTTATAGATGTAGGAACTGGTGCAGGTTTTCCTGGTATGGTACTTGCTATATATTATCCAAACAAAAAGTTTACTTTGCTTGATGCTTTAAATAAAAGATTAATCTTTTTACAAGAAGTAATAGATAAACTAGGTATAAAGAATGTTAAAATTATACATGGTAGAGCAGAAGAAACAATAAGAATAAATAATATGTATAATAGCTACGATGCAAGTGTATCAAGGGCTGTAGCACAATTACCTACACTTTTAGAATATACAAGTCCATATGTAAAAGTTGGTGGAAAGTGTATTGTTATGAAGGGAGATAATGTAGAAGAAGAAATTAAGTTATCTCAAAATGCATTAAAAGTTCTTAATCTAAAAGTAGAAGGAAAAACAGAATACAGCTATACAGTTGATGGAGAAGAATATAATAGAAGTATTTTATCTGTTAAAAAACTAAATAATACACCATCAAAATATCCTAGAAACTACGGACAAATAAAGAAAAAGCCTTTATAACTATGTAAATTATATAGCGAAAAAAGTTATAATTTAGGTAAAATATGAAAGTAAGTTAATTAGAAAATTATCTAAGCAACTAATTTAGCAAAAAAGAGTAAATTTTAAAGTTTACTCTTTTATTTTTTTTGTAAATGTAATATAATAACCATGAGGTGACATTATGGCAAGAGTAATATCAATAGCTAATCAAAAAGGTGGTGTCGGAAAAACAACAACTGCGGTTAATTTAAGCGCTTGTTTAGCTCAAAGAGGAAAAAAAGTTTTATTGATCGATACAGATCCACAAGGTAATGCAACAAGTGGATTAGGAATTGAAGCTCATACAGACAAATCTGTATATAATGTTTTAGTAGATGATATGGAAATTAGTGAAACTATTGTACCAACAATGGTTAAAAAGTTAGATGTATGTCCTGCAAATATAAATCTTGCAGGTGCTGAAATTGAGCTTGTTTCAATGGTTTCAAGGGAAAACAGATTAAAAGATGCAATAGACAAAGTGAGAGATTTATATGATTATATACTAATAGATTGTCCACCATCACTTGGACTTATAACTTTAAATGCCTTTACTGCATCAGATAGTGTTTTAGTACCTATTCAATGTGAATATTATGCACTTGAAGGGCTAGGACAACTTATTAATACAATTAAGCTTGTTCAAAAAAGACTAAATACTGAGCTAATAGTTGAAGGAGTAATCTTAACTATGTTTGATGCTAGGACAAACTTATCAACTCAAGTAGCAAGAGAAGTAGAAAAATATTTTGGAAATAAGGTATTTCAAACAATAATTCCTAGAAATATTAGATTAAGTGAAGCACCAAGCCACGGCTTACCTATCACTTTATATGATAACGAATCAAAAGGTGCAGAAACATATAAAAAACTTGCCAGAGAGTTAGTTAAGTTAACTGAAAAGGAGGATTAATATGGCTAAGGGACTAGGTAGAGGATTAGATGCATTCTTTGGAGAAGAAAATGATACAACTCTAGAGGCTGTAACAAAAAAAGAGAAAACTAAAGTCTTAGAAAAAGTAGTAGAATTAGATATTACAGAAGTTGAACCAATGTTAAATCAGCCAAGAAAAGTTTTCGATAAAGAGAAAATGGAAGAGTTAACAGATTCAATTAAACAAAATGGAGTAATACAACCAATTTTAGTTGTTAAAGATAAGAATGGATATACAATTGTTGCGGGTGAAAGAAGATGGAGAGCAGCTAAAGCTGCAGGTCTTACTAAAATACCAGCAATAATTAAAGATTATACTGACACTAAGAAAAAACAAGTAGCTTTAATTGAAAATATCCAAAGAGAAGATTTAAATATCGTCGAAATTGCAAGAGCTATTAAAGAATTAATGGATATTGATGGATATACTAATTCAGAAGTGGCTAAAATAACTGGTAAAAATGTATCTACAATTTCTAACATTATTCGTCTTTTAAAATTACCAGAAGAAATATTAGATATGCTACTTAAAGGAGAACTTGTTGAAGGACAAGCAAGAGCATTATTAGTTTTAGATGATAAGGAAAAGCAAATTGAAATAGCTAAAAAAGTAGTAGAGAAAAAATTAACTGTTAGAGATGTTGAAAAATTAATATATGGTGATGAAAAATATAATAGAAAACCAGCTAAAAAACAACCTAAAACAGTATATTACCAAAATCTAGAAAATAAACTAAAAGATTACTTTGGTTATAAAGTAAAACTAGATCAAACTAAAAAACATCAAAGATTAATAATTGAATATAATGATGAAGAAGGTTTAGAGAGTTTATTATCTATGTTAAATATAAAAATGTAGTTAAAAATGTACAGATATAATAAAAATTTAAAAAAAATTAAAATTAGTGTTGACAAATTTAAAATAAGTGGTATAATTATATCTGTACCGAATGTGGAAGAGTGTCCGAGTGGTTTAAGGAGACAGTCTTGAAAACTGGTGATGTCGAAAGGCACCGTGGGTTCGAATCCTACCTCTTCCGCCACATAAAGAATAGAACGTTTTAACGTCCTATTTTTTTTTTGCAAAAATGAATAAAAGAGTTGACTTATTTACATCTTATTGTTATAATGTAGGAGTAGCAAAAATAGTTTGGAGAGTTACCCAAGTGGTGAAGGGGACAGTTTGCTAAACTGTTAGGTCGTGTATGCGGCGCGAGGGTTCGAGCCCCTCACTCTCCGCCAGAGGAAAATATTATTTAGGCACTGGAAATTTTTTCGGTGCTTTTTTTCTACTCAAATTATGCAAAAAATGTTGAAAAATAATATTTGGTTATGTAAAACTCAAACCACCTTATAATTAAAATACTGGCAAACAAATTTGACAAAATTCAAAAAAATAATATAATTAATAAAATTTTGTATGAAGGAGAAAACCTATGAAAAATATTCAAAGTAATGAAAAAGTAGACTTTGTTATTCTTTGGGTTGATGGTAATGATAAAAGATGGATAGCAGAAAAGAATAAATACATGCATTTTACTGGAGACACTAGAGAAAACAGGTTTAGAGATTGTGACAATTTGCAATATTTATTTAGAGGAATAGATAAATATGCTAGTTGGGTCAATAAGATATTTTTTGTAACATGGGGACACTTACCAAAGTGGCTAGATACGAAAAATCCAAAAATACGTGTTGTAAAACACGAGGAATTTATTCCAAAGGAATACTTACCAACATTTAATTCTAATGTTATAGAATTAAATTTACACAGAATAAAAGATTTATCAGAAAAATTCGTTCTTTTTAATGATGATTTATTTATACTAAAAGAAACTAAAAAGGAAGATTTCTTTAAGAAGGATTTACCAACAGACGTATATTGTGAATATACGCAATTAGCTTCTTTTTATAATGATACATATTATTTTATGAAAGCAAATATTTTAGCTATTATTAATAAACACTTCAACAAGAGAGAAGTCGTTAAGAAAAATATATTTAAAATATTAAATCCTAAATATAAGAATTTTAATTCTTTGACATTACAATCTTTAGGATTTAAGAAGAAATTTTGCGGATTTTGGAATTTTCATTCTGCTCAATCTTATTTAAAAGAAACTTTTAGAAAAGTATGGGAGATAGAGGCAGAAGCTTTAGACAATGCTTGTAAAAATAAATTTAGATGTTCTACCGATTTAGGACACTATTTATGTAGATATTGGCAACTTATGGAAGGAAAATTTACACCAAAATCAGATGAGACTAAATATTTCATATATTTAGACCAAAATGAAAATACTGTTGATGCTATATTAAAACAAAAATATCAAATTGTGTGTATTAACGATGCATATACACATATTAATTTTGAAAAAGCTAAGAAAGAAATAAACGGAGCTTTAAAAAAGATTTTGCCAAAGAAATGTCAATTTGAAAAATAGGAGAAAAAATTATGGATAACAAAAAAATAGATTTCGTTATTCTTTGGGTTGACGGAAATGATGAAGCGTGGTTAAAAGAGAAAAACAAATACTTAAATGTAAAAGGGGACTCTGGAAAAAATAGGTTTAGAGATTGGGATAATTTACAATATATTTTTAGAGGAATTGAAAAACATGCAAATTGGGTTAATAAAATATTTTTTATAACATGGGGACACTTACCAAGTTGGCTAAATATAAATAATCCAAAATTAAGAATTGTAAAACATGAGGAATTTATTCCTAAGGAATATCTTCCAACTTTTAATTCAAATGTAATAGAACTAAACTTACATAGAATTAAAGATTTGTCGGAAAGATTTGTTCTTTTTAATGATGATCTTTTTATACTAAAAGATTTAAAAAAAGAAGACTTTTTTAAAAAAGATTTACCAACCGATATATACTATGCTTACAAAAAGAAAAATTGTAGTAAGAGACATGAAACGTTAAGAAACAATTATCTAAAAATAATTAATAAACATTTTAACAAAAATGAAAATGATAAAAGAATAATCTCTAAAATTTTTAATTATAATTATGGATTTAAAAATTTTAATAGTCTGATTCATTTAAAAGATAAAGAATATTCGGATTTTTATGGTACACATTTAACACAGTCATATTTAAAAAGTTCATTTAGTCAAGTTTGGGAAAAAGAATATGAAATGTTGGATAAATCTTGCTATAATAAGTTTAGAGCCGAATCAGATATAGGACAAGGTATAATAAGATACTGGCAGCTTTTAAGTGGAAAATTTAGTCCTTTTAAGAGCTTAGGAAAGTATTTTATCGTCAAAAGTGATAATACTAAATTATTAAATACTATAATTAAACAGAAGTATAAGATAATATGCGTTAATGATGCAGATGCTTCTATAGACTTTGAAAAATCTAAAAAAGAGATAAATACAGCTTTAAAAAGTGTATTTTCAGAAAAATCAAAGTTTGAAAAATAGATATGGAAAAATACAGATGAATCTGTATTTTTTTTGTTTTATATGATATTATATAGTAGTACGAAATAAAAAAATAATATTGCTTGAATAAATGGATATAATATTATTGTAAAAGGAGAAATGAATTATGAAAGAAGAAATTGAAGAATTTATTGAACTTACGGATAAAGATGGGAACAAGTCAAAATATGAAATTTTAGATGTTATCTATAGAGATGATGAAGATTATGCTGTATTATTACCAGAAGGTAGCGAAGATGAAGTTGTTATTTTTAGGGTTGTTCCTTTAGATAGAGATGAAGTTGAATACGTAGAAGTGACAGATGATGAAATAGCTGATTCTATTTTCGAAGAATTTGTAAAAAGAATAGATTCTGAAGAATAATTTAATTGACTTTTATTACATAATCTGTTATATTATATAGAGTAAAGGGAGTAGTTACTTTATATAATAAATAATTGTCATATGGCGACATGTCGCTAGTTCTCTAGCCGCTATATGATATACTTTAATTAGTATATAACGAGACTTTACGCGAAAAAGGCGTAGGGTCTTTTTTTGCGCTTAACTAAGGAGGAATTGTTGTATGTTAAGTTTTATTTTATTAATAGCAGGTCTTGCACTACTTGTTAAATGTGCAGACATATTTGTAGATGGTAGTAGTAACATTGCAAAAGCATTTGGTATACCATCTTTAATTATTGGTCTTACTATTGTAGCATTTGGTACTTCTGCACCAGAAGCGGCTGTTAGTATAACAGCTGGCCTACAAGGTAGTAACGAAATATCTATTGGTAATGTTGTAGGATCAAATATTTGTAATTCACTTTTAATACTTGGTATATGTGGATTATTTAAATCTTTAAAAGCTAAAAAGGAAGTAAGAAAAAGAGATTTTCCTTACTATCTATTATCTGCTTTAGTTTTATTTATTATTGTAGCTGAATATTTCTTAGGCGGACAAGTAGTAGGACATATTACTAGAACTAATGGTTTAATACTATTTTGTTTCTTAGGAATATATTTAGTTTCACTTATTTCAGATGTGAAAAGAAATCAAAAGAACGATAATCAAGAAGAAAAAACAAAATTTAGATTTAAAGATATTGCATATATAGTACTTGGTTTAGCAGGTATTATATTAGGTGGACAATTAGTTGTAAATAGTGCTACAGAAATAGCACAAATGCTAGGAGTAGCAGAAAATGTTATAGCTCTTACTATAGTTGCTATAGGAACAAGTTTACCTGAACTTGTAACAAGTATAATAGCTACAAGAAAAGGTGAAGTAGATATTGCGGTTGGAAATGTAATTGGATCTAATATATTTAATATATTATTTATTCTTGGAATAACTAGTGTAATATGTCCACTTTCACTAGATTTAACAACATTTATAGATATTGCATTTATGCTTGGTTCAAGTATCTTAGTATATATAATGCTTCGTAAAAATAATAGAATTGGTTGGAAAAAAGGCATTTGTATGTTAGGTATGTATGTTGTATATACTGCATATATTTTATGTAGATAATTGACATAATAACAAAAAGGTGTTATACTTAAGTAGATTTAATGTGAAAAGTAATATAAAGATTTTTATATTAGCAACAAGAGCATATTATTTTTCGCTAGGAGGAGGAAAAATTGAGAGATACTTTTTTAGATCGACTTATCATCTACTTAGCGATAGCATTACCAATATTATGCATAATTAACTTTGTTATTCTGTTTTTACTAACAAATGGAATAAGGATTGACAGGGAGTATAATACTACACGAGAAGGGCTTAAGCTTACAGAATATGAGCAAGTGTATCATGTATTTTCAAAACAAGAAATCTTTCTTAGTATTAGCAATGATAGTGAACAGATGATTGGAACTTTAACGGTACGTGAAAATACGTCTGGGAAAACAGAAACTATTCACAAAGTAAGACCTGGAGATAAGAAAAAATTATATTTTAGTTTAGATTCATATTTTAAGAATGTAGATTTTGAAATAATAGAATTAAAATTTGTAGAGATGTATTAATATATCTCTACTTTTTTGTTGACATAAACTATAAAATTTATTATAATAATTAAGCAAATATATTCTTTAACACTAAATTAATATAATGTGAAAAATAGAGGAGGTATTATTATGGAAGAGATTTTAAAAGTTACAGATTTTATATTATCTAAACATCTTTATACTCCAAAGCAAGTGCAGAAGCTGTTATTTTACTCATATTCGTTATATTTAATAAAGTATAATGAAAAGTATTCAGATGATATGAAAAAGTTATTTAAAGGCGATTTTGAAGCGAGAAAACATGGGCCTGTGAATATACAAGTATATGAATATTTAAAGAAACAACCTAATGTAAAAGAGCAAGTTATATTACAAGATAAAAAGCATGAAAACTTTATAGATAAAATATTACTTGTTTTTGGAAGGTATTCTGGATTAGAGCTAGAAGAAATGCTAAAAAAGGAAATGCCTTGGATAAAAGCATATACTATTAAAGAAAACACTAAAATTAGTGATGAAGATATATATGAATACTATAGTAAATATAAGAAATAATAAAATAAAGAATAGGGATAATCAATTTATCTCTATTTTTTGTTGACATAATCCAAAAACTATGTTATAATAATGAGGCGTTTTAAATTTTTTACACACGATTAATATTAAAGTGAGGTGGTAAAAAAATAATTCAACTTAGCTTATTTAATTAATTAAGAGAAAGGAGTTTTGATATGAGTAAAATATCAAAAAAATTAAGAAACATTCTAGCTGTAAGTGTTACAAAATCTAAACAAAAGGAGTTTGAAGAAGCTTTACGGAAAGAGTAAATTAAACTTCGTTAGAGTACCTTGTACAAATCTAAAGAAAATTAGTTTTGAAAACATTAATAGCAATATTAAGTTATCAAAATATGTTTTTTATGCAAAAGGTAAAAATGGTAATTATATCTTTGCTTTCAGCAATGGAAGTTACGAAAGTGAACTTTTAAACATTGTTGAGGAATTAAGATTAAATGCAAAGTATAATTATTACATTAATCTAGGAGAACAGTTTATTATATTGAAAGAATCTATAGTAAACGGTAGAAGTAGCAAGACTAAGGAATCTAAGCTATATCCTAGAAAAGAGTACAACATAGCTAAATGTTTAGCTTAATGAGATAAACACAATTGAAAAAAAATTATTAAATTAAAAGGAGGATTTTGATATGAGTAAAGTATCAAAAAAATTAACTAATGTTATTATAGTTGAAGGAGAAGAAAGAAAAGGAGAATTATTAAAGTATATTGAAGAAATTAAATCAAGAAATATTCCATTGATTTCAGTTCAATTTCCAAAAGATGTAGAAAAATTTTCTACAACATTCGTAAATAATAATTGGAATGTTAATAAAATGAAAGTTGAAGATGTAGTTTTCTTTGCAAAATGTGCATCAGGAAAATACATGTTTGCTTTTAGCAATGAGAAATTTTTATACAGATTAAAGAGAACAATTGAGAAAATGCATTTAGATGCTGAGTATTGTCATTTACAAGAACAAAATCAAAAAGGTGTTATTGTAAGAGAAAAATACGAAAATGGAACAGTTGTGGATATGAAAATATCAGCAAAGTTTAATGCAAATAAATATTCTATTGCAAAATGCTTTGCTTAAATATAGATAAAGCCTTGAAATTATATATTTCAAGGTTTTTTATTTTGGGTAAAAGTTGACATAACTAAAATGCTATGATATAATAAAAATGCATTTAAAAAATTTGAACGACTAATAATTTAGGAGGTGGAATAGTATTTTAGTTGTATTTTAGATGTAAATTTATATGAAAAAAAGTTAGAAAGAGAGGAAAGATTAAATGAGTAATGATCATGTAATCAAAAATTTATTGCAATTCGAAGGAGTTGCAGAGGAAGTTGATAGTATATTAAAGGAGTTAAAAAGTGATAAGAGCTTATTTGACTTTAATAAAATTGAAGCTATTGACAAAGATAAAAACGATGTGGAGATGAACGATTACATCAATGCTTGCTTAAATGTATATATGCATGAAAAACAAGCAGATAAAGAGCGATTTATTAAAACTTGTACTTTTGTTGGTAGAACAAGAGAAGTACCATATGAATTTAAAATTTTAACACCAGAACAATTAAATAGTGTTAAATCTAAAAATAAAACTGAAAAAATGTTGAAGGATGCTGAATCCTTTTTAGATAAAGTAAGATCAAAATCTATTTTCAATGGATATATGGTCAGAGAAGCAGCCTGGGGAACAGGAAGTGGTGCAGCAAATATTAAAATAAAAGGAAATCAAATCAATTTTGAAACTTATGATTTGCCACCAGTTAAGGTAATTGAAAAACTTGCTGCAAAAAATCCTAATATAAGAATAATATATGCTTATGCAATGGGAAAATTTGTGAATAGGATATCAATTAAAGGGGAATATAAAAAAGATATAATAAAAAATAGTATTCCTGTAGTTGCAACATATAGTTTAATCACTCAAAATGTTTCTCTTTAATAAACATAAAATAAAGAAGTGCAAATTATGCACTTCTTTTTGTTGACATAAACATAAAGTTGTGCTATAATAGAGTCGCTTTCTAAATATACGTAGAGTTTCTTAATAGAAATTTTGGGAAGTATATGGTAAATACCATATCTACAGTTAGAAGGAGGGCTCGATAGATGAGCGAAAAAATTTTAGCCTTACAAGAAGGCGTAGTAGTTTTATTTTTAATTTTCTTAATTGCAGGAGCAGTATGGCTGGTGGTATCTATTACTTCATGGTTAATTGAATGCTATTGCAATGATAAGAAAAGATCCTTAGAGGAGAAAGAAAGACAGGAGCTGGAAGAATACAGAAAAAACAGAAACGAATTAGCTTATTCTCCTTTAGCATCAGAATCTCAAGAGATTAAAGAACAACTAGAGGAATTAGAGGAAAAACACACAGAAGACTCTAAACAAATTAAAGAACAACTAGATAAGTACAAAAAACGTGCAGAGATTACTGATGACATAGCTACTCCAATAAAATCAATCTTTGGTGGAGTATCTTTGTTCTTTATGTGGATCTTTTTATTATTTGGAATTGACTTGGGTGGCTCAGTCGGTTCTTTAAGAACAATTGAAGATAACGGAAATGATGTGCGACCAACAGCATATATGGTTGTAGATTATGATTATGTTGATCAGGAAACATTAACAGTATTTGTAAAGAACGAATCAAAGCAAACTTTAGAGCAAGCAACTGTTGAAGAGGTTAATACTGGGAAGACAGCAATAATAGAAAGTATAGAACCTGGTCAAGAAAAGATTGTAACAATTGATGTATATCCAACAACAGATGAAGAATATGAATTTGAATTGAAAGATATACAATTTAAAGAATAAATATAGATAGGGAAATCCCTATCTTATTTTTTTACCTAAAAGCTTGCATAATGGTGTATAATATTAACTATGGAAAATATAAAAGATAAAGAACAATATAAAAAAGAAATAATAAAGTGTATAAATATTATATTAGTATTAATTTGGATGATTATAGTATTTTGGTTTTCAGCTCAAATAGGAGAGAGTTCTTCAAATATTAGCGGAAATACAATAAGAAGAATAATAACTTTTTTAAATAATAATATATCTGCATTAGAGCTTGAAAAAATAGTAGAGTTTTTACAACCAATAGTAAGAAAGTTAGCACATTTCACTATGTATACTATAGGTGGCTTTTTAATATATAATTTATTCAAAGCTATTAATAATACTGAAAAGAAGAAAATTATTTATTCATTTATATTTGGAGTAATATATGCTACTACAGATGAAATTCATCAACTTTTTGTTCAAGGTAGATCAGGAAGTATAATTGATGTTGGAATAGATTCATTAGGTGTAATATCTGGTATATGTATATATATTATTTTAAGAAAATTTATAAATAGAATTCTAAAATATAAAAAATAATTGAAATGTTATGTAAAATATGATATAATTCGCGATGTTACTTAAGGAGAAAATATATAAATGTTAAAAAAAGAAGGAAAATTTTGGATAGTTATAGTAATTGTTATAGCTCTAATTTTAGCAGGATTATGTGCTGGCTATCTATTTATAAAAAGTAAATTTGATAAAATGAATTTTAAACCATTAGACGAAACAGATTTAGGTATAGAATTAGTTCCAGAAGAAGCTCAAAAAGTTAATGTAGAAGATATAACTAAATTCGTTATATTTGGAAGTGATTCCAGAGATACAAATAATTCTTATGCCGGTAGATCAGATACAATAATGATTGTAGTAATTAATAATGTAAATAAAAGTGTTAATATAATTAGTATTCCTAGAGATACATATGTAAGTGTACCAGGATATGGAATGACAAAAATAAATCATGCATATGCTTATGGACAAGAACAATTAAGCTTGAAAACAATTAATTCAAATTTTGGATTAGATATAAAGCAATATATGACAATAGACTTTTCGGGACTAATTAGTTCTATTGATGCTGTAGGTGGTGTAGAATTAACTTTAGATCAAGAAGAAGTGGATTTTATTAATTCAGAAATGACTGCTGAAAATAAAATCACAGGACCAGGAACAGTAACTTTAAATGGTGTACAAGCTTTAAAACATTCTAGAAATAGATATGTAGGTAATGATTTTACAAGAGCTTTTAGACAAAGACAAATACTTATATCTTTGATGAAAAAAGCTGTTAAAATGGATGTAGATGAAATATTAGCTTTATCTGATCAAATACTTGTTAATATAACAACAAATATGGATATGACTATGTATAAAAGTATGTTTGTACAATTAGCTGATGATAGAGAGTTATATTTACAAAATGTAAACTCTGTTCAAATACCATCAACAGATTATGGTTATAGTAATTGGCAAAATGGAATATATTATTTTGGTTTTGATATGGATAGAGCAAAACAAGATTTTAACAAATATTATTGGGGAATAGAACAATAATATAAAGAGAAATAAATATTGTAATAGAGGGAAAAATATGAAGGATATAATTTCTATGGATGAATATTTCAGAATTGATGTTGTAAGAAAAGAATTTATAAAAAAATTAGAAGCAAAAGGATATTCTAAAGAGACAATAGAAAAAATGGTAAATATAGCAGATAAAATGTATAATGAAGATAGAATACCATATCCTGATGAATTTTAAAGAATATATACTTAAACGTATATGTTCTTTTTTTATGCAAAAAATACAATACTATTTTATATTCTTTAAAAATGATATAAAATATATGTATAAAATTAAGAAAGGGTAGATATATGAAAAAAGTATTAAAAAAGATAGTTTTTATTTCTGTATTTTTAACTATTGCTTTCTTTACTTCAAATATTTACGTAGACGCTAATACAATAAATAGCATAACTATGGATATATTTCTAAATAAAGATGGTAGTGGCCATGTTACAGAAGTATGGGATATGAATTTAAATGAAGGTACAGAAGCATATAAACCATATGGAAACTTAAAAAACTATAAAATTAAAAATTTCTCTGTAAAAGATGAAACAGGAAAAGTATATGAAACAATACATAATTGGAATACAAAAGCTAGTTTTAGTTCAAAAGCATATAAATGTGGAATCCTTACTACATATAATGGAGTAGAACTATGTTGGGGAATGAGCCAATATGGGGATAAAACATATACTCTAGAATATGATATTGAAGGACTGGTTCAACAATTAAATGATGCTCAAACTATATATTTTAGCTTTATGCCAGAAGATATGAATCCATCACCTAAAAGTGTTAAAATTACTATAGATTCAGATACTGAATTTACGGAAGAAAACGCTAAAATATGGGCTTATGGATATGATGGAGAAATTAACTTTGAAAATAGTAATATAGTTATGGATTCAGACGGAAGATTATATCCTTCTGAATATATGGTAGCATTAGTTAAATTTGAAGAAAATATATTTAGTCCAACTGTAGAACTAAATAAAGTTTTCTCTAGTCTTCAATTAGAAGCTATGCAAGGTTCAGATTATAATTTAGATGAAGATATAGATAATGAAGATAAAAATGTAGGTATTGGAGAAATGTTAGGGATAATACCTAAGATGTTCGGAACTGTTTTCTTCATGATGATATCATTTGCAACTGGTCCGTTATTTGTAGTAGCTATATTTGGTTTTGTGCTATATGAAGCAGCTAAACCTAAAGAAGGTTCTTTAAACTTTGGAACCAAAGGCAGAGTATTACCTAACCAAAGAGATATAAATTATTATAGAGATATACCATGTGATGGAAGTATATATAAAGGATATTTCTTAGTAGATAACTATATATCTACAGTAAAAAGAAATGACTCTAGATCAGGACTTATGGGTGCTATATTCTTAAGATGGATAAAAGATAAAAGAGTAACTATAGTAAAAACAAAAGGTGGAATTTTAGATTTTGGTAGAAATGAGTTTGCATTAGATATAACAATGCTTATGCCATCAGATGATTTAGTAGAAGAAAAATTAATATATATGTTAAGAGAAGCAGCAGGTGCTAATGAAATACTGGAATCTAAAGAATTTGAAAAATGGTGCTATGCTAACTATAGAAAAATAGATAATTGGTTTGAATATGCTACAACACAAGCTATTAAAGAATATGTAGCAGAAGGTGCAATTGTAGAAAGAGAAACACAAGTAAAATCTATATTTGGAAATAAAATAATAAAACAAAACTTTGTAAATCCAGAAGTTAAACAAGATGCTATTAATCTATATGGTCTTAGAAAATATTTATCAGACTATAGTTTAATACACGAAAGACAAGCAATTGAAGTAATGTTATGGGAAGAATATTTAATATTTGCTCAAATACTTGGAATTGCAGATAAAGTAGAGGATGAATTTAAAAAGCTATATCCAGACTTTAGCTTTATTGAAGATTTAGAAATAAATGAAATTAACTCATGCATAAGAATAATATCACATAATGGTGTATATGCAGCGGAAAGAGCATATCGTGCAGCACATGCAAGTAGCGGAAGCAGTAGTGGTAGTAGAAGTCGTAGTAGTGGAGGCGGTGGTCGCAGCAGTAGAGGTGGCGGACGTAGCTCTGGTGGAAGCAGCAGAGGCGGCGGAACTAGATAATATAAATTTATAATAAAAAAAGTCTCTTCATAAAAATGAGGAGATTTTTTTGTTATAATAAATTTAACTATAGAAAATAATAGATATTAAAATGAGATTTATATTTAAAATACTACACAATAAACTACACAATAAACTACACAATAAATATTGATATAGTGTGTGAAATGTAGTATAATATAGGTATAGAAAGAATGGAGGAAAATAATGGAAAAATATATACCACCATATAAAATAACAGATAAGATACTAGATTATGTTTCAAAAATAATGGAAAAAATTGGAGAAATAAACAGTTATATAAATTTAAATAGAATGCCAGAGTTGAGAAAACAAAATAGAATTAATTCTATTCATTCTTCTTTAGCAATTGAAAATAATCAGTTATCTTTTTTTCAAGTTGAAGATGTTATAAATGGACGTATGGTAATTGGAGATAAAACAGATATTCAAGAAGTTAAAAATGCATACGAAGCTTATAATAAAATTTCACAAATAAATCCGTATTCCATTGACGATTTAAAAATGGTTCATGGAATAATGACGTTTCTGACAGTAGAAGAAAGTGGAAGATTTAGAAATCATGGCGAGGGTGTTTATGATGGAGATAAATGTATATTTGTCGCACCATCTGAAAAGCTTGTACCAGAATTAATGGAAAATTTGTTTGCTTGGATGGCAGAAAATAGAGATGTAGTACATCCATTAATACTTTCATCTGTATTTCATTATGAATTTTTATTTATACATCCATTCTCTGATGGCAATGGCAGAATGGCTAGGCTTTGGCAATCAGCTTTATTATCTAAATGGAAAAGAATTTTTGAATATTTACCTATTGAAAGTTTAATAAAACAATATCAAGATGATTATTATACAGCTATTGCTAATTGTAATAGTGAAGGTGAATCTACTGAATTTATAGAGTTTATGCTAAAAATGATTTATGAAACTATAAATAAAATAATAGTAGAGCAAAATTCATCTAAAGAAACTGCACAAGAAAAAATTATAAATTTAATAAAATCGAATCCAGATATTACTCAAAATGAAATTGCAGAAAAATTAAATTTAACAAGAGATGGTATTTCTTATAATATGAAAGTTTTAAAAGATAAAAATATAATTAAAAGAGAAGGTTCTAATAAAACAGGAAGATGGAAGATTATAAAGAAATAATATAAACAAAAATTATAATAAAACAATAAAAACTCACCATTAAGGTGAGTTTTTATAATTTCTTTTCTAATACTTGTATTATTCTTTATCTAAATAATGTGAACTTCCTTGATATGGTTCGCTAAAAGATAGATATAGTGTAGGAATAACGTCTTTAATTGTTATTTCACCATCTTCTAGAGTAAACCATATACCATATGATGCACCAAAATATTCTTTTAATGTTTTATCTATACTATCAAAAATAGTATAAACTATTGTTGAATAATCTGCTATTACATATTCTTCTTTACCAACATATGAATCTATTGTATTAAATGGTGCTGAGTTAGAATTAAAATTAATTGTAATTCCATCTTTACCTTTAGCTATATCATTAACTAGTAATTTATATCCAATTATTCTACCTATTTCATTAATTAAAGTGTCAGCTTGTTGTTGTTCACTTAAATTATCTGCCATTTTAAATTCAAACTCTTTAAAATTATCTTCCATACCTACAAAAATAATAATTTTATCTGATTTTTTATCTTTAGTTTCAACATCAGTGTTATCTACAGGAATACTATTATCAGTATTTTTATTTGAGTTATCCATGTTTTCCATTTTGTTATTGTTATTTTCAGCAACTATATCATTTGAATTTGATGATGCCTTTTTTGTGTATCTGTATCCTAGAAATAATCCTAATGTTACAAATACAAAAATTGTTACGATTACTGTTACTTTTTTCATAATTGCCCCCTTAATTGCTATACTTTTTTACCGAATTTATGAATTCTTAATCTATGCTTTTTATTTAGTGAATTAAATACTCTCATTGGATTTGGAGATTGACATACATTCCAAATTGTGTTGCACATTATATCTGCTACTTGGATCATATAGTTTTTACTTGAATCCCAGTATGAAACATCTAACAAGAATTTCATTTTATTTTCAATATTAAAATGAATTTTTAAATACATTTCTAAAGAGTTAATATCTTCAATTTTCATAGAACTTTTGTCTATATTTATAAATAGCTTTTGTCCTGCTGAAGTATTAATTAATTTAATCTTTACAAGATAATCTAATAATTTTCCAATTATATAGTTATAGTATAAATGTATTTGGTCAATTTCAATACCAATTTTAAACTTATCTACTATAATACCAACTATATACATACCATCCATTTCTTGTAATTTAACTACTATATCCATTTTTTCTTCCATATTAAGATATGCAGCTTTTAGTTCTGTTTCAAAATCCATATTAAGCTTATCTTTAAGCTCACGATTAATTTCAACATATGATTTCTTTATATCTGCATAATTGTTAGTAAATACTCCACCAATTACGAAATATCTATCTGGACTATTCTTGTGTAAATTACCAGATTCATCTAAGAATAAATATTGCATATAACCCCTCCAATGATACAAAAAATTATATCATATATTCAAACTTTAGTAAATCGCGAAATTGTGAAATATTTTCCAAAAAAATTCACAATAAAAACGTATAAGTATATTTAGTTATATGATACAATAATATATGGGAGAGGGAGGTGATTCCAAGACTAGGTTTAGTTGTTCAAAATAATCAAATAAATAGAACAGAAGATGAAGAAATAGATATAGAGAGTAAGCAGTATAATGATCTGCTAAAGATATATGAAATAGCAATGAATCAAGTAGTAAATAGTATAAAAATATTAAAAGATAGAATAAATGAGGTTTCAGGTTATCCAATAATAGAGAGAGTTACAAGTAGGGTAAAGTCTAAAACAAGTATAATAAATAAAATGATTAAAAAAGGTTATGATATTACATATAAAAATCTTGTGGATAATGTGGATGACATTGCTGGTATTAGAATAATCTGTCCAATTAGAGAAGATGTGTTAAATATTAAAGAAATAATTGGTATGATACCGAGTCTAAAAGTAATAGAAGAAAAGGATTATATTAAACATCCTAAAAAGAGTGGATATTCAGCGTATCATATGATTGCAGAAACACCAGTTACTATCAATAGTGAAACAGTAATAATTAAAGTTGAAATACAAATTAGAACTGTAGCAATGGACTTCTGGTCTGAAATGGAACATGAAATAAGATACAAGTCTAAAAAAGAGTTATCAACATCGGATTCAAGAAAACTAACACGTTATGCTAAATCATTAGAGAAGTTGCAAAATAAACTAGTAAAACTATATAGAAAACAGGAAAATGATTCGCTATATTATACGTATTAACCTAAAGAGAAGTAGAAAATAATCTACTTCTCTTTTCAATTACCAAAATTCACTATACAAATTACATAAAAAATACTCAAAAAACAACAAAATATGTTCAAAATAATTGACTATTTCTTACAATAGTGGTATAATGAAATCCGTCGAAAGTATATAATTGAGAATACATAAATAATAAATATGTTAATCGGAGTAACAAATACTGTTCAAAATATTGTAATAAACAAATAAGCAAACACAAACTTTGCTATGAAACAATCGTATTTATATTTTCTAGTCAAGACGGGGACAAGCACTTAACACTAGAGGAATGCAATCGATACTACAACATGTGATAAGTTATAAACAAGAGGAAACAGATAAGAAAAACACAAGGTAAATATAAGTATTAAAATGTACAATGTTTTGTGAGAGAGGAAGTCTCACATTTTTTTGTACAAAAAAGGTGGTTTGATCTATCTGTGTTTTTTATGCTCTTTTGAATAGTAAAATGTAGTAAAACATAGTTTATTATTTAATTCTTAAAACATATATTTTTAATAACGAAAGAAAAATGAAAATCAGAAAATGGGGGAGTAAAAAATGTCACATTCTAGTGAAGCAAAAGATTACAAATTACTAAGTTTTAAAACAAGTGCAAGAGTTCCAGAAACAGAAGAAAAAACAGAAATTATTAAATTTAATGAAAATACAAAAGTACTAAAGAATCCAGAAAGAAAAACATTTAATGAAATGACTTATTCTTTCTTAAAAAGAACAGTAGATGTTACTGCATCAGCTGCAGCATTATTAGTTTTATCTCCTATATTCTTAGTTACTAGTTTAGCTATAAGAAAAGACTCTGATGGACCTGCTATGTTTACACAACAAAGAATAGGTAAAGATGGTAAATTATTTGATATATATAAATTTAGAACAATGGTACCTGATGCAGATAAAAAACTTTTCGAATTACTTGAAAGAGATGAAGAAGCTAGAGAAGAATATAGAATAAATAAAAAACTTAAAAATGATCCTAGAATAACAAAGCTTGGAGAATTCTTAAGAAGAACTAGTATAGATGAATTACCTCAATTAATAAATGTACTTAAAGGAGATATGTCTCTAGTAGGACCTAGACCATATTTACCTAGAGAAATGGATGATATGGGAAACTACTATGATACAATAATTGAATCTAAACCTGGTATAACCGGTTTATGGCAAGTATCTGGTAGATCTAATACAACATTTGAAGAGAGATTAGAGTTTGATATGGAATACAATGAAAACAAAAGCTTTTTCTATGATATGGGATTACTTACTAAAACAGTAGGTGTAGTATTAAATAAGGATGGAGCGAAATAGTGGAAGATAATAAAATGAAAGTTGCAATGATTGGTCAAAAACGTATTCCTTCTAGAGAAGGCGGTATTGAGATTGTTGTTGAAGAACTTTCTACAAGAATGGTAAAAAAAGATTTAGATATAACTTGTTATAATCGTTCAGGAAAGCATGCATTAGATAAGACACAAAAATTAGAAGAACTTAAAGAATATAAAGGTGTTAAACTAAAAAAAGTATTAACAATAGATAAAAAAGGTTTAGCAGCTATGACATCTTCTTTTTTTGGAAGTATAAAAATACTATTTTCTAAAAATAATGTAGTTCATTTTCATGCAGAAGGACCAAGTGCTATGATACCAATTATAAAATTCTTTAGTAAAAAAAGAATAATAGTAACTATACATGGCTTAGATTGGCAAAGAGCTAAATGGGGTGGTTTTGCTACAAAATACATTAAGTTTGGTGAAAAAATGGCAGCTAAATATGCAGATGAAATAATAGTGCTAAGTGAAAATGTTAAAAAATATTTTTTAGAAACATACAACAGAGAAACTAAATTTATTCCTAATGGTGTTAATAAACCAGAAATAAAAGAGCCTAAAATAATTAAAGAAAAATACAACTTAAATAAAGATGATTATATTTTGTTTTTGGGTAGAATTGTTCCAGAAAAAGGAATTCACTATTTAATAGATGCTTATAAAGAACTTAAAACAGAAAAGAAATTAGTAATTGCTGGTGGAGCAAGCGACACTAGTACTTATTATCAAGAATTACTAGAAAAAAGTAAGAAATATAAAAATATAATATTTACTGGATTTATTCAAGGTGAGGAATTAGAAGAATTATATAGTAATGCGTACATATATGTATTACCTAGTGATCTTGAAGGAATGCCTTTATCCCTATTAGAAGCAATGAGTTATAAAAATTGTTGTTTAACATCAGATATAGAAGAATGTAAAACTGTAATGGAAGATAAAGGAATTACATTTAAAAAATCTGATGTAAATGATTTAAAAGATAAATTACAATATTTACTAAATGATGAAAATATTGTCAATAAATATAAAAAAGATTCTCAAGAATATATTTTAGAAAAATATAACTGGGATGATGTTGTTAATAAAACAATTGAAATATATAAGAAGGAGAGAGAAAAATGTCAAAAAAATTAAATGGAACTGTTATTGTTACTTATAGATGTAATGCAAGATGTACAATGTGTAATAGATATAAATGTCCATCTAAACCAGAGGAAGAAATAAGTATTGAAACTATAAAAAAATTACCAGAAATGTACTTTACTAACATCACAGGTGGAGAACCATTCATAAGAGAGGATCTTTCTGAAATTGTTAGAGAACTTTATAAAAAATCAGATCGTATAGTTATTTCAACAAATGGTTTTTTTACTGATAGAATTATAAAATTATGTGAGGAATTTCCTAATATAGGTATCAGAATTTCTATTGAAGGATTAGAAAAAACTAATAATGAAATTCGTGGATTAAAAGATGGTTATAATAGAGGTTATACTACTCTAAAAAAATTAAGAGAAATGGGTATGAAAGATGTTGGGTTTGGTATGACTGTTCAAGATAAGAATGCACCAGATTTAGTACCATTGTATGAATTATCCGATGAAATGGGAATGGAATTTGCTACAGCGTCTTTACATAATAGCTTTTATTTTGTTGAAGCCAAAAATGTTATTCATGATAGATTAATGGTTGCTCAAAATTTTGAAAATCTAGTAAATAAACTACTAAATTCAAAATCACCAAAAAAATGGTTTAGAGCATATTTTAATCATGGATTAATCAATTATATTTACGGTCAAAAAAGATTATTACCTTGTGATATGTCGTTTGATACTTTCTTTATTGATCCATATGGTGATGTAATGCCATGTAATGGAACAAAGGATAAAGAAGTAATGGGAAATTTAAATACTCAAACTTGGGACCAGTTATGGAATTCAGAACAAGCAGAAGAAGTTCGCTCAAAAGTTCGCTGTTGTGACAGAGATTGTTGGATGATTGGTTCGGTTTCTCCAGCAATGCATAAATACATATGGGTACCAGTATTGTGGGTGCTTTGTCATAAGTTAAAATTTTGGACTAAGAAAAAATATAGTATGTATGAAAATAAGATAGTTCGTGACTACAGAGATGGAAAAGTTTCAAAAGAAGATTTAGACAAATGTTCAACATGTGATATGAATTGTGTTGTAAATGATGGTTTATCAAAAGCTTCAAAAGAACAACTTAAAGATAAATCAGGCGAAGAAATAGTAGATGCTGATATTGAAAAACAGATGATGAGTTAGTATATAGGAGGAAAAAATGAGTAAAAAATTCTCGATAATTGTTCCAATATATAAAGTTGAAAAATATTTAAGAAAATGTGTTGATAGTATTTTGGAACAATCATACAAAAATTATGAATTAATATTAGTAGATGATGGTTCTCCAGATAATTGTCCGCAAATTTGTGATGAGTATGCCAAAAAAGACTCTAGAGTACGTGTAATTCATAAAAAAAATGGTGGCTTGGTAGCGGCAAGAAATACAGGTGTTTTAGCAGCAACGGGAGAATACATTTGTTATGTAGATGGTGACGATTGGATTTCAAAAGAGTTGTTACAAATAACAATGGATAAAGCTATAAGTAAATACGAGCCTGATATGGTTGTTTTTAGTGCTGTACGTCAGTTTGAAGATAAACAAGTTGAAATTCCTAAAGGTGCTATAGAAGGTTTTTATAATAAAGAAAAATTAGAAAAAGATGTATATCCATACATGATGTATGACTGTAGAAAACCATTTTGTACTGGGTTAATATTTCCTGTTGCTTGGAATAAAATCTTTAAGAGAGAGCTATTAACTAAACATTATTGTACAGAAGAAAGAATAAGAATGGGAGAAGATAATGCATTTGTGTTTGAATGCCTATACTATTCTAATAATGTTTATTTTTGTGAAGATGTCCTATATTATTACAATCAATTAAATATGGGATCTATGACTAATAATTATGATCCAACTAGATTTGAAAATAATAGATTATTAACAGAGTATATTGATTCTAAAATTGGAGGAAAAAATAATATAATAGATGCCCAAATAAATGCTTTTAAAGCGTATTGGTTAATCATGGCAGTATTTCATGAAATAAAATCTAATCAACCAATATTAAAATCAACTAAGCACATAAGAAAAAATATAAGAGACAATAATACTCTTAAAGGAATTAAACTTAAAGGATTACCTAAAAGTGCACAAGCTTTTATAATTTTATTGAAATGTAATTTTATTTTTACTAGTTTAGTATTAGCTAAATTCGTAAATAAAAAAAGAAAAGCAAATTAACGGAGGCGATTATAATGCCAATATTATTAAGTATTATTGTGCCTGTATATAATGCAGAGTCATATCTTTATACAAATATTTTATCTATTATTAATCAGAGAAAAAAATCAAAAGAATTTGAAATTATACTTATAGATGATGGTTCATTAGATAATTCAGCAAAGATATGTTTTGAATTACAACAGAAATATGATAATATAAAATACTTTTCTCAAAAAAATAGTGGGGTTAGCATAGCAAGAAATAAAGGAATTGAATATGCTAAAGGAAAATATATTTGCTTTTTAGATAGTGATGATTATGTTAGTGAAAAATATGTTGAAACAATCATTTCAATTGCTGAAAATAAAGATTTTTGCATATTAGATAATTATATTGATGAAAATCATAAAATATATAAGGAAAAAACATGGTTAATTGATGAATTTGATAAATATATAGAAAAATCAAGAGTAATGGAATGGATTTGTGAAAATAAGATTAATGCACCATGGGATAAAATATATTTAAAAGAAATTATAGAAAAAAACAATATAAGATTTAAACCAGGATTAAATATGGGAGAAGATTTGATTTTTAATTTAGAGTACATTAATTGTTGTGATAAAATCTTTTTAAGTAGTGAAGCTATATGTTTTCATACTATAAATGAAAATGGATTGTGTCATAGAAAAACATCTTTAAAGCATCTTGAAGAGTTTAATACTATTTATGAAGATATTAGTAATAAAATCAAAAAATGTGAAAGAAGCGATTTTTATAAAGAAAAAATAAATATAGCTTTTTTAAGAAATATTGCTAATTATGCAGGAAAATTATATAAAAGTGGATATAATAAAAAACAAATAAAAAATATCTTTGGTGAAAACGAAATGATTAAAAATATATTAAATGTAAAAGTAAGGAATTTAAAAGATTTTAGTAGAAAAATATTGTTGAAAAACAAAATGTATAAATTATGTTCAATATTATTCAATAGTTAATGAAATTAAATAATATCGAACATATTTGAGTGGAGAAAAAGTTTATGAAAAAAAATAGTAAAGTATGTATTATGGGAATATATATGGGAAAATTACCAAATTACTTTTCAGTATGGTTAAAATCATGTGAAAATAATCCATCTGTTGATTTTATAGTTATAACAGATCAAAGTATTAAGAATGTTCCCGAAAATGTTAAAATAATTAATATGACTTTAAAGCAAGTTAGAGCTAGAGTGAGTGAGAAAATTGGATTTAAAGCTAAAATTGATTCGCCATTTAAACTTTGTGATTATAAACCAGCTTATGGATTTGTTTTTAGCGATTTATTTATTGGTTATGATTATTGGGGACATTGTGATTTTGATTTAATATGGGGAGATTTAAGATCTTTTTTCGAAAAATACAATTTAGAAAAATATGATAAATTTTTACCAATGGGACATTTGAGCTTGTATAAAAATACTAAAGAAAATAATATTAAATTTATGGAAAAAGTTGTTGGATATTCAGATTACAAGAAAATATTTACTGATGAGAGAAATTATTTATTTGATGAATTAGCACTTATTAAAATTTTTAATAAAAATAAAAATAGTTTTTTTGATAAAATAATTTATGCAGATATCTGGCCATCAAAACGTAGATATACAATGTGTACTGATTTAAAATATTATCCAAGCATATATGAAGAATTTAGAAAAGAATATAATCCTGTAAATTTTAAAAATCAAATATTTATGTGGGAAGATAAAAAAATTTTCCAATATTATATAGAAAATGAAGTCGTAAAATCAAGAGAGTACATATATATTCATATACAAAAAAGAAAATGGGATTTGGAAGGTGAATTTTCAAATAAAATGATTATTTCTAAAAATAAAGTTTTTACATGTGTTGATGAAAATGTAAAAAATAATATAAATAAGTACAATTCCTATAGTTTCATAAAAGAATTATATGATGATGTAGATGAATTTATAAAGCATTGTTGGAGTTATACTAAAAGAAAAATATTAAAAATAGAGAAAGAACGTATTATTGTTGAAAGTAAAATATAAAGCACCAAAAGAATGGAAAAGGAGGTAAGAGATGGAAAAAAAGATTAGTGTTAATGTGCTATTTGGAGTAATATTTTTTGTTTTATTTGTTAGTAGAATTCTTGTATTAACAGGTAACTATACTCTTCCAATTGATCCTATACTTTTGCAGATTATTTATATTGTCTTAATATTGGTTTTATTATTGATAAAATCTAAGGGGAAGATTAAATTAGATACATTTAAACATAAAGACTTTTTTAAAGTGGCACTGGTATTGTTATTACATACTATTGTATGGGGAAAAATTTTAGTAAATCCTATGATGATAGATTTAACTACTAGTCAGTTTAAATCTCAAATTATGTTTGTGGTTATAGTAATTTTAACGGCATGTGCTACGATAAAATTTGATGCCGTTGATACATTTATTAAATCATCTTTTTATGCTTTATCATTTGTTTTGGTAGTACAATTATTATCAAATTTCTCAGACTTAAATTTAAGTAATATTGCAAATATAATGAGTAAGTCTGAAAGAACAAGAGCTAATTTTGGGTTTGGACATTATAATACTTTAGGCGGTGCTTGTCTATGTAATGTAATATTATGGTCTATGCTAAAAAAAGAAAATCTTGAGAAATTAATTACTACTGTTTTAATGAGTATATCTATAATCATGTTACTTTGTAGTGCTTCAAGAAGCTCTTTAACCGGATTGATAGCTTTTATTGTAATTATAGCTTTTGAGAAATTTTATAATAATAATATTTCCAACAGAAAAAAGATTGCTATAACCTTTATAAAAATTACTTTTTTTGGTGCACTAATAGTTTTTGCTTCTAATTTAGATTTTGATGAAATACTTATACAATCTCAAAGATCATTATTATTTGAAAAAGCTTTACCAGAATTTTGGAGTAGTGGTAGAGTATATGAGGGATTGGGGTATGTATCTAATACAGCATATGGTACACATCTAACTCCATATACAACATATTGGTTAGATAATGGATACATATATATATTAATTTCTACTGGAATTATAGGTTTTGCATTAATATTATATGCTATATATATATTATTGAAAAATTTTTACTTTTCTGGAAATGTATTTATGAAAACTAAAATATTTCCAATATTAGTTGTATATATGTATACTGCTTTATTTGAAGCAAATTTATTTAATTCTGGGTCTATAACTAATTATGTCTATTTAGTTATTTTCCTAGCTTATATATATAATAAAGAAAATATTTTTAAAGAAAAAAATATCTATACAATAATTAACATTAATTAGATTATTAAAAGATATTATGAATGGGAAAGGAAGTTTTAAGTATGAAAAAAGTAGGTATAATGACGTTTCATGCGTCACATAATAATGGATCAATGTTACAAACATTAGCTTTACAAAGTGTTTTAAGAAACAAATATAATTTTGATGCAGAAGTAGTTAATTATTCAAATGAAGCACAACAGAATATGTATGCTGTTTTATCAAAAGCAACAAACTATAAAAAAATCATTAAAAATATGATTCTAGCTACAAATTTAAAACAATTAAAAATACAATTTAATTCATATAATGAATTTATTAATAAGTACTTTAAGTTATCGGGAAAGATTATTTCTAATAGAGAAGAATTTGAAAAAATAAAAGATAAGTATGATGCTTTTGTAGCTGGAAGTGACCAAGTTTGGAACGTTAAAGCACAAGATGCGGATGATATTTATTATTTAGATTTTGAAACAAAAGCTCCTAAATTATCATATGCAGTAAGTTTTGGAGCAAATAATCCTTTTTTAACTAACAAGAAGGACAAGTATGCAGAATGCATTAGAAATTTTAATTTACTTTCTGTTAGAGAACATAATGCACAAAAATGGATTAAAGCAGGTACTGGTATAGAGCCACAAATTTGCTTAGACCCAACTATGTTATTATCTGAGGAAGAATGGGAAAATACTGTAAATGTAGGAGAACCAATAATTAAAGGAGATTATATTTTTTATTATTGTTTCCATATTACAGAGGAAGTTCAAAAGTTTTTAAATTTTGTTTCAAAGAAATATAATATGCCAGTATATTTTATGGAAGCCAAGGAATGGACTTTAAAAACATGCTGGAAAAACAAAATAAAATTAATAAAAAGTTATGGTCCAGATGTATATATGAATGTTGTTAAAAATTCTAAAATGTTTATAACTACATCTTTTCATGGAACAGCTTTTGCAACAATTTATCGTAAAAATTTCTGGTATATAGATAGTGGAAAAAATGATCCATCAAAAGATGATAGAGCGATTTCGTTTTTGACACAATTAAATCTTATGGGAAGATATAAAACAATAAAAGATTTAAAAGAAATGGATTTAAATGAAATGCCAGATTATGAAGATGTTTATAGCAGATTAGACGGTTTAAAAGAAAAATCGTATGGTTATTTAGATAAATTATCAAAGGTGATAAATGATGGCAAATAGACATGCATACCTTGTTATGATTCATAATAATTTTGAACAATTTAAGATATTGCTTCAATGTTTAGATTATGAAAAAAATGATATTTATGTTCATGTTGATAAAAAAGTAAAGCATTTCAATGAAGAAGAGTTTTTTGGATTCGTTAAAAAAGGTAAGCTAAATTTTCTTAAAAATAGAATTGATGTGTGTTGGGGTGGATTTTCGCAAATAAGATGTGAAATTGAATTGCTAAAGGAAGCTACTAAAACAAATCACACATATTATCACTTGATTTCAGGAGTAGATTTACCTTTAAAGACACAAGAAGAAATTTATAATTTTTTTGAAGCTAGCTATGGAGTAGAATATGTGCATTTTGATTCAAAAGATTTAAAAGGAGAATATAAAGAGCGAATAAATAAATATTATTTATTTACTGGAAAGAACAAAAATGTTATTCAAAAAATTGTTAATAAGGTTCTGCTAATATTGCAATTTAATATTAATAGATTAAAAAGCGATATGGCTTTAGGAAAAGGAGCTAATTGGTTTACTATTACTGATAAGTTAGCTAAATATGTTTTAGAAAATGAGAAAATGATATACAAGAAATACAATCATACGGTTACAGCTGATGAAATGTTTTTACAAACACTAGTATTAAATTCTTCTTATAAAGAAAAGCTATATAATAAGAATTACAATGATGATTATTCTTCTATTCTATATTGCATTGATTGGAATAGAGGAAATCCTTATGAGTATAAAATAGAAGATTATGAGTTTTTAATCAACTCTAATATGCTTTTTGCGAGAAAATTTAATATAAATAAAGACAGAGAAATAATAGAAAAGATTAAGCAAAGCATTGTTAAGGAGTAGGTGGTGAGTTATGGAATCTGTTAAGAAAAATTTTATATATAATACAATATATCAAATATTACTAGTTATATTACCACTAATTACCGCTCCATATATTTCTAGAACACTTGGTGCCAATGCAGTTGGAGTTTATTCTTATACCAACTCTGTTGCATACTATTTTATATTAATTGCTATGCTCGGAATTAGTAATTATGGAAATAGAACTATTGCATCTGTACGTGATGATAAAGAAAAATTAAATGAAAAGTTTAGCAGTATATATTCATTGCAATTTATATTGTTCATAATAGCAATAATAAGTTATGTTGTATATTCTTTATTTATAGCTTCTGAAAACAACATGATATTTTTATTGCAAACTTTTTATGTTGCTTCAGGTTTATTAGATATTAGTTGGTTATTTTTCGGATTAGAACAATTTAAATTGACAGTATTTAGAAATGTTGTAATTAAAATTTTAACTGTAATTAGTATGTTTATATTTGTAAAAGATATAAGTGACTTATGGATTTATACTTTGATTATGTCATTAGGAACTTTTATTAGTCAATTATATCTTTGGTTTTATGTTAAGAAATTTGTTACTTTTAAAAAAGTAAGTTTTAGAAATATAACAGAAAATATAAAGCCTATAATCATACTTTTTATTCCTGTTATAGCTTATAGTATATATAAAGTAATGGATAAAATAATGTTAGGAAATATATCTAATTATTCAGAAGTAGGATATTATAATAATGCGGAAAAGATAATTAATATACCGATGGGAATAATAACAGCTTTAGGAACTGTTATGCTTCCAAGGATGTCAAATATGGTTGCTAATGGTAAAAATGATAAAAGCAAGCAGTATATTTCTTTATCTGTTAAATTAGTAACTATAATATCATCTGCTATTGCTTTTGGATTAATGGGAATTAGTAATGTTTTTACACCAGTTTTTTTTGGAGAAGGATTTGAACCATCTGCTAAAATTATATATTTATTATCAATAACTGTATTTTTTATATCATGGGCTAATGTTATCAGAACACAATATTTAATGCCAAATAATTATGATAAAATTTATGTTATATCTACTGTGGTTGGAGGAATTGTAAATTTAATAATCAATTTATTGTTGATACCTAAATACGCTGCTGTTGGTGCTGCAATAGGAACAATATTTGCAGAATTTAGCGTAATGATAATGCAAGTTTTTGCTGTAAGAAAAGAAATCCCTGTACTTAAATATATTTTTGAATATATGCCTGTTCTTATAATAGGATTTTGTATGATGTTTATAGTTAATTGGTTAGGCACACTAATAGGAGATAGTATAGTAACAATAGTTGTTCAAATATTGGTTGGCGGATTGTTTTTCTTGATATGTACATTAGCTTTTTTAGCAATAAAAAAAGATGAATTCTGGAGAATGAGTAAAAATATGTTTCAAAAAATGCTAAAAATAAAAGTAAATTAAATTATGAAGTACACTTAAAATATTGGGCAAAGTTAGACGATATTTTTGGGTTCTAAGTCAAAAGTAGAGGAAAAATTTCCCAAAATAATTAGTAGAAGAAGGATTCAGTTTTGAATCCTTCTTTTTGGCTTCAGAGAAGAGCACATGCTATGCATGTGGTTCCAAAAAGCTTTTAGCTATGAATAAAGTAACAAAAAAGAAAATCTCCCTTATGGTATAATGTAATTGGCGGCAACCAAATAATTATACGAAGGGAGATTTTTACGTATGAAAAATTCATACACAGAAAGTTCAGCACATACAACGTAGGAATGCAAGTACCACATAGTATTTGCATCCGAATATAGAAGATAATAAATATACGGAAAATTAAAAAAGAAATAAAATTAATATTAATATTAAGGATGTAATGAGCGCTAGAATATAAAATAAATATTTATAATTTAAATAATAAATAAGATATTATTAAGCCAAAAGATATGATATAATATATATTAAATAATTTTTTGCAAAAAAGGAGGAAAAGTATGAGTTTAAAAGAAATTATTGTTGATATCATTATTCCATTAATCTCTGGATTTGTAGGTGGAAGTATTGGAAGTATAATAATAGTAAAAAATAAATTTACTGTGATAGGTTCTATAAATAAAGATAAAAGAAAGATTAACAACAAGAAAGCAATATATCAAAATGTAGGAGAAATTTATAATGGAGATAAAAATAGATAAAAGAAAAGTTGATAATTCTAATGCCTTATATCAAAATGTTGAAAAAGTTATTAATGGTAATGAAACTAGTATATACAATACGACAGTTTACAACATCAATATAGAAAAGGGTTATGAAATTATAACAAACAAGGTTAATTATAATGTTTTTTACAAAAAATACCTTAACAAATTTGATGAATTAGAGAATTATGCATATCATTTAGTGTTTCCGAATTTTAATAAAAAAACATATGAATTTACTAGCAAGCCGTTAATATTAGGTAAAAAAATAGTGGATTGGATATTTGGTTTATCTAATTTTCCCGATAAAGAATTGTTAGAATTTTATAATATCATTAAATCAGAATTTGATTTAAGTGACGATAGCACGATTTGTAAGCGATGGGAAGCGAATTTTGCATATTTTAGTGGAGATTTAGAAAAAGCGACAAATGGATATAATGAATTATTTGATTATGCTATTAATTGTAATGATTTTCCAACTTGGTATTTAGATGATATTTGCATAGATGGTAGAAATATACTTCATCAATATGAAAATTCAATTAATAGATTTTCTTTTAAAAATAAATATCAAAATAAAATTAATGAGAATAAACACAAGTTGTCATATCCTGATGTTGATAGAATTAAATCAGAAATTTTTGATAATTTATCTAAAACTATTTTTGATAATAAAAATAAGTCTAAATATACTGTTATATATGGAATAGGTTTAGAAGAATGTTTTAAACAAATTCAACAATTAGTATATTTAACAGTTTTTTATGGTTCAATAACTCATATGCAACTTATAAGAGAATTAATAGCAAACATAATGTATATGTATGCAATCACATTTGAAGATGAAGATTTTTATAAAACAACATTAAAGATATTATTTTTAAGTGGTGAATTTAAAAAGTATAAAAGTTTATATAATAAAATTAAATTAGGGTATAACTTTGTTAATGATGAGGATTATATAAATTGTCTGATTGAAATTCGAAAATCATTATTTAAATTTGAAACAGATAAAAATAATATTTTTTTGTATGAAGTATATGGTAAATATATAGACGATTCATTATTTAATGAGTTAACTAATAATATATATTCTATTGTTAATATAAATAAAGACTATCAAATAAATATAGTAAGTGATGCTTTTAAGTCTATTGGAAATAATATGTTGAGAAATAAAAGAATTAGTGATTTATTGAATATACTTAAATTATATTTTGAAAAAAGTTATTCAAGATTCTATATTGATTTTGGAAAAATAATAAATGAAATTAAAGTAGAAGAATTGTCACAAACTGATTTTGAAATTTATCAATATATTATTGATTCGTTGATAAAAAATAAAAATCATATTAATTATGATATTTCTAATTGCATTATAAAAATAAAACAACGAAATCCCAAAATTGAAAAATATAATGAATTATTTGAAAATAAAGGTACAACTGAAAATATTTTATATAATATTGAAATAGATAATAATGAATTGGAAGCAATAAAAAATATAGTTAATATTTTTAAGGAACGACATCTTGAAAGAGAAAAAAATCCAGGTGTTTTTAAAGAGTATTGGAATGATTATAATATTGGTGTAAGCATTTTTGAGCCAGAAAAATATAATGATAAAGTTCAAGATTTTATATTAAAAGAATATCTCCCTTTGGCAAAAGAAATTATAACTTCAAAAAATGAAGTTTTATATGAAAAAATAAGACATATAAAATTATTAGCACATTTAGTAATGGTAGAAGAAAATGAAGAAATTCTAAACGATATTTGTTTAACTATTCATAATTCGCTTGAAATATCTAGTCAAGATAATTTTTGGGGTTTTGGTAATATGCGTTACAAAAATAAAAATGATTTAATTATTAATGTAATGATGTGTGATGTTATTATGGATAAAATCACATTTGATGAAGCATTAAATAATTATATTGAAATGATTATAAATAGTACAGAAAATATAGAAGAAGTACTTAGATGTGTTGAAATTATTAATAATTATTTAAAAATTAAATCAATACCAATAATTGAAAAGCAATTCATATTATTTAATATATGCTATAATGTAGATGACGTTGATACTAGAAATAAGACAATTATTATGAGTGATATATTTATGGATGTAGATATTTATCAAGAAAAAATTTTAAAAATATTGGAAAAACGAGTTCAGAATATAGATTTTGAAGAATTTAAAGGGTATTTAAATTTAATAACAAAATTTGATGATAAGAGTATATTTAATAATATAATTAAAGAGCTAAAAAATAATAGAAATTATTATATAAAATATTTTTCTAATAAATATTTATAAAAATCAAATTGCATATTTGATAAAAAAGAAAAAATAATATATATTCATATCAAGTAAACAGGTGAAAAGAATTTAAGAATAGGGAAATATTTATAATATGAAATATTATAGATAATATAAACAATCTTATAAATAATATCGATACTATATGAGTGTCTACTTCGTATGAATCGGGTTTGAAATAAAAAGTGCTGTGTAAAATATGGTAAGTATATATAAAGGAGAAACTAATTATGAAATTCATCTACGCATGTGATGTCCATGGAGACAAAAATAAATATAACAAACTAATAGAACTTTGCAAAGAAACCGGAATAAATAACATAGTTCTAGGTGGAGATATAATACTAAAAATAGGAGATAGAGAAAAAGAACAACCAATATATTTAAAAGAAGTTATAGATCCATATTTTGCTAAATTACAAGAAAATAATATTAACTGTATTTGTATAATGGGTAATGATGATTTAGAAGTATTAGATGAAGAATATGAACGTATATGTAATAAGTATTCTAATGTGTATAATGTGGATAACTCATCTATTATATTTGAAGATATATGTTTTATAGGATGTGGAAAAGTTTTAGATGGTCCTTGGCATAGAAAAAATAGAGTAGTAATAGAGCCAGAAAGTCCCATGGAAAAACAAGTTAAAGATATAGTTGTAGTAGATAAAGGAACAAGAGAGATAACAGCTAAAGAATGGGAAACATATCGTTATACATATGAGACTATGGAACATGCTTTAGAGTCTTTACCTAAAAATACTAGTGGATATAAAACAATATACATATTACATGATCCACCATATGGAGTAGGATTAGATGTATGTTTTAATGGATATCAAGCAGGTTCTAAAACTATAACTAGATTTTTAGAAAATAGTAATGCATATATGTCTTTTCATGGACATATACATGAGTCACCTAAAATGAGTGGTAAATGGTATAGTAAAATAGGTAATACTATTGCGATACAACCAGGACAAACAGAATTTGATGGTTCTGAGTTTGTATATGTTATAGTGGATACAGATAAAGGTGAGTATGAGAGATATAGTTGTAAGTATTTATAAAATATATAATTTAAAAAATGTAAAAAAAGAAATATGAATATAAAATGTTTTTAGCATAGTTCAATTAAATATATTAGAGGTGATAAAGATGACAAAAGAGGAATTTTTACTAAAAGTTTGGAATTATTATATTATCTTAGAGAATAGGTTTATTAATACTTTTCAATATGTAGAGCCGAATTCAAGTAATAATAATACTTATTCTAAAGAATATAATAATTTACTTTTATCTATAGGCTCAGAAATTGATATTGTGGCAAAAGAATTGTGTAAGGTTATAGAAAGCAAAACTTCAAAAGAAGTTGAAAAATATAAAATTACAGATTATAAAAGAATAATTTCATCTTATAATAATTTTGTTCAAGAGAGATGTAATAATATTATAACTATAGAAACAATTACGCCTTGGGATGATTGGAATAGTATAGATAGTCCTTTTTGGTGGAAAAATTATAATCACTTAAAACATGATAGATTACAAGATTCATATTTTAAGCTTGGAAATTATAATAATGTTAAATATGCATTATCTGCACTATATATTATTTGTAGAGTGTTATATAAAAGTTATAATTTTTCTAAAGAGCCAACTCCAAAGTCAAATTTATTTAAGATGGATAAATGGGATGAATATAGAGAAATTGGAAATAATCTTTCAGAAGTAAGCAGAGCTGATGGTTCTGTTGGTATTTACTATACAAAAGACTAGTAAAATAAGTATAAAAAATAAATATAGTAAAAATAATATGTAAAAAATATGTATACTTGAAAAAAATGTCTTAAAATAGTATAATCACTGAGAGGGAGATATTATGCTAGACAGTGAAATTATTAAAGATATTTTGAAAAAATTTCATAATTCAGATTTAGAATGGATTTCTATCGCTGTAGTATTTGCAAGTATTGCTTTTAAGACATTTCTAAATTATGGTGTTAGAAAGCTAACTATATCTGTGGTTATTTTTTTAGGAATATTATTTATAATATATTTAGTTATTAAAAATAGAGGAAAAAATGTTTCAAAATGCAATAATAAGAGTAATTCAGTGTTATTGCTTATTCAAACTAACTCATTACAAGAATATAAAGAAACCAAAAATAAATTCGCAGATTTATTAAGAGATAAAGTTGAAATCTTAGATACAAAAGTAAGAATTCAGCCATTCAATGATAAGAGTGATTATGATAAAGAAAAAATAATTAAAATGTGTAAAAAAGCAAATTGTTTATATGCACTTAAAGTAAGAGTTAATTCTGAAGAATTAACTCCTGAAACTAAATATATAATATATTTAGATTTTTCTAGTCATATAGATGTTATTAATGAATTTATAAAAAAAGTACCATATTTTGTTGATTATAAAAAATTGAATTATACTAAACAAAATAAATTAGAGTTTTTAGATATTACAAGCAGTGAATTAGCTTTTTTAATTCAGTTTGTGATAATGTGTAATTTTATTAAAAATGAAAAAATGGAAGAAGCTTCTTTAATAGCTGATAGTTTACAAACAGAATTTAATGATATTCAATGCGAAAAATTTTTATACTTAAGAACTCTAATAAAAATATCTGGATATTATTTACATATGTATGTTGCTGCTGAAGAATATGAAAATTATTTGAACGATAGGAAAGAAGAGCATCTAGATAAATATAAGCAAGAGATAGAAAATGCTAATAAGTATTTAGAAGGTACATATGCATATTGGTGTTTTGGAGCAAACTATTATTTTTTAAAAAATAGAGATGTGGAAAAATCAGAATTATGTTTAAAAGAGAAGGTTGTATATACTAATAGAAAATATAAAGATCATAAATTTAGTTTAGCTTTTCTTAATGCATATAGAAATGAGTCTGAAATAAAAATTGTAAATATGTACATAGATGCGTTTAGAGAAAATAAAAAAGAAGAAAATTATTTCGAGTCAGTTAATGAGGTTATTTTCTTTATTGAACAACTAACTACAGAAGAAGAAAAAAAGAAAGGTAAATTATATTTAGCACTTGCTATGCTGTATATGGAATTAGGATATGAAGAAAAATTTTATGAAAATATTAATTTGTACATCAACACAGAGAATCCAAATAAAAAATTAAATCCATTTACTATAACTAGTTTAGAAGATAGATATAGAATTGATTTAAGTGCATATAAAGAATAGTATATTAAAGAATTGGTAAATCTACCAGTTCTTTTTTATATTCAAGAAATTTCTTCCCAAAACTCCCACCTCTAAAACTTTGAAACACCAAATAAAAATGATATAATATCTCTGTATATTGACATATTATAACTTAATAGGTTATAATATAATTACAATATACTCGGAGGTGAATGACATCAAGATAATTAAAAGTAGTACATACAAAAAAGAGTATAAGAAGAAACTAGAAAACAAACATTTAAACAAAGAGATAGATGTTATTAGAAAAATAGAAAGGTTAATAATAGAAACACCAAATATGAAAGAATTAATGTTAAATCCTTTGCATATTGTATATGGTATTGAGAAAAAGAGTGGAGATTTAAAAGAAATATATACAGCTAGATTAAATCAAAAATTAAGACTGTATATAAAGCCAGATGCAGAATATCCATATGACAATTTAGAACAAATTGTTGAACTAGAATTTGTTAAGATAGATGATAAGCATTATGGTGATGGTTAGGAGGGGAATAGTAATGGTATATTTTGGAGAGTATTTAAAAGATTATTTAGAGTATAATAAAATATCTCAAACTGAGTTTGCTTTAAGATTAGGTGTTACTCAAAAACATATAAATGAAATATTAAATGGTAAGAAAAGAATAACTTTAGAAATGGCTGGAAATATAGAAAGATTAACTGGTATTCCTTCTAACTTTATTATTTCAGTTGAAAATGTAAGAGCTATTGAAGAAGAACTAGTAAAGGAATATGGAAGTAAAGAGAATATATATAAGTTGTTAAAAGAAGAATATGCTTTAAATGATTTAAAAAAGAGTAAATGGATAAACTTTAAAGATGAAACTAACGAATATCAGTTATGTATAGATATATTAGATTTTTTAAAAGTAAAAAATTTTGTAGCACATAATAATTTAAAGGACTATGTTTTATTTAAAAAGACCGGAGAAGACTATAATAAATTAGCTTTATGGATAGCTCGTTGTGATAAACTATCTACAGAACAAATTGTAGAAGAATATAATAGTAGCAGATTTAATGAGTTAATATTTAAATTAAAAGAATACTCATATCAAGAATCATATAATGTAGAAGAAATACAAAAATTATTAAATAGCTATGGTATATACTTTGTATGTGAGAAAGCATTACCAGGAACTAAAGTTAGAGGATGCTTTAAAGTAAAAGGAAAAACACCAGCTATATATATAACATCAAATTATGCTGCAAAAGATTCATTGTTTTTTGAAATTTATCATGAATTAGGCCATTGCAAAAGTGATTATAATATGGCACAAAATAAAACAATAATAGATGGTGATCAAGAAAGAGAAAAAAGAGCAGATGAATTTGCTTTAAATACTATGATAGAAGAAAAAATATGGAAAGAGATTATTAAAGATATTGAAGAAGAAACGTTATTAAGAATATCTAAGGAAAATAAAATTCCTATGAGTTTTATTGTAGGAAGATTAGCAAAGAATAATATTATAGATTATAAGAGTAAATTATATAATAAATATAAATTAATTTAATTCAAAGTGCAATTTTTGCATTTTGAAATATTAGTTTAAGTAAATTTAAAATATTAATAAAATCAACTGAACTTATGAGTTAAGCTTATTAAGCATAACTCTATTTTTTTATCTCATTTTTCGCTATAAAAAAGGAATATAAATTTCTTGAATTAAAAATATATTTGTATATAATAAAAATGCTAGCAATTATTTTTTATAGCAATATAAAAAACTAGTAAATCAATGAATGTAATAAGTACAAAAAAGGAGAAAAATATGGAACAAGATATTTTACCAATGCATTTATTAAGAATTAAAGAAAATGGTGAAGGAATAACTACAGAATTTAAAGAAGCTAAACAGAATTTACCTTCTAGTTTGTTTGAAAGTGTATGTGCAATGTTAAACAGAAATGGGGGGCATATATTTTTAGGAATAAAAGATAATGGAGAAATTGTTGGTGTATACAAAGACTATATAAAAAATATGAAGAGGGATTTTGTTAATCAATGTAATAATCCTGAAAAGTTATTTCCTACAGCTCATTTAGCTATAAAGGAATATGTTTATGAAGGAAAACATATATTATATATTTATGTATATGAAAGTTCAGATGTTCATAAAACAGCAAATAAAATATTTGATAGAAATGAAGATGGTGATTTTGATATAACATCGAATACTACACTTATATCAAATTTATATATTAGAAAAAGTAGTACATATATAGAAAATAAAATATATCCTTTTGCTACAATTGATGATTTAAGACTAGATTTAATTGAAAAAGCAAGAATCATGGCTGCTAATAGAACCGCAAATCATCCTTGGTCTAAAATGAAAGATTTAGATATGCTAAGGAGTGCATCATTGTATGAAAAAAATTTACAAACAGGAGAAGAAGGATTTAATCTTGCTTGTCTATTATTATTTGGAAAAGATGATGTTATTGCATCTGCTCTATCATATTATAGAACAGATGCGATTTTAAAGATAAAAGATTTAGAAAGATATGATGATAGAGACGATATAAGAACTAATCTAATGGAAAGCTATGAAAGATTAACAGATTTTATAAAAAAACATTTGAACGATAAATTCTATATAGAAGGAGATCAAAGAATAAATGTGAGAGATGTTATTGCACGTGAATTATGTGCGAATTTATTAATTCATAGAGAATATTCAAATCCGTATCCGGCAAAGCTTATAATAACTAAAGAACATATATATACTGAAAATGCAAACAAGCCTAGAATAATAGGATTTATTGATTTAGATAATTATTCTCCTTATCCAAAGAATCCTAAAATTGCTAATTTTTTTAAGGAAATTGGGTTGGCTGATGAACTTGGTTCGGGAATAAGAAAGATAGTAAAATATACTAGTATTTATAGTGGAGCTATACCAGAGTTTAAAGATGATGAAATCTTTAAAGTAAAAATACCACTAATAAAAGCTAAAGAAATTTCAATAGTAGAAATATCGAATGAAAAATTAAGAGATTTAATATTGGATTTTATTAGTATGGGTGCTGGAAGAACAAGACAAGAAATAAATGAATATATATATCCTATTCTAAATGACAAAAAAGAAATTATGAATAACAGAGTTAGAACAACATTAACATATCTTAGAAAAAAACAATATATCGAAAATTTAGGATCAGATACTAAATCTAAATGGAGTTCTAAATAGAGCTCTGCAGAGTATTCTGCAGAGCTCTGCAGAATACTCTGCAGAGCTCTAGAAAAAAGTATATGTTAAAACGGAACTAAAATAATATATATTAATAAGAAATTATAGTATATCTATAATTATCAATTAAAACAGGTAAGAAACAAATCTTACCTGTTTTGTTGTTTTTTATATTAAAAAATTTATATACAATATTTATTAAAATTATATTGTGGTAAATTCTAATAATATTTTGTTTTTTTGATAATTATCTACATTTTTCGACAAATATTATTTTTAAAATATAGTAAACTTATTTTAAATGCATTTAAGGAGAGAAATATATGAAATATAATTTTAAAAAAGTATATGCTATATTAATAAGTTTAATGTTTGTAATGTCAGGATATTTATTTGCTCATTCTGGAAGAACAGATTCAAATGGAGGACATAAAGATAATCAGAATAAAAGTGGATTAGGAAGTTATCATTATCACTGTGGAGGATATCCTGCACATTTACATGAAAATGGTGCATGTCCATACACATCTAGTTCTACAACTAATCAAAATACTATTACTACTTCACAAGATGAAAAGAATACGGAAGAAGCAGAAGTTAAAGTAATAAAAATAGAAATAAATGAGAATATATCGAAAATGAAAGTAGGAGAAACAGCAAAAGTAACTGCTACTATAACTCCAGAAAATGCTACAGATAAAAATATTGAATGGAAATCGAGTAATGAAAAAATAGCTACTATTAGTTTGACAGGTAAAATCATAGCACTAGAACCAGGGAAGACTAATATAACAGCTCAAACTTCTAATGGAAAAATTGATACATTAGAAATAACTGTTGAAGAAGAGGAAGATAAAGAAAGTGTAAATGGAGTATCAACTGAAGATCAAGACATTGATAATACAGTTGCAACTAGTTCCGAAAATTCAAATCCAATTAGTGGAATTGTAGGCTTAGGATTAATTGGAGGAGGAGCTTATCTGGGATACCAAAAGTATAGAAAAAATTAGAAATGAGGAGATAATTTATGAAATTTGGAATGAGAAAGCCTAGCTTAAGAAAGAGTATATCAGCTAGAACTACAGGAAGAGCAAAAAGAGCACTGAAAAAAGCTCTTTTACCTGGCTATGGTAAAAAAGGTAGTGGTTGGTTAAAAAATCCTAAAAAAGCAGCTTATAATAAGATATATAAAAAAAATACATTTAGCATAAAAGATTTATTTAAATAGAATAACATTATATATTTTAGTCGAAAAAAGAAATTTTCTAAATTGAAATAAATATATTGGTATGATATAATTTATCATAATTGGTAAAAATTTTCAAAAATAGGGGTGTATTATGGAAAAAATAGAAAATGAAATTTATAATAATGATATAATTAAAGAACCTGTTATTAAAAAGAAAAAAGGAAGAAATTTAATATTATGGACTATTGGAGTTTTTTTTATATTGTCGTCTCTTGTATATATGTCTGAAATGATTATACCTTCTGTATTGATAGGTCTAGCCGGAATAATATTGTTACCACCTGTTAGGGAGAAAATGAATAATAAGATTAAAAATTTATGTTGGGTATTGGAATTTATATTTATTATTTCATTTTTTAGTAATATAAATAATACAACCTTAATTACTCCTAATGTAGAAGTAACTAATATTAATATGTCATCTGGTCTTGAGGCATCGGATTCTGGAAAATATACGGGAAATGTTGTAGATGGTAAAAGACAAGGTGAAGGAAAATATGTTTGGGATGATGGAACTATTTATGAAGGAACTTTTGAAAATAATACTATTTCAGGAACAGGAAAATTAACATCACCTACAGGAGATGTATATGAAGGTGAATTTAAGCTTGGAAAGAAAAATGGAAAGGGAAAGTATACATTTAATAATGGAGATGTATATGAAGGTGATTTTCTTGATGATTACATGAGTGGTAATGGTAAATATATTTTCTCATCTGGAGATATATATGAAGGAGAATTTTCTAATAATAAATTTAATGGTGAAGGAACTTATATAAAAGATGGTGTGGAATATAGTGGGACTTGGAAAAATAATAGTTATTTAAAATAGGAGAATAAATTATGGAAAATAGTATAAAGAATAATTTGACACAAAAAATAAGTGATTTTTTATATGAAGAAGAAGGAAATATTAGTAGAGGAAAGGTGTTAACTGTTGGATCTTTGCTATTAATAGCTGGATTAATGTTTGCAGATGATATATTTGCAGCACATAGATCACATTCTTCACATAGCTCGCATTCATCACATTCTTCTCACTCGTCTGGAAGTGGAGGTGGACACTATAGTCATGTAAGTCATCAAAGCCATACGAGTCATAGCAGTAGTAGTTCGCATTCAAGCCATAGCAGTAGTACTCACTCTAGTCACAATAGTGGTACGTCAACACATTCGAATGTTTCAACTGTTCCTTCTCATTCAAATGTGGTTGTACCTGAAGAACCTGTTTTACCTACATTTCAAACACCGCAAGCACCAAGTCTTACACCAAAATTATAGGAGGCAATATGTATAAATTAGTTGGCAATAATATAGAGGTAGAATTAGATACTAATACATATAATTTAAGTAGTATAAAAAAAGCATTATATAATTTTTGTAATGATAGAATTATTGATATGAAATTTGTAGATGAAAGTAAAATTCATATCTTGATTTCTCTTAAAAAAGATGAAAATAGTGATGATTTAATTAAAAAAATATACGAGGAACTATTTAATGAGTCTTTAAGATATGATGTGATGTTACAAACTAAGAATATAAGAGAATTGATTATAGGAAGAGCTCTATATTCAACATGTATTGATACTGAAAGCGATAGTAATAGTGCTAAAGAAGAATTTAATGAAAAAGAATATAGTATAGATAAGATAGCAAAAGATTGGTTTGAGGTAAATAAAAATTAAATGACAGTATATTTTCAAAGTATTATAGCTATTATACTATGTATTATTTCTTCTGTAACTGACATTAAAAGTAAGAAAATTTATAATAAAGTAATACTTACTATTTTGACAATTAGTACTATAATTAATATAGTATTTTGGTATGAAATAAAAGAGACTTTTACTAGTATGATATTAAATTCTATTATTAGCCTTATTGTATCTTTTATATTTTTTTATTATAAAATATGGGCGGCAGGTGATGCCAAACTTTTTTTTGCGATTTCTTATATTATTCCACTTAAATTATATGAAGTGGATAGTAGAAATTATTTTCCATCTGTGTATATTCTAATTTTAATATTTAGTATTACATATATAAGTATTATGATTGAATCTATATGTTGTGCTATTAAAGATAAAAATAATAAAAAAGAGAGCAAAATAAAATTAAACATATGTAAGTTACATACAAATATTAGTAAATTTATTTTAGAATATTGTCATACGTTTTTTGTAATATTGTTATTAAATAATATCATAAATAGATATTTTCCAAATTTTGCATTTTTTAATCAGCCTCTTATTGTTATAATAAATCTGATTTTAGGAATACAAATGAATACTTTAAAGGATAAAGATAAAAGACTTGTTTTATTTTTGATTTTAAATATAATATTTTATATTATTAACGGAGTAGGATTTTTTAATGTTAATTTTATATTTATTTTATCAGTAGTATTAATAACAATGACTAAAAATTTTTCTGAAAAATACAATTATGAAGAAATAAAAGTTGAAGATATTAAAGAAGGAATGATTTTAAGTTTAGAAAGCTCTATGCTATTACAAACTTCAAGAATAAAGAATTTACCTGGAATATCTACTGAAGATACAAAATCAAGATTAAATTTTGAAAATGTAGAAAGTATTAAAAGGTGGAAAAAATCTAAAAAAGGAAAAGATACTTTAATAATTGTAAAATTTTTACCTTTTGCTCCTTTTATGAGTGCTGGAGTTATATTTTTTATAATATTTAAAATTTTTATGTAGAGGTGTTATAATGAGCAATCGACCATTTTTTTTGAAATCAAACATTGTTATTAATAATTCTTCTGTTTCTACTATTGGAAAGGTTATTATTAATAAAAATATAGAAGATAAAAGTAATTATATTCAAGTATTAGAAAAAGAAAGTAAAGAATTATTTACTGATGGATATTTAGGATATATTTTTATAGATTGGTGCCCAAGTGAAATAGACAATAAAAATTATGCAATTAATGTAAATTGTGTTGAAACTTTAAAAGATTATGATGTAATAGAGTTTGATAAGGAATATATACATGTTTTATATAGAGATGATTCTGATGATAATTTTATACAAGTTACAAATCAATGTAATTCGAACTGTATAATGTGTCCAGATTCGGATTTTGTTAGAAATACTGATAAAAGTTATGATTTATTAAGATTAGAAAGAATAATTGATTGCATACCGGATGACACCAAAAACGTATGTATTACAGGCGGAGAGCCTGGAATCCTAAAATACGATTTGATTAAAATTTTGAAAAAATGTAAAGAGTGTTTACCTAACACTAATTTTTTATTGTTATCTAATGGACGAGTTTTTTCTGATTTTAAATTTACGGAAGAATTTTCAAAAGTATTACCATATAACTTTAAAATTGCTATTCCATTATATGCTGATAATGCTATACTTCATGATTTAATTACTAGGGCAGATGGCAGCTTTTATGAAACTATTTCAGGAATAAAAAATCTTTTAAGCCAAAAAGTTAGAATTGAAATTAGAGTTGTAGTATTGAAAATGAACTATTTAGAATTAGAAAAAATATCACAATATATCGCAAAAGAAATAAAAAATGTAGAAATAGTGAATTTTATGGCTTTAGAAATGTCAGGAAACGCATATATCAATAGAGATAATATTTGGATTGATTTTAGTAAAGCAACTTCTAAACTATATCCCGCTATAATCACTTTAATAAAAAGTGGAATTAATACAGGAATATATAATTTTCCTTTATGTAAAGTGGACAAGCGATTATTTAGTCTTTGTAGAAAAAGTATTAGCGATTATAAAATAAGATTTAAAGATGAATGTCAAAATTGCACTATTAAAGAGTTTTGCGGTGGATATTTTGGTTCTACTTTAAATTTTGATGAGGATGGAGAATAAATATGTATAAATTAAATCATTTTAACTTTAACAAAAGAAAAAATAAATATATATTAACGAATGATATAGGAAGATATAGCTTTTTAAAAAAAGAAGAATTGTTAAATCTTGTTAAAAGAAAACCTTTAAATGAAAATTTAAAAAAAGAACTTATTGATAAAAGTTTTATTTATGATGTTGATAATGAAATATTTGCCCAAGAGCTTTCTCCTGTGCTGAGATGTCGAAAGCAATATATTTTTTCAGCTACTTCGTTGCATATATTTGTAGTTACAAAAAATTGTAACTTTAATTGTATATATTGTCAAGCAGGGAATTTAAATGAAAATGAGAGCTTTAATATGAATAAAGATATAGCTAAAAAAGCTGTAGATATAGCCTTACAATCTCCTAATAGACTTTTAAATTTTGAGTTTCAAGGCGGAGAACCTCTATTAAATTTTGAAATAATAAAATATATAGTAGAATATTCTAATGAAGTAAAAGGAGATAAAATAATACAATATAATATAGTTTCTAATTTGTCATTATTAAATAATGAAATGTTAGAATTTATAAAATTAAACAATATTATGATTTGCACTTCTATCGATGGAGATAGGGAACTCCAAAATATTAATAGAGTATATAACAAAATGGACTCATATGATGCTACTATTAATAATTTGAACAAATTAAAAAAAGAAGGAATAAGCGTATCTGCTATAGAGACAACAACAAAATATAGTTTAAAAAAATATAAGGAAATTATAGATGAATATGTATCGTTAGGATTCAATGATATATTTATTCGTCCACTTACACAATTAGGAAAAGCTGATGTTAATTGGGAAAAAATAGGATATTCTGCTGAGGAATTTATAGAGTTTTATAAAAATAGTTTAAAATATATATTATATCTAAATCAAGAAAAAGGTATTGACGTAAGAGAAAGACATACTATTTTATTTTTGAAAAAAATTTTGACTGATAATGATATAAATTATATGGAGCTAAGATCTCCTTGTGGGGGAGCGATAGGACAAATAGCATATTATTATAATGGTGATGTATATACTTGTGATGAAGCTAGAATGATTTCTGAAATGGGGAATAATAGTTTTTTACTAGGAAATGTTAATGATAATCAATATAGTGATTTCATGAATAGTCCGATTACTAAAACATTATGTATAGCATCTTGTTTGGAAAATTTACCTAAATGTCATAGTTGTGCATATGCACCATATTGTGGAGTTTGCCCAGTTATAAATATGGCACAAGAAGGAAATATATTTTCTAGAAATTCTTTTAATTATAGATGTCAGATATATAAAGGAATATTAGATACTTTATTTGATTATATAGAAAATAATGATGAAGAAATTATGAATATTTTTAATAAATGGGCAAATTAGCAAAAGTATATGATGTTATAAATTTTTTAGAGTTATGCTTAATAAGCGTAACTCTATTTTTTCGCCTAAAACTGCTATAAAAAAGCTTTATTATTTTCTTGATTTAAAAATATATTCAGCTATAATATAAAAGCTATTTGATTATAATTTGTACACATATTCAATAATTGACTGAAATCTAAAAAATGTTATAATGTTGCTGGAATATAAATAAAATGATATAAAAATCATAATATAGTAACAAAGAAGGTGAATAAAATAAATTGTAATGCTTTAGTTTTAAATTATCTTGAAAAGCAAGTTTTAACTACAATTTTCGATAAAGGTGAAATAAATTCGGAAGAAACAGCCAAACTAATAAATAGAGGTAAAACAACAGCAGTAAAACTACTAAATAGATTAAAAGATTTGAATCTCATAGAATGGAATGGTACTTCTAAATTTGATACAAAAGGAAAATATATTATAAAAAAAATAAATTAATATGCATTAAATTTCAACAGCGTTCAGTAGCGTTCAACAGCGTTCAGTAGCGTTCAACAGCGTTCAATAGTGTTCAATAAGAATCACTAGCAATTAATGTGAATAATAAGTAAAAAATAATATAATGTGCTTAAATTGAGCCAAAGATTTAATAATCTAAAAATGTGAAACAAAATTAAATAAAATTCGTAAAAAAGTTTCACATTTTTTACAATTAAAACAGGTAAGAGTATATCTTACCTGTTTTATTATATCTGTGTATATGTTGTTTTACTTTAGTAAATCTGGAAATGCGTTAGATATAGCCATAGTTGCATTATTATTAAATATTACATGCATCATTGTATCCAAGCCATTTTCCACAAAAATTCTTCTGCTTATGTTGCTTTTAATTTGTTCATCACCCCATTTTAGATGTTCTTTGAAAAGCCATATTGTAGCTTCTCTTGCTGTGTCAATGTTCCAAAAGTTTCTTGGTGTACAAGATAACTCCCATTGCTTGTATTTGCCAGGATAAGCATTTTCAAGCGCGGCGTATACACTATCACCAAACACAGTACACAACATACCTTTAAGGCAATGTGAGAAGAATGTCTTGCAGCAAATTTCTGCTTTAACTGTTTCTTCGTCCCATTTAAGAACTTCTTCAATAAGGTAGCGAGTAATTGCAGCACAGTCAGAATAATTCTTGCTTTCATCATCTGTCCAGAAGTCACGTGGGAATCTCTTACGAGTTCCTGCTAAAACGTCTTTATACGTTTGGACTGCATAATCATACAAATTAAATCCCTCCCATTAAATATAGTCATATCTAACATACACATATCAAATATACCTTTATTATAACATTTTAGTTTTACATAATCAATTGGTTTGTTAAAAAAAAGAATAATTTTATGTAGGTATAGAAGTACTAAAAAATAGTGACAAAATTAGTTAATTAATACAGGAAAAAATTATTGATTTTTAAGCCATACTATTATATACTTTAAGAAAATTACTTGGTTGGAGGAAGAACTATGAAAAAAGAAGATATAGAAAATGTAATACAATATTTAAAAACATATAAAACAGAAAATAATAAACTTGAGGTAAAAGCAGCTAGAAATGGTTTTCCTAAAAATTGCTATGATACTTTTTCAAGTTTTTCAAATAAATACGGTGGATTAATTATATTTGGAATTGATGAGGAATCAGACTTTGAAATCTGCGGAGTTTATGATATTAACGATTTACAAAAGCAAATATTTAGCCTGTGTTCTGAAAGTATGGTACCCCCAATAAGACCTAATATGACACCTATTCAAATCGAAGATAAATTTATACTTGCAGTTGAAGTAGATGAATTAATTCAAAGTCAAAAACCCTGTTATTATAAAAATAAGGGGCTAAATAAAGGTTCTTTTACTAGAGTTGGTGATAGTGATGCTGTAATGACAGAATATGAAATTTATGCTATTAAAAGCTATAATGATAATGTAAGAGAAGATATGAGACTAAACAAAAGAGCATCAGTGGAAGATTTAAATGAAGAATCTTTAAATAAATATATAAATATGTTAAAGACAGAAAAGCCTAATTTTTCTATGAGCCCAAAAGAAAAACTATTAAAATTATCTGGTATAATTGAGAAAGATAATAAGAACATATATCCAACTTTAGCGGGAACGATGATTTTTAGTGAATATCCGCAAGCTTTTTATCCACAATTATTCATTGCATGTGTAGTTATTCCTGGAACTGAATTAGGAGATATAGGAGAACTAGGTCAAAGATTTAACGATAACAAGAGGATAGAAGGAACAATTGAACAAATGTTGGAAGGAGCACTAAACTTTATAAGAAAAAATATGAGAACTAAAGTTGTAATTGATCCTATAACAGGTGTTAGAAAAGATTTATATGAATATCCTATTTTAGCTTTAAGAGAAGCAATAGCTAATGCATTAATTCATAGAGATTATAGTGTTCAAACAGAAAATGCATATATACAAGTTTATATGTATGATGATAGGATAGAAATTCAAAATCCTGGTGCTTTATATGGCATGAATCGAATAGAAAAATTAGGAACAGATACTATTATGGAAGCAAGAAATGCAACTATAGTAAGGATTTTAGAAGAAAAAGGAGCTGTAATTGAAAATAGACATTCCGGAATACCTACTATAAGAAGAGAAATGAAAAATATGAATTTACCCGAACCAGAATTTATCGAGGAAAGAGGTTCTTTTAAGGTGATATTTAGAAATTCTAAACCACAAATTGTGGTACAAAGTGATACACAAAGTGATACACAAAGTGATACACAAATTTTAATTGATATACAAACACTTAATAAGAAAGTATTAGATTTTTGTATTGAGCCTAAAACTGCTAAAGAAATCAGAGAGTATATTGGAATTTCTTCTAAAAGATATGTTGCGTACGAAATTATAAAACCTTTAATTGAAAAAGGATTGTTGGAGTTTACCAATAAAAATAGTATAAATGCTAGAAATCAAAAATATATAACTAAAAAATAATAAGAAGAGTCAGTTTTTTGACTCTTCTGTTATATTTTCATTAGCAGGTCCATATATAAGATTACCATATATATCAAATCTAGAACCATGGCAAGGACAATCCCAAGTTTTATCTTGAGAATTAAATGTTAACAAGCATTTTAAATGGCTACAATATGGATTTATTTTATATATCCTTCCGTTTTCATCTTTATATATTCCAATATTAACATTATTTTCTTTTATTATTTTTCCAGTATTTAGGTGAATGTTATCTATTGTATCTTTCTTTATTTTAAATTTATTTATAATTAAAGATTGAATAACTTGAAGTACATTAAGAGATAATTGTTTGATATTTCTTAATGGATATAGTCTAGTAGCTCTAAATACTTCTTCATATTTATTATGTTTGTTTAATATATTGTCTGTTATAATATTTGCTGCAATATTAGAAGTTGTAATACCCCATTTATTATATCCTGTGGCAACATACATATTAGGATAAAAAATTGAAAATTTACCTATGTATGGTATTTTATCTAAAGTTATACAATCTTGAGTATTCCATTTTTTTATAACTTTACAATCTGGATACATCTGCTTTGCTATTTTCTCTAAGAATATATATTTATTTTCATCTAGTACATCACCAGTTTTTATACCATTTCCGCCTACTAGTAATACATTAGTATTATTATTTTTTAACGTCATTGTTCTAAGAGAAATAGTAGGTTCTTCTAAAGATATATACATTCCATCTAAAGTATTATTCTGAATATCTACTGCTATCATATATGATGTATCTTGATACATTTTTGTAAAATAGAAACCTGGAACATCTTTAATGGGGTAGTGGGTAGTAAGAACTACTTTATTACAAGTAACAACACCATTTTGGGTATGTACATATATTTTATTTTTCTTTTTATCTATTCTAGTTACATGTGAATTTTCATATATATTATCCTTAATTATGTTTGCTAAAGCTAATGTATATTTTTTAGGGTTAAATTTCGCTTGATTTTTAAATTTAATGGCATATTTAGTATCAAGTGGTAAAGTTACTCTGTTTAATAATTCAACGTCTTTAAAATCCAATTTTGAAAGAGTTTTATATTCATTAAGTATATTTTGTTGTAAATTTAAATCTTGTGTAAAAACATATGAATCTTGTATTTCAAAATCACAATCTATATTTTCTTCTTGAATTATATTTTTAATATTTTTTATAGCTTCATTATTTGCTTCTAAATATAATTTAGCTTTTTTAATACCATACTTTTTAATTATTTCTGAGTAAATTAAATCGTGTTGACTAGTAATTTTAGCAGTGGAAAATTTAGTTGTACTCTCACATATTTTATTTCTTTCGAGTATTACAAAATTTATATTATTTTTGTTTAAATAATATCCTGTGCTAATACCTGTAATTCCGCCACCTATAATACATACATCTGTAGTTATATTATTATTTAATTGTTTAAAGTGTGGATAATTAGTTATACTATCATCCCATATTGAAGTTAAACTGTATTTCATATTTTTATTATGTACAAAATTTTATTCTGTATGTAAATATTACAGCTATGGGAGATAATAATTATACAAAACCGGACTTTTTTGAAGGAATACTATAAAAAACAAAAAAATTATTAAATAATGTTAAGTCGATTTTTGTTGACTTATTGTATCGAGTATGGTAAATTCTAGGGGTATCAGCATTGTTTGATATAACTCAAAAATAATTTTTTAGTTAGGAGGAAAGAAAGATGATTAATGAAATCTATTGCAGCATGGACCGCAAATGCAAGAGTCCAATTGGGCCAGCGCAAGAAGGTTCAGAAGTAAAGTTTAGCATCAGACTGGACAAGGTCAGCAAAGTCGAATCACCCAAACTCATTATCTTTAGAATAGATAGATGGGATGAAAGACAAGAAATTGACCTTGAACTTACAGACTACTCGTACAACAACAATTACTATTCTTGCCAGTTTGTTCCCGAAACAGCAGATGTTTACTACTACTATTTCTCTATGTTCCTTAACGGAAAATATGAGGAAATTAGGAGAGGAAAACTTTCCAAAGGTATCTTTGGTGGACGCGAAGATGAGTGTTTTCAGCTTACCGCATTTACTAAGGATATTTCAGTACCTGACTTTATGAAAGGTGCTACTTTCTACCAGATTTTCCCAGACAGATTTTATAACTCTGGTGAAGCTAAGCAAGACGTTCCAAGTGACAGATTCATTCATTCCGATTGGTACGAAAATCCGAACTACTTACCGAATGAAAATGGTCTTATCTTAAATGATGACTATTTCGGTGGAGACCTTAAGGGTATCACACAAAAATTAGATTACATTCAGTCTTTGGGTGTAACTATTATCTATTTGAATCCTATCTTTGAGGCACATTCTAACCACAGATACAACACTGCAAACTATATGAAAATCGATCCTTTACTTGGTAAAGAAGAAGATTTCAAAGAGCTTTGCGAAGAAGCTAATGCAAGAGGCATTAGAATTATCCTTGATGGTGTATTCAACCATACTGGTTCTGATAGTATCTACTTTAACAAAGAGAAACGTTATGCAACGATTGGTGCATATAACAGTCCTGATAGCAAATATCGTGACTGGTTCTGTTTCTTCAACTATCCTACTGGATATGAATCTTGGTGGGGACATGATACTTTACCTAAACTTAACAAGCAGTCTCAGGAAGCTTTGGAGTTTATGTGTGAAGTAATGAGAAAGTGGATCGGCCTTGGTGCTTCTGGTTTCAGATTCGACGTTGTGGATGAGCTTACGAACCACATGATTTATGTACTTTCTAGAGTCATTAAAGGTGAGGTTGTTTTCGATTCTCAGCCTTCTGTAATTGGTGAAGTTTGGGAAGATGTATCTACCAAACAGGCCTATGGTGAGAGAAAGCGTTATTTCACAGACAATACTTTGGACAGTGCTATGAACTATGTGTACAAAGATGCTCTTTTCCAGTTCTTTGAAACAAGGAACGCTGTGGATTTGCTTGACACCATTATCCGTACCATCGAGAATTATCCTAAGGACAATCTTGATGCAATGATGAACATTGTCTCTGGACATGACATCGAAAGAGCTATTACTCGCCTTGTAAAAGGTGCGGCAGGTGGAAGAGATAGGTACTGGCAAGCACAAAACGATTATCTTGACCCTGAGTCTTACCTTAAAGGAAAAGAATTGTTTAAGCTGCTTGCAACTATTCAGTATTTCTTACCTGGTAACCCTTGTTTGTACTATGGTGATGAAGCGGGAGTATATGGTTTCCGTGATCCGCATAACCGTAAGACCTATCCTTGGGGACGTGAAGATCAAGATCTTGTTAAGTTCTTCCAGCGACTGGGAAAAATTAGACAAGATAATCCGTTCCTTAAGGATGCCAATTTCTTACCTTTGGTATTTAACAAAGGTGCTTGCGTTTTTGCACGTGAGGCTTTAACAAGGAATGAAAGTCTTTTTGTTGGAGTTAACCTTTCAGATGAGCCTATCGACCTTGGGTTTATTAAAGCTGACACTGTGCTTTATTCTACGGACGAAAGTCCTAAGGTTAAAAAACTCACACCTAGAAGCTCTATTATTTTGAAGTAAGGATAAGTTTTGTCTTTAGATATCCCGTGGTAATACCACGGGATGTCTTTTTTATACTATTTTTAGAATATTAATATAATAAAATCTGTGGATATTTGAATATGAATTATAATTGACTTTATACTTAGTAAATGGTATAATTTAAGTGTAGTGATTCGTTACTACACAATGGTGAAAAGAACTCCTTCTCACCCAGAAAATGGTTATAGTATTTAACAAGAGATAGATGGTGGGCATCTATCTCTCTTTTTAAGAATAAAAAGTAGTCCATGGTGGGCATGGACTACTTTTTTCTAATCTTTACGTATATATTTAACTATTTCAAATAAAATAGTTAATAGACAATATATTGCAAAAATTAGATTGGTTAAAGTATTTAACATTGCTATACCTCCTTTCTGCTTCAAAAGAAAGCTAAAAGAGTATAGCATTTATTTTTTTATACAACAATGCTTTTAGAAATATGTTCTAAAACTAGAGAATTTAGGAAAAAATATATGTCGTTTTTAATATAAATTTCCTAGTGTATTTCTATTCTTTTTATGATATAATACCATTGGTAAAAGGAGTAGAAATATATGAATCAAGATATAGTAAATGAAATAGCACTTGAGCTAAATGTAAAATCATCTCAAGTAGAAAACGTACTAAAATTATTAGAAGATGGAAACACTGTACCATTTATTGCTCGTTATAGAAAAGAAGCAACTGGTGCATTAGATGAAGAACAAATTAGAAAGATAAATGAAGTATACGAATACCAAGTTAATCTATTAAAAAGAAAAGAAGATGTTATTCGTTTAATAGAAGAAAAAGGTATGATGAATGATGAATTAAAAGCTGAAATTATGAAATGTGTAAAACTTGTTGAAGTTGAAGATTTATATCGTCCATATAAAGAGAAAAAGAAAACAAAAGCTACAGAAGCAATTGCTTTAGGATTAGAACCATTAGCTAAAATTATAATGTCTTTTCCTGTTAAAATAGATATAAGTGAAGCGGCAAGCGGATATATAACAGATAAAGTTTTAACTGTGGAAGATGCTATTCAGGGTGCTAAATATATAATAGCTGAATGGATATCAGATAATGCTGCATATAGAAAATATATAAGAAATAATATATTTAATTTTGGAACTATTACATCTAAAATAAAGAAAAAAGCTGAAGATGAAGGACAAGTATATAAGATGTATTATGATTATTCTGAAAAGATTAAATTTGCTAAATCTCACAGAATACTTGCTATTAATCGTGGAGAAAAAGAAAATGTATTAACAGTTAGTATTGAAATAGATACAGAACATATAATGAACTTCTTAGAAAAGAAGATAATCAAGAAAAAAGAAAGTCCAGTTGTAGATATAGTAAAAGATGCTATTGTAGATGCATATAAGAGACTAATATTTCCTTCAATTGAACGTGAAATACGTGCAGATTTAAAAGAAGAAGCAGAAGAAGGGGCAATAGGTGTATTTGGTAAGAATTTAGAAAAATTATTACTTACACCACCTATGAAAGATAAAGTTGTTTTAGGTTTTGACCCTGCTTTTAGAACTGGTTGTAAACTTGCAGTTATTGATCCTACATCTCGTGTATTAAATATTAGCAAGATCTATCCACACGAACCACATAATAAATGGGTAGAAGCTAAAACAATAATTAAGCAATTAATTAAAGTATTTAATGTAGATATAATTGCAGTAGGTAATGGAACTGCATCACGTGAAAGTGAGAAGTTAGTATCTGAAGTATGTAAGGAATATAAAGAGAAAAAAGTAGAATATATTATTGTATCTGAAGCAGGTGCATCTGTATATTCTGCATCTAAACTTGCAATTTCTGAATTCCCGGATTTACATGTTGAAGAAAGAAGTGCTATAAGTATAGGTAGAAGACTACAAGATTCCTTAAGTGAACTTGTAAAAATCGATCCTAAGAGTATAGGTGTTGGACAATATCAACACGATGTTAACCAAAAAAGACTAAACGAATCATTAGATTTTGTTGTAAGTAAAGCTGTTAACTTAGTTGGTGTAAATGTTAATACTGCTAGTCCTTCTATACTTAAATATATATCTGGTTTAACCAAAACTAATATAGATAAAATTGTTAAATACAGAGAAGAAAATGGAAAAATACAATCAAGAGAAGAACTTGTTAAAAAGAAAGTTTTATCTGCAAAAGCATATGAGCAATCTATCGGATTTATGAGAGTAATAGATGGTAAAAATTTGTTAGATAAAACACCTATACATCCTGAAAGTTATGATGCTACAATTAAACTAATTGAAAATATTGGTATGACAGTAGAAGATATAGGAACAGAAGAGTTAAATAAAAAACTAGATGCTTTAAATTTAGAAAAATATGCTTCTGAAAATGGTATAGATAACTTTACTCTAGAAGATATAATAAAATGTCTTAAACAGCCAAATAGAGACTTTAGAGATGACTTTACAAAGCCGTTATTAAAGAGCGATATACTAAGAATAGAAGATCTAACTGTTGGAATGAAACTTGAAGGAACAGTAAGAAATGTTGTAGATTTTGGAGCATTTATAGATATAGGTCTTCATGATGATGGACTTGCTCATATTTCTAAATTAACAAAAGAGTATATAAAACATCCATTAGATGTAGTAAGTGTAGGAGATATAGTAACTTGCTATGTGGATAAAGTGGATTTAGAACGTCAAAAAGTTAATTTAAGTTTAATAGATCCAAGTAATGTAGATTAGAAAAAATAACAGATAAGTATTTCACTTATCTGTTATTTTTTTATTCTTCAAATTGTACATTTAAATATTTTGTAATTAAAAGTTTGTATTGATCTTGAGCGTTTAAGCATGTATCTATTAAGTAACCTTTTTCTCTGTTATTTTGATATTCATTTAATCCTCTATAATAAAATAATTTATCTTTATCTAAAATAATAAATGGAACTATATTATTTCTTAAACATTCTTTAAACATTATAATACGACCAACTCTTCCATTTCCGTCTTGAAATGGATGAATCTTTTCAAATTGAGAGTGGAATTTTATAATATCTTCTAGTTTTACATTTTCAATAGAATTATACCATTTTAGTAATGCTTTCATATCTTTTTCAACATCTTCTGGTTTAGAAGTAACATTTCCATTTACTTCATTAGTTAATTTTTTGTATTCACCTATATTAAACCAAGATAATCTTTCATAACTAGTACCAGTTTTTAATATTTTATGAAATTTTTTAATTAAATCTTCAGTTAAAACATTATTAGCATTATCTAGCATGTAGTCTACTAGCTTAAAATGATTAGAAGTTTCTATTATATCATCAATATTAGTAGTTAAATTAGAAGTATCTGTTATTAAAGTATTAGTTTCATATATGTATCTTGTTTGTTCTTCTGTTAAAGTACTACCTTCTATATGATTTGTATTATATGCAAATAAAATTTGAGTAATATGATAAAGATTTCCTTTTAATTTAGAATCTTTTTGTTCTTTTAAAATATTTAATATGTTAGTCATATAAATTTCCTTTCTTAACACTATTATATTATACCATAAAATGGCTAAAAATACTAGCCTTTTAACCATTTTAGTTTACAATATTTCAACAATATTTCAACAGAATTTTTATATTGTTATAATATTATGTTAAGAATAAAAAAATTATAAATACTTCTTTAAATCTTCCTTGTTTTTTTCTTGTAAACGTATAAAATCTGAAAGTATATTTTTTATTTGTTCATCTTCAAATTCCATGTTGTTAAGTAGTTTTCTTCCTTTAATAACACCCATATCATTTCCTTGAATTAATAATTCAGCAATTTGTGAGTTGCTTTTATCTGTAAGAGTGTTTAGTTGGATTCCCATCCAAGACATTGCCTTTTGAACAGGAGAAGTATCTTCAACTTCTTCGTTATTTTGTGCAAGTAATTCTTTTGTTCTGTCATAGATGTTTTGATAACTATTTTTTTCTGTATAAAGTAAGTCTTTTAGATTGTTATCTTGGACTTTTTCTAAAGTATAATTTAGTCCATCTAGACCAGTTTTAGCATCTTTGCTAATTTCTTTTAAAATTTCTATTTCATTCATTTTTTATCACCTAAAAATATTGTTAGTAATACTTATTTTTTTATTCAAAAAAATATTATTTTACAAAATTTTCATCATATTTTTATTGACTATCGAGTAAGATAAGAATATAATACATAGTATGCTATATAGTACGCTATGAATTGAGGTGATTAAATGAATCATATAGGAAGAATGCTTAAAGTGGTAAGCAACTATATGGATATGAACAGTAATAATAATCTTGCAGAAATCAATATGACTAGATCACAAATGGGTGCACTAGTTTATGTGTTTGTAAGCACACGTAAAGGAAAAGAAGTTAACCAGGTAGATATTGAACGAGAATTTAATCTAAAAAATCCTACTGTTACAGGTATACTTAATAGATTAGAAGAAAAAGAATATATTAAAAGAGTACCTAGTAGCAAAGATAAAAGATATAAAAAAATTGAGTTAACAGATTCTGGAAAAAAAATAGTTGAATGTGGTAAAGTCAAAGCAGATGAAATGGAAGATAAATTATTAAGTGTACTTGAAGATTCTGAAAAAGAAGAACTTAAGAGATTATTAAATAAAGTTATTGAAAGTATAAAAAGGGAGGAAATATGTTAAAAACATTAGGAAAATCAGTAAGAGAATTTAAAAAGCCTGCACTTTTAACACCAGTTTTTGTTACTTTAGAAGTTGTAATGGATGTAATAATTCCATTATTAATGGCAAAGTTAATTGATGAAGGTGTTTATGCAGGTGAAATGAGTGCTGTTTATAAAATAGGATTACAACTTGTATTAACAGCATTCTTAGCATTAATTTTTGGTTGCTTATCTGGGGTATTAGCAGCTAAAGCTTCTGGTGGATTTGCTAAAAATTTAAGAAAAGATTTATATTACAAAGTACAAGATTTTTCATTTTCTAATATAGATAAATTTTCTACTGCAAGTTTAGTTACTCGTTTAACAACAGATGTAAGTAACGTGCAACAAGCATTTCAAATGCTAACAAGAATTACAGTTAGAGCACCACTTATGCTTATATCATCTGTAATTATGGCAATAAGCATAAATTCAAAATTATCACTTATATTATTACTTGTAGTTCCACTAGTAGCAATTGCACTATTTTTAGGACTTAGATATGTTCATCCAATAATGGATAGTGTGTTTAAAAAATATGATAATTTAAATGCAGTTGTAGAAGAAAACGTAAATGGAATAAGAGTAGTAAAATCTTTTGTAACTGAAGAAAAAGAGAAAAAGAAATTTAAAAAAGTATCTAAAGATATTTTCGATTCGTTTAGTAAAGCAGAAAAAATTATGGCATTAAACTCACCTGTTATGCAATTTGCTATATATTTATGCATAATTTTAATTTCATGGTTTGGTGCTCAAATAATAGTAAATACAAATATGACTGACCTTACTACAGGACAATTATCTACATTCATTACTTATTCAACACAAATATTATCTAGCCTAATGATGATATCTATGGTAGTAATGATGATGACTATTGCTAGTTCATCAGCTAATAGAATTTATGAAGTTTTAATAGAAGAACCAAGCATTAAAAATAAAGAAAATGCAATTAAGGAAGTTAAAAATGGGGATATTGAATTTGATAATGTATCATTTAGCTATGTAGATGACAAAGATAAAGAATGTTTAACAGATATAAATATTAAGATTAAAAGTGGAGAAACAATTGGTATAATTGGTGGAACAGGTTCTGGTAAATCTACACTTGTAAACTTAATACCAAGATTATACGATGTAACAGAAGGTTCTGTTAAAGTAGCAGGAATAGATGTTAGAGATTATGATATTAAATCATTACGTGATGAAGTATCATGTGTTCTTCAAAAGAACGTATTATTCTCTGGAACTATAACAGAAAATATTAAATGGGGAGATGAAAATGCTTCTCTTGAGGATGTACAAAGAGTATGTAAACTTGCTCAAGCAGATGAATTTATTCAAAGTTTCCCAGATAAATATGACACATATATTGAACAAGGTGGAACAAATGTATCTGGTGGTCAAAAGCAAAGACTATGTATTGCTAGAGCATTATTAAAGAAACCAAAAATCTTAATTTTAGATGACTCTACAAGTGCTGTTGATACTAAAACAGACAGCTTAATTAGAAAAGCTTTTAGAGAAGAAATCCCAAATACAACTAAAATAATAATTGCACAAAGAATATCTTCTATAGAAGATGCAGATAAAATTATTGTTATAGATGATGGTAAAATAAATGGATTTGGAACACATGAAAAGTTACTTGCTACAAATGAGATATACAAAGATGTATATGAATCTCAAATGAAAGGAAGTGATATAAATGGCTAGAGGAGAAATGCCAAAAGGCAGAGGTGCAGCAATGATGAGAGGTCCTAGAGGAAAAGTAAATAAAGGAACTTTCAAAAGAGTATTAAAATATATCACTAAAGGACATAAACTACAATTAGCTATAGTAGTAATATGTATAATTGTTAGTTCGCTAGCTAATGTAAGGGGAACACTATTTTTAAGAACTTTAATTGACGACTATATTACTCCATTATTAAATACACCAAATCCTGTATTTGATGGGTTATTAAAAGCAATTGCTACACTAGGATGTATGTATTTAGTTGGTATAGTTAGTACATATGTATATAATAGAATAATGGCAGTTGTGTCACAGAGTGTATTAAAAGATATTCGTGATGATATGTTTGATAAAATGGAAGAATTACCAATCAAGTATTTTGATACACATACACACGGTGAAATAATGAGTCACTATACTAATGATACAGATACATTAAGACAAATGATATCTCAGTCTTTACCTAACTTTGTATCATCTACTATGTCAATTGTTTCAACCTTTGTATCAATGTTAATATTAAGCCCTATACTTACAATATTTGTTGTAGTATTCACAAGTTTAATAATGTTTATAACAAGCTCATTTGTTAAAATAAGCTCTAAATATTTCGTTTCACAACAAAAATCTTTAGCAACAGTTAATGGATATGTTGAAGAAATGATAAGTGGACAAAAAGTAATTAAAGTATTTACACATGAAGGAAAAGCAATAGAAGAATTTGATAAATTAAATGATCAACTATTTACAGATATGTACACTGCAAATAAATATGCAAATAACATGATGCCTATTGCAGGTAATTTAGGTAATTTAGAATATGTTTTGGTTGCACTTACAGGTACTGTAATGGCAATAAATGGAATTGGCGGACTAACACCTGGTACAATAGTATCTTTCTTAAACTTCACTAAAGGATTTAATATGCCAATTCAACAAATGACTAACCAATTAAACTCTGTAATTATGGCTTTAGCTGGTGCTAGTAGAATATTTGAAATGATGGATGAAAAGCCAGAAGAAGATAAAGGATACGTAACATTAGTAAATGCTAAAAGAGTAAATGGTGAACTTGTTGAATGTGAAGAGAAAACAGGTATTTGGGCATGGAAGCATCCACATCATGATGGAACTTTAGATTATGTTGAAGTAAAAGGACATATTGAATTTGTAGATGTAGATTTTGGATATGAACCTAACAAAACAGTTTTACACAATGTTTCTGTATATGCGAAACCAGGACAAAAAATTGCATTTGTTGGTGCAACTGGTGCTGGTAAAACAACAATAATGAATTTAATTAATAGATTCTATGATATTGAAGATGGGAAAATTAGATATGATGGAATTAATATTAATAAAATTAAAAAAGATGATTTAAGAAAATCATTAGGAATGGTATTACAAGATACTAACTTATTTACAGGTACAATAAGAGATAATATTAAGTATGGTTGCGAAGATGCAACAGATGAACAAGTAATTGAAGCTGCTAAACTTGCTAATGCTCATAATTTTATTATGCATTTACCGGATGGGTATGATACAATGCTTACAAATAATGGAGCACAATTATCTCAAGGGCAAAGACAATTACTTGCTATTGCAAGAGCTGCAATAAATGATCCACCTGTTATGATACTAGATGAAGCAACATCTTCTATTGATACGAGAACAGAAAAAATAGTTCAAGAAGGTATGGATAAATTAATGGAAGGTAGAACAGTATTTGTTATAGCACATAGATTATCTACTGTTAGAGATTCAAAAGCTATAATGGTACTTGATCATGGTAGAATAATAGAAAGAGGTTCACATGATGAACTTATAGCTGCTAAAGGCCAATATTATCAATTATATACTGGTGCATTTGAACTTGAATAAAAATTTAAGGAGAAAGTTAAACACTTTCTCTTTTATATTGTTATTGACTTTACATAAGAACAGTGCTATAATTGTTAATGTGAGAAAAAGGAAATAGTTCTAATAATTTAGAACAGGTCAATATGTACAATACAGCAATTTTCTAAAATATTAAATTGAGGAGGTTTTGCATATGCAAAATAAAAAGAAATTGTGTAAGTCTAGTAAGGACGACAAAATATTTGGAGTATGTGGTGGAATAGCCGAATACTTAGGGATTAGTTCGTTTTGGATTAGACTTATATGGTGTATTGTAAGTTTAATTAAATTTGAGATTGGATTAGCGGCATATATTATATGTGCTATAGCTATGCCAGATGAGTAAAAAATTGAGAGAAGTTTAAAAACTTCTCTTTTTTAATACTTGATTTTACATAAAAATGATGTTATAATATCTCCATTAGAAAAAATAAGATTGTTTCTAAAAATTTAGAGCAGGTACACCAATATGATTATCATCAATTTTTCTAAAATATGAATTGAGGAGGAATTTTTATGCAAGGAAAAAAAATGCGTAAATCAAGCACAGATAAAAAAATCTGTGGAGTTTGTGGAGGTATTGCAGAATACTTCGGATTTGATTCAATATGGGTTAGATTAGTATGGGCTATATTAACTTTGTTTTATGGTACAGGAATATTAATATATATAATCTGTGCACTTATTATGCCTGATGAGTAATATTAAAGAATAACAGTAGAATTTATCTACTGTTATTTTGTTTGTTGAAGAAAAAAGGGATTTATGATATTATAAATCTGAAAAGGAGAAGAGAATGTATATAGCAATAATAATTATAGTTTTATTGAGTATATTTTTATATATAAATTACAAAGTTATATTTGTTACTAAATATAAAATAGAAAGTGAAAAGTTACCAGAAAGCTTTAATAATTTTAAAATATTACATCTATCTGATTGGCATTGTACACAATATGGTAAAAATAATAGAAAACTTATTAACTTAATTAACAAACAAGATGTAGATATTATAGTAATGACAGGAGATTTTATTATAAGACAAGTTAAAGATTATAAACCTGCTATTGAATTTATCAAACAACTTAACTGTAAAAAGAAGTATTTTATATATGGAAACCATGAACTAGAACTAAACTGGAAAAGACTATGGCAATTTAGAACAGAACTAGAAGCTTTAGGTGTAATTGTTTTAGATAACGAAAAAACATATATTGAAAGAAATGAAGAGAAAATTTATATTCATGGATTAACATATAATTTTAACCATTTACAATCAAGAAAAGAATTAACAAATGATGTTGTAGAGAAAAATAAAAGAAATCATTTAGTAGATTTAGGAACTGTTGATACAAATAATTTTAATATACTATTAGCACATGATCCATTAAATTTTGAAGCATATTCAAGACTGGGTTATGATTTAATATATTCTGGACATTTACATGGTGGAGGTATACGATTATTTGGATTTGGTCTTGTTGCTCCGAGAAGATTTTGGGTATTTACAAGACTTGCAGCTGGAACACATAAAAGAAGAGAGAGTCAAATAATAATTAGTAGAGGAGTAGGTAATTCAACCAAACCAATTAGAATATTTAATCCGCCAGAAATAAGTATAACAACGTTAAAGAGAAAGTAAATTAATACTTTCTCTTTTTTTATTTATTACAGATATAGTTTATATTAAAAAATTTTAAAAGTTATATTTTTTGTTTGACAATTTAAAATCAATGCTATATACTTAATATGTAAAAAATAGTAGGTGATAATATGCAAATAAGACTGAAATTTAATAAGTATATATTAAATGATGTTTACAAGTTGAAACATACTTGTAGATTTGCTGAACATACAAGAAAGATAAGAAGGTAGGATTATACTACCTTCTTATCTTTTTTTATTTTATATGTATTTATAATTTTTTAGTTAAAATATTCATCTATATATTTTTAAGATAAGGAGTGGTGTTATATGTCAAAAGTAAATGTTGTTTTAGGTACTTTCTATGGTGATGAAGGGAAAGGAAAGATAATAGACTATCTTTCAGAGAAAGCAGATGCAAGTATCAGGTGTTCAGGTGGAAATAATGCAGGACACACAATTAATGTTGATGGAAAAAAATATGCATTCCATTTAATTCCATCAGGAATATTAAATAGAGATACTAAAGCTATTATTGGAAATGGGGTTGTAATTGATCCTAAAGTGTTAATTCAAGAAATAGAGGAGTTAAAAGCTGGTGGCTATACTGTAGATAACTTATATATAAGTGATAAAGCTCATATAATAATGCCTTATCATGTAATGATGGATAAATTGCAAGAAGAATTAAGAGCTAAAAATAAAATTGGAACTACTGCAAGAGGAATAGGTCCTTGCTATAGCGATAAATTTGAACGTTCAGGAATTAGAGTAGAAGATTTTATATCAGATAAATTCGAAGAAATAGCAAGAAATAATATAGAAAAGAAAAATAAAATATTTGCTATGTACGGTAAAGAAAAGCTAGATGTAGAGTCAACTGTAGCACAATATAAAGAATATGCAAATTATTTAAGAAAATATGTTGTGGATAGTGTGGATATGTTGCATGAATTATTAGAGTCAGACAAAGATATTGTATGTGAAGGAGCACAAGCAACACTACTAGATATAGACTTTGGAAATTATCCATTTGTTACATCATCAAATCCTACTATTGGTGGTGTATGTACAGGAACAGGAATTGGACCTAAATATATTGGAGAAGTTTATGGGGTATTAAAAGCATATTCTTCTAAAGTTGGTGAAGGTATGTATATGACAGAGCAAGATAATGAAACTGGAGACTTAATTAGAGAACTTGGACATGAATATGGAACAACTACAAAAAGACCAAGAAGATGTGGTTGGTTAGATTTAGTTGCACTTAAATATGCAGCAAGAATTAATGGTCTAACTGGTCTTGCAATTAACCATGTAGATACAGTTGGAAAACTAGATAAAATAAAATTATGTGTAGCATATGAATATGATGGTGAAAAAACAATGAGATTTTCTACAAATAATGATTACTTAAATAAATGTACACCAATATATGAAGAGTTTGAAGGGAATTTTGGAGATTTAAGTGGCATTAAAAGAAGAGAAGATTTACCAGAAAATGCTAGAAAATATCTAGATAGAATTGAAGAAATAGTAAAAGTACCTATTAAATTTATTGGTACTGGTGCGGATAGAAATGATATGATAATTGTAGAATAGGAGAATAAAAAAATATGGAAATAGATAATTTACTTGCGATATCACCTATAGATGGTAGATATAGAAAATTAACACAAAACATAAGCAAATACTTTAGCGAATATGCATATATAAAATATAGAATATTGATTGAAATTGAATGGTTAAAAAAACTTTTAAATGATGATAACTTTACAAAAGAAACAGTAAATACAAATAAATTAATGGATATATATGCAGATTTTGATATTAGCGAGGCAAAAAGAGTAAAAGAAATAGAAGAAACTACTAATCATGATGTTAAAGCAATAGAATATTATATTAGAGAAAAACTTGAAAAGTTAGGGTTAGAAAAATATAAGTGTTTAGTACACTTTGGGTGTACATCTGAGGATGTAAATAATTTAGCATATTCTTTAATGTTAAAAGATTGCTTGAAAAAAGTAATAATTCCAAACATAGAAGAATTAATTGAAAATGTAAAAGAGAAAGCTGTAATAAGGAAAGGGCTCCCAATGCTTTCACATACTCATGGCCAGGCTGCAACACCTACAACTGTTGGAAAAGAATTAGCTGTATTTGTATATAGATGGAATAGCATACTAGAAAAAATAAAGAATATAAAATTTAAAGGGAAATTTAGTGGAGCAGTAGGAACATATAGTGCTCACGTTGTTGCTTATGATAATATTGATTGGATAGAATACACTAAACATTTTGTAGAAAGTTTAGAATTAGAATACAATCCACTTACAACACAGATAGAAAATCATGATACTATATGCGAGTTGTTTAGTTATATTAAATTGTTAAACAATATAACATTAGACTTTAATGGCGATATGTGGACATATATAAGTATGGGATATTTTAAACAAAAAACGATTGGAACAGAAACTGGTTCGTCTGTAATGCCACATAAAGTTAATCCAATAAATCATGAAAATTCAATGGCAAATGTTAGAGTAGCAAATAGCATAATAGATAATTTTAACAATAATTTACAAATATCTCGTATGCAAAGAGATTTAAGTGATTCTTCTAATTTAAGAAATATAGGAGTAGCACTTGCTCATACTTTAGTTAGTGTTAAACAAAGTATAGTAGCTATTAATAAAATGGAAGTAAATGAAGGTGTATTAGAAGAAGAACTAGATAAAAATCCAGAAGTATTAGCAGAAGCAATTCAAACAGTTTTAAGAAAAAATGGTTATGATAATGCATATGAACTACTAAAAAATCTAACAAGAGGAAAGAAAGTAACTCTTGATGATATAAGAAAAATTGTAAAAGAATTAGATATAGACAAAAAGGATAAAGAAAAATTATTAAAATTAACACCAGAAACTTATACAGGGCTTGCAGCAAATCTAGTAGATTTTATATAAAAACTAAAAGAGAAAGAATTTATTCTTTCTCTTTACTTTTTTATTCTTCTATAACAGGTCCACTAATTATTACTATACTATCTTTCTTTTCTACTTTTAATGTATATCCTGATGGTTGTAAAATGGAAATATTATCTACATTGCTTTGGTTATATAGATATGTAAAAGCAGCAATTGTACCACTTCCACAAGCTGTTTCGTAATATAATGTATCAATACTTCTAACCCACACAATAGGATATATTTTAGTCATATCATTAACTTTTTTTAGTAATATAACACCAACTGCTTTTTCTGTACTATTTGAATTAATAATTATTTCTTTACAAATTTTCTTTAAATCAACTTCATTTAGATTAATAAAGTTTTTACTTGTAGAATAATCTAATACAACGTGCTCTATTCCATCGAGTTTGGCCATATAACCATTTAAAATGTTATTTTGTAACTTTATACTAATTGAATTAATAACGTTTTTAAAATCTATTTTAACAAAAACAGTATTCTCTGTAATACCACCATATAATTTATTTTTTGCTCCAGATACAGATAAAGATGTTTCACCATCTTTTCCTTCAAGAAAATCATATATAGTGCATCTTGTTGCATTAACACAAAATTCACCGCCAGCCATCTTTAATGTATTATTTTCTTTAGATATAAATCCTACTTGTTCAATCTGTGGATAGTTACTTAAAATATAATTATTAATTTTGGATATTTCATATTGCTCATAGTTTTTATCATAAACTAATGCTGTTTTATTTCCTCCCGGATTATAAATTTTAAATTCAATTTCTTTATTATTTAATATAAATTTTCTTATCATTATAAATTCCCCCTAACTAAAAAACTGGTGCAAAAAAGGCCATGTGAATTTTAAATCCTACATAGCCTTTAATATATTTACAAATATGCAAATTGTATATTTTTAACTATCGTAGGCACATGCTTTTTACACCTGTGCTTACGATACAAAATCTTAGACACAAGTGTTCCTACGATGATGATGTTTATTTGTTAAAAATATACTTTTTACCATATTAAATTCCTCCTTTTAAGATAGTAATATATTAACATTTTTTTAGATGACTGTCAAATAGCTACCTTGACTATACAAGGTATTATTTATATAATCTTATAGGAAGGTGATAAAAAAATGAATTGGAATGAAGCTTTTGAATTATTAAAAGAATATAACAAAGAATCTTTTCATATTGAACATGCATTAACAGTATCTTTTGTAATGGAATACTTTGCAGATAAAAATAATGAAGATAAAGAATTTTGGTCAGTAGTAGGGCTATTGCATGATATAGATTTTGAAATGTGGCCAGACGAACATTGTAAAAAATGTGTAGAATTATTAACTAAAGCTAATGCAAATGATGAGATGATCCATGCAATATGTTCTCATGCATACGGAATTTGTAGTGATGTAAAACCAGAAAAGGAAATGGAGAAAATATTATTTGCAACAGATGAACTTACAGGTCTTATATGGGCAGCTGCTAAAATGAGACCGTCACATAGCACAAAAGATATGGAAGTATCTAGTCTTAAAAAGAAATTTAAAGATAAAAAATTTGCAGCAGGCTGCTCAAGAGATGTAATAAAGAATGGAGCAGAAATGCTTGGGTGGGAATTAGATAAATTATTTGAAGAAACAATAAATGCAATGCGTTATGCAGAAGACAAAGTTGCAGAAAAAATGTAAAAAGGCCATAAGGTCTTTTTATTTTTGACTAAAATACTAATAATACTAGTATGAATAGAATATATAAATGTAATGATTGCAAGTATGCACAGTTTAATTATACCGATAACTATAAATTAAAGTATGTGTATTGTAGATATATAAAAGATAAACTTAGTAAAAGTGGTTATAGAAAGCTTAAATTTTGTAATTTTTATGAAAAAGGTTGAAATATATCTTTATTTTATGTAAATCGTGTGCTATAATATGTGTGTGCATTTAATATATTAAACTTTTTTAAAATTTATAAGGAGGTATTTGTATGACTAATAATTATATTTATATTGGTGCTAACAAATTAAAAGTAGCTAATGAAAAGCTTAAACAGGTATTACTAAACGAAAAGGAGTTGAAGTATGTAACTCGGTAGGACGGGTATTGGAATTCGTCTGAATTTTTGCATTAGGGCAGAGAAAATCCAAGAAAAATTTTCAAAGTATGTTAAGAAAAATGAAAAGAAAATTTTAGCTCAAGGTTGGGATATTGGATATCAGAAAATCTGTCTAGCTAGCAATAATTTAAGAATTCTAATTGAACCGAGTGAAGTGTTATCTTGGCTTGAAATGTCAGTTTCATTTTCTTGTGAGGAAGACTTAATAACTCAAATAGAGGAAGTCTCTGAAAAAATACTATCAGTATTAAATATTTTCTATAAGGAAGTAGAAGATGTAAAAATAACTGTAGATATTAGATATTCACTTGGAAAAGAAATAGACTTTGTATTAGCTGATTTTGAAAAGATATTACAGTTGATGAATTATGAAAGAAAGAAAACTTCAAAAAATGAATTTAGAAAATTTGATGTTCTTAAAAAACGTAATATAATTAGTTTGATTTCAATACAAGATTCTAATAATATATTAGAATATAATATAAATGTTAGTATTGAAAACATAGTTATTAATGCGTCAAATTTTAAAGCTGAATTTGTTAGTTCGTTATATTTCTTTGCAACTGAATATTGCAAGGTTCATTATAATATTATTAATGCAAAAGATAAATATTATATTGAAAAGAATACGAAATTTTACGACTCGTTAGCAAAATTATAATAAAAAGCAGTTCGTTTGAACTGCTTTTTAATTCTTTTCTACTATTATAGTTTGTGAAAATTCATTATTATTAACATCAGCAAAAATTTGTGAATTTGATTTAGAAGAAATAATCTTTTTTACTTCCCATAATCCTAAACCAGATTTTATAGTTTTACTAGACACGCCTTTATTGAAAATTTTATTTAAATCTATTTTACTATTCTTAGCAATAGTATTCTTTATTTCTATCATGTCTGCTTGCTTAAATTTATTATATGAAAACTTAATTGATATATGTGGATTATCAGATTTTTCACTAGCTTCTATTGCATTATCTAAAAGTATACCTAATATTCTAGAAAGTTCTGTAAAATCAAAAGAGATTTCACTAATATTAGTATTAATAGAAAGACTAAAATCTATATTTTTATTAACCGCTCTAAAATATTTAGCACCGATAATTCCATAAATAGCAGGTTGATTAATAATTTCAGGATTTATAGCTTCAACTTTAGAAATATTTTTAGAATCTTTAGATAATCTTTTTATATGCTCGTCTAATTGGTCATATTGTTTAGTTATAATATAACCGTTTATAGCTTGAAGTATATTATTATAATCATGCTTTAATAGTCTTAAACTGTCTACTAATTCAACAAGTGTTTTATTGTATATTTTCTCTTGGTGTAGTTCAGATTGACTTTCTACAAAGCAATTAATGTATTTGAAACATACATATATTAAAGATAAAACAATAGACAATTGAATAACTGTAAAGGAAAGCATATTTAAATTATGTTCAATTGCATTTATTCTGAAATTCAGTACATTAGGAATAATAATGTTTAAAATTATAAGTGTGGCAATAGATATGTCTTTTTTATTTAATGATTCTAGTATATTTATTTCTTTGTCCATAACATCTTTTAAAAATCTTATCTCAACAAATAGTAAAAATGAATAATATAAAATTTTTAACAGGTGATATAAACTAAAAATGTATATACTAGAAGTTATCATAGCTACTTTAATATCTACCAGTAATTTTAGTGAAAAATAAGATAAAATTTCACTGATAGATATTGTTAAATATAAAACTAATATACTAATGATTGTGGATCCATTGTCATATTTTAAGATGTATTTATACAGTAAGAATAAAGGTATAATTAAAACTAAATATATTAAAAAAGAAATATTAGGTTTTAGTAATTGTATTCCTATAGAAAATATACTTGAAAATAATAAAATTAGTAGTTTCTTTTTTAAAATCAAATTTGTGTTTTTATATGTTTGTGTTAAAAACGTAAAAAAGCAAAATAATATGGCTGCTTGTTCAATAATAATTATGATATTAGCTAAAGAGTCCATTTTTCCTCCCAAAATCGTCAACGCGTTTTACTTTACTATAATTAAGGTTAAAAGTCAATGATTAGTTTGGTAATCTACATAATTCGACAAAAATTACGAAAAATATAATTATATAAATCTTTGTTGTTAATAATGTTTTTTGTCTAGTTAATTTATCTAGTGTCTCCTTTTTGCTACTTTTGTCTATAATGTTGAAACTGTTAAAAATAGTAGTATAATTCAAGCAAATTCGGAGGAGATATTATGGAAAAAATAGAATGTATATATAATTTTATTATAAAAACAAAGTTTGAATTTTTTATGACTGATGTTATAAGGGATATAAATGTTATAGACTTTGCTATATTAAGTTCAGATGTTATATATAAGACAAATGTATATAACAGGATGAAAGAAAAATATGCCTATGATTTAGAAAGAATAGGATTTACTAAAGCACAAGAAATTATATCTGGATATTATCCAATTAAAAATCTATCTGAAGAGTCTAAAATTAGAAATAGTCTGAGTGTACTTAGAAGATGGATAATAAGATGTAGCGGATATATGTGTGTAAGAAAACTAGCAGAAGAAAATGTAGTTGAGGGGATTGATTTGTATATGAAAAAATATATGCTTGGCGAAGAAGTCTCAGATATAAATACATTAAATGACAAATTAGATAATATAGATGAAGATATATTATCTTGTTTAAGAGGCAGTGTATAGGAGGATATATATGGATAATATAGAAAAATTATATGAAGTGATAAAAAAGAAAGATGACGTAGAAATTAAAGACGTTATAAAAGATATCATTATTATTGATGGTGCTATAGTTGAAGAAAGTAGCTATGAATATAAAAATGATGTGTATGAAAAAATATTGAAAGAATATCAAAAAGAGTTACATGAATTAATGTATCATAAAATTAAAAGTATAGTGGATTTTAAGGTAGATGAATTTATAGATAGTGACATTAAAAGTATAAATACTAAACTTGGAAATTTAAAAAATATGTTAATACGTATTGCAGGTATAAAACTTTACACAGATAAAAAAATAGAATGTTTGTTAAAGGAGCTAAATAATTCAGAAGAAGTTGAAAAAATATTTTTAGAGATAGATTCTATACTTGTTGAACATATAAAATAATTACTTGTACTTTTTTTACTTTCTTGTTATTATTTAATTAAATTGGAGGTATGTATATGGCAAAAAGAGCTTTAATAACAGGAGCATCTTCTGGTATTGGAAGAGATATGGCAAAAGAGCTTGCTTCAAGAGGATATGATTTAGTAATAGTTGCAAGAAGTAAAGATAAATTAGAAGAATTAAAAAAAGAAATTAATACCAATGTTGAAATTATAGTAATGGATTTAAGTGTTAAAGAAAATTGTATAGAACTATATAATAAAGTTGGATATGTAGATATTTTAGTAAATAATGCTGGATTTGGAATATTTGGTAAGTTTACAGAAACAGATTTACAAAAAGAGTTAGATTTAATTAATACTAATATAATAGCTGTACATATTTTAACAAAACTATTTTTACAAGAAATGGTTAAGAAAAATTCAGGATATATTTTAAATGTTTCGTCGATAGCAGGACATCTACCAGGTCCACTTATGGATGCATATTATGCTTCAAAATCATATGTATATATATTATCTACTTCTATTAATGAAGAATTAAGGAAAGATAAATCTAAAGTTAAAGTGGGAACTTTAAATCCTGGACCTGTTAAAACTAATTTTAACAACGTTGCAAATGTTAAGTTTAGCTTACATTCACTTACAAGTGAATATGTAGCAAAATATACGGTAGATAAAATGCTTAAAGGAAAAGTAGATATAACACCGGGATTAGAAATTAAGTTTTTAAGATTTGCAGCAAAAATTGTGCCAAATAATTTAATGGCAAAAATGGTGCATATAAGGCAAACAAGAAAGAAAAAAGAAGATTAATTTGACATAATTATACAAAAATGATATAATTATCTCTGTAAAAAAAATATATTTTTTACGCTTTTGATTAAAAGGAGGGATATACTTATGCTTAATAGCAAAGTAGGAGAAAAATCATTTATTAACTTTATAGAAAGGAATGACAAAATTTGTCTTGATGTAGATAAGAATCAATATATTAAATTAAACTATTCATTTTATATACCAGCAGAAAAACAAAAAAATGTTAGCAAAATATTAGAGGCATACAAAGAGTACACAGATAATAGTATTTTAAATTATTTTTTTGAAGAAACTTTTGCTTTAGTAGATGGTGAGGCTATTACTTCTAATATACAGGTAAATGTTGAAATGTTATTTAGAAAGGTGCATAAGGATGCTAAAGTATTATTCTTTAATATTTCTAAAGAAATAGTGGCTTTTAATGAATACATTAAAGAGCATATTGATGAAAAGTATCCACAAGAATTTTCTATTAGTTGTTGTTTCTCAAAATATAACCTAGAAAAGTATGTGAGTCTAATATCTAAATATTTAAATGAAAACGAGTATTTTAGATTAACTGCACATAATACATATATAAAAGGAGTTGTCAATTACAATTATACGATTGAGATGATAAGGAACATTATAGTGTTTAAAGGTTATAGTGGAAATATATCAAAAATAGGTGTAAAACAGGCTTTTTATGAAATAGTAGAATACCTAATTACTATAGATAAAGAGCTAATTAGTAAGATAAAAGGATAACAACCTTTTATTTTTTTATGCATAAAGGTTGACATAAATTCGAAAATGTGGTATAATAAACACGTGGATACTTATATCCTATTCAGGGGGTTCTAAATTTGTTCAAAAATGAGAGGAGAATGAATATGGAACAAACAAATGGTACTGAAAGAAAGGAAAAACTAGTAATCAGTTTTTCAATTGCGAAAGGAAAGGGAGTAGAGTTATCTAAAGAAATTGCTACAATGTTTAGAGAACAAAAAAGACGTTATAAGTTTTTTATGACTAAACAATCTTACTTCTACAGATTCAGTGATTTCTACATTAAAATCTATGCAGATAAGTATGGAGAAAGTAAAATGGAAATTCTTGTATACAAAGAAGTAAAAGAGATGAAAGGCATTCTTGAAGATGTATTATCTAAAGCTCAAAAGTATTATATCGATGGAGAGAAAAATAGTATGTTTTTATGCTCATACTCAAAATTTAGACTTGATGATAAAGAAGGTTTATTAACTAAACTAAATGAAAAATCAAATTCTGAATTTTGTTATATGAAAGAAGGAAACATATATAATTTATCAATAAAGATAAAATACAATATGAAAGCTGAAGGGAAAGATGATACATTCGAAGATAACATCTTTATTCTTATGCCTATTCAAAAAGGGATTCTGGTTTTCTTACCTAATCTAGTACCAAAGATTTTTTCTGAAAAAGAAAGAGTTAGAATAGGGGTTAAAAAAAGTATGGAAGAGATTATATAACTCTTCTTTATTTTTTGCTTAAACTATGCTATAATACCTGTACTTAATGATATTTACCAATTTATAAAAAATTTTAGAAATTGTAAGGAGGTAATAATTATGGACGAGATTATTTTAGATGCTTACTATATGATTAAGTTACATCAGGATAGGTTTAAGGAAATAAACATTTTTAGACTTTGCAATCTTTTGTATTTATCAGAAGCGTATTATATGTGCATAAATGATGAAGAAAAATTATATTCAAGTGATTTTTATTTATGTGTATTACGGAATTCTTAACAAAACACTCGTACAACATTTTCCTAAGGTAGTAGATCCTATTATATTAAATAAGACTCAATTAGAGAAAATAAGTACAATTGATACTAAAAGAAAAGAATTGCTTTTTGAGATGTATAAACAATTTGGAAATTTGGCAGATTTAAAATTAAGAGAAATAGTTCTATCTGATGATTCTCCGGTTGGAATAGTTTTTTCTAATCCGACTTTATATTATTTACATTTAACAGGAAAAGTTGGATATGAAATACCTAAAGAAGCAACAAAAGAATGGTTTAAGGATAACTTTTTAGACTACTAATTGAATGAAGAGAGTTTTTACTCTCTTTATTTTTTTAACAAAATATGATATAAGTTCTAAAAAAGGAGAATGAAATGAAAATAAAAGACTTAAATAAATATTATGATAAATTACAATTAGAATATGGAGAGCCTACATTATCCTCTATATATAATGGTGGATGTGAGTCAAGTCCAGATATTTGTTTTGTATTTATGAATCCAACAGGAAAAAATGTAGCATCTACAAAAGAATGGAAAGGTAGAAGATCTCCATGGATTGGAACTAAAAATATATGGAAATTATTTTATAATGTTGGACTAATTGAAAAAGAATTGTTTGATAAAATACAAAGTATGAAAGCAACTGAATGGGATGAAGAATTTGCAGATTATGTGTATAGTAAAGTAGAAGAAAAGAAATTTTATATTACTAATTTAGGTAAATGTACACAAATAGATGCAAGACCTTTACCAGATAGTGTACTAAAACAATATTTAGAGTTACTATATAAAGAAATAGATATTATAAAACCTAAAAAAATAATAGTATTTGGAAATCAAGTAAGTACGATATTTTTAGGCAAAAAAATATGTGTTAAAAGTGTAAGAAAAGAAGAATTTAAAATTGAGATAAACCAAAAAGAATATCCAGTATATGCAGTATTTTATCCTATAGGAAATGGGATGAGAAATATAGATTTGGCGATAGAGGATATAAAATATATTATGAATAAATAGAAGCAGCTATGAAGTAATTTACTTCATAACTGCTTTTTAATTTTATTATTTAGATAATAAATATACAGATTCAACCAAGTTACCTATTTCTGTAATTAAAAGAATGATACCAGCAATAGTTGTTAATGCTGCAATTGAAGAAAATGGATTAAAGAACATTATAAGTCCAAACACTAAATGTAAAATTGAACTAATTAATACTATTGACCATGCTGGTGAAGATGCAGACTTTAAGTTGAATGCAAATTGGAAT
>JAGAIU010000074.1 GCA_017626395.1 Clostridia bacterium | reverse complement strand
TTTTCTACTTTCTGGATATAATAATTATTAAGCTCCAACATTGTAGTAATCCTCCTTTAGATTGGTGATAATCTTAGGATACTATATTTGTTGGAGTTTTATTATTGTAAAAATTAACTAGCACAACGGATTAATTAATAAAAAAGATGATTCTTTAAATTAAAATGGATCCTATATAGTGGACACTAGAAAAAGAGTGTCTATCTATATAGGATTTTTTTGTATAAAATATTAAACAAGGAGTGATTATAATATGAGTAAAAAGACATTTACAGATCTAGAAATGCTAGATTTATCTAAAAATAAATATGTAAAAAATGTAACCTCGAAAGGTATAACTTATACTAATGAATTTAAGTTACAGTTTATTGCTGAATATGAGAACGGAAAAACTTCAAGAAAAATTTTTGAAGATGCGGGATTTGATGTTGATGTAATTGGAATTAAACGCATAGAGTCTGCTAGTTTAAGATGGAGAGCAGCATATAAAGATAAAGGGGTTTTAGGTTTAGAAGATACTAGAACGTTAAATTCAGGAAGAACACTTAATAGAGATTTAACTGTTGAAGAAATTCTTGCTAAGAAAGATGCTGAAATAGCGTATCTTAAAGCGGAGCTTGAATTAATAAAAAAGCTCGAGCTGCAAGAAAGGCAGGTGATAAGTAAAAAAATACCGTCATCTATAATATTTAATTTAATACAAAATTTGATTAAAAATTTCAATCTTAAGAATATGACGAGACATTTATGCAAAATTGCTAATGTCTCTGCTTCTGGTTACTATAAATTTCTAAGTAATTTTAGAGCTCGAAGAATAAAGGAGCATAAAGATCTTAAATCTAAAGAAATTATTTTAAAAGCATTTAACTATCGTGGATACAAGAAAGGTTCTAGGTCTATAAAAATGATATTAGAAAATAAATTTCATATCATAATGAATAGGAAGAAAATCCAAAGAATTATGCGAAAATATAACATTACTTGTCCTATACGTAAAGCTAATCCATATAAACGTATCGCTAAAGCTACAAAGGAACACAGAGTAGTTCCTAATAGGCTAAATAGAGAATTTAAACAAAATACACCTGGTAAGGTAATGTTAACTGATATTACATATATGCCGTACGGCAATAATAAAATAGCATACTTATCTACGATAAAAGATTCTTCAACAAATGAAACATTAGCATATAATCTTTCTAATAGCTTAGCTATAGATATTGTAACTGAAACTATAAATAAATTAGTTAAATTAAAATCATTTAAACTACATAAAGATGCATTTATTCACTCTGACCAAGGTTCTCATTACACAAGCCCAATTTTTCAAAAATTACTTAAGAAAAATAAATTAGGTCAATCTATGTCTCGTAGAGGCAATTGTTGGGATAATGCCCCACAAGAATCGTTCTTTGGACATATGAAAGATGAAATTGATTACAAAAGTTGTAGAACAATAGAAGAACTTAAAATATTGATAGATGATTATATGGATTATTATAATAATGACCGCTGTCAGTGGAATTTAAAAAAGCTGACTCCTGTACAATACAGAAATCAGCTTTTAGCAACTTCTTAATAACCCTTTTTTTCTAGTGTCCTTGACAAAGGGTCCATTTTAAATAGATCAGCTTTTTTATTATCTAGATACAAAAGTTTCACAACTTGTATCGTGTGCATTTATTTGAACACTGTCAGCAACGCAATTCTTATCTTCATTATAAGTACAGTTAACAGCATCACATTTTATTTGTTCAGGTTTAGTACAACTGCAATTAGCACAATTTGTAAAATAAGTATTA
>JAGAIU010000073.1 GCA_017626395.1 Clostridia bacterium | reverse complement strand
ATTCTCTATTCTAAAATAAAACTGGAATTATTTTTAAAGGCGGTTTACAGATGAGATTTACTTAAAACTTTACATATAAAAAGTTCAAGTAATCAGCTATAATTATAATTGGAAAAAACAAATTATAGAAAGATGTGATTAACTTGAACAATATTAATTTTACTAAAAAGAAAGAAAAAAATAAACACCTAACTAAAGAAATGTATAAAAAAATTGAATCTGAATATAATCATTGGATAGCTGCTAAAAAGGTCAATTCTAAGAAAACTGAATTTATGCGCCAACTTGCTAGTTCAATAGGTACAACTCTCTCTAATCTTTATGAGATTATTAAAGTTGGTATGATTACTGTTTTAGATTATGAACTTAATGAAAGAATTGAATTTAATGCCAATACTGCTTGGAATAAAAGAACTGAAAAATCTGTTGAAAGTAATTCCTCTAAAAGAGAATCTTCTAAGCCTTTTATTGATTTAGTTGTTAAGGAATACAGAAGCAAATATAATATTAATTCTATCGATGAAATTATTAATGATTTAAAGCTTAATAGATCTGATGAAATTGAAGGAATGACTACTATTTGTACTGCCACTTTCTACAATTATGTTGATGATGATAAAATTGAAGGTTTTGATAAACATGAACTTCCAATGAAATGTAATAGAAAATCAAAGAGTGAAAAAAAAGAAGGTAAAACTGGTCCTAAGGGCACAAGTATTGAAGAAAGACCATTTGACAAGGACGACAGAACTGAATTTGGTCATTGGGAGGGTGATACTATTGTTGGTAGTAGAACCACTCCAAATAGTGGTGCAGTATTTACTTTAGTTGAAAGAAAAACAAGATTTCAAATAACTATAAAATGTAAAGATAGAAAAGCATTAACGATTTATAAAGCAGTAAAGAAAATCAAAAAGAAATACCCTGAGTTAAAAGATTACAAATTAAGTGATATATTTAAGTCCATCACATTTGATAATGGTGTTGAATTTTCTAAATGGGAAGATATTGAAAAATATCTCAAAACCAAATGCTACTTTGCTCATCCTTATTCTTCTTATGAAAGAGGTTCTAATGAAAATGGTAATAAATTATTAAGAATATTTTTACCTAAAGGCTGTAATATTAATGATTATACTGATAAGTATGTGATGGAAGCTAATGAGCTTATAAACACAAAAATAAGGAAGATTCTTAATTATAAATCCTCCCTAGATTTATTCAATCTTGAGTTAGCAAAGCTAACTCAAATATGAACAACCAAATTATAGCATTACTTTACACTTTTTTATCAAAAATTCCAGTTTCTACTTGTAATTTGGCGCTTAAGGATTTTTATTTAAACTAAAGAACTAAGGCAAAATAGTTTACACATAAATATTTTGTATCCTGTTTTAGATTATTCATATTTTTCTACGTTTATAGTTAATTATTATTTTAGTCTTTCATGCAATTTACATCATAATATTAACTAAATTAAGTATTACAAAAAAATCATAATGTCATCTTGGAGACATGTCACAACTAATTATCTATTATATTATTTATTTCTTCTATAGATAAATTAGTATATTTAGAAATCGTTTTGATATCAACATTGTCTTTATACATATTAATAATTATTTCCTTTTGTTTCTTAGCCTCTCCCTCGATGATTCCCTCGACCTTTCCTTCAGCTCTTCCTTCAGCCCTTCCTTCGGCTCTTCCTTCAGCTAATCCCTCTTTTTTCCATTGTACCCTTAGAGAATTCTCTATTTTTCTATTATCTTCTTCTGCGCTCATATACTCTCGAAATTCTGGATCCTGATTTACTCTATCTAATTCTTCCATATACTTTTTT
>JAGAIU010000072.1 GCA_017626395.1 Clostridia bacterium | reverse complement strand
TACAGATTTACCTGAATATGATGAAAATGGTAATACAATAGAATATACAATAGACGAAGTAGAAGTAAATACAGATGATTTGAAATTCTATACAAAGACTGTAAATAACGAAACATACACAATAACAAATACATTTACAGTACCAGAAGATAAAGTAAATGTAGATGTAACTAAAAAATGGGAAGATAATAGTAATGCAAATAATGTAAGACCAACACAAATAACACTTCAAGTAAAAAATGGAGATACAGTAGTACAAGAGAAAACAGTAGATGTAACATCAGATAACGAAAAAGTATATACATTTGAAAACTTAGCAAAATATGATGCAAATGGACAAGAATTTGTTTATACAGCAGACGAAAAAGAAGTAGATGGATATACAAAAGCAACTGATGGAACAACAGTAACAAATACTATTAAATCATACAAAATAACAACAGAAGTAAATGGTGAAGGTGGAATAATAAGTGGACAAGATGAAAATCCATACGAAGAAGTAACACATGGTGGAACAAGTGTAAAAGATATAACAGTAACACCAGATGAAGGATATGAAATATCTAAAATAACAATAAACACTGTAGAACAACCATTACCAGAAAATCCAACTATACCATATACAATGGATAAATTTGAAAACGTTACAGAAGATAAACATGTAATAGTAGAATTTAAGAAGAGAGAATATAAAATAACAACAGAAGTAGAAGGAGTTGGTGGAGCAATAACTGGTGAAGGAGAAACACCATACGAAACAGTAATATATGGAGAAAATAGTGTAAAAGATATAACAGCAACACCAGATGCAGGATATAAAATAACAAGTATAACAGTAAATGGTGAGCCAATAGAACTTACACCAAACGATGACGATACATATACATTAGATAAATTTGTTAATATGACGGAAGACAAGCATATAGTAGTAAAATTCGAGAAAAAAGATACAAGTATAATAGTAAAACATCAAACAGAAGATGGAACAGACTTAATAGATCTAGAAACAGTAAATGGAAAAGTAGGAGATACATATACTACAACAGAAAAAGATTTCGAAGATTACGAAATAAAAACAATTCCAGATAATGCAACAGGTACAATGACAGAAGAACAAATAGAAATAATCTATATATATAGTTTGGTAAAAGGAAAAATAACAGTTACAAAAGTAGATATAAACAATACAAATACTAAACTTTCAGGTGCAACATTTAAACTAGAAAAACTAGATGATAATGGAAATGTAGATACAACATTTACAGCACAAGAAAAAACAACAGGAAGTGAAGGAACTGTTGAATTTGCAGATTTATTGGTTGGAAAATATCAGATAACAGAAACTATTGCTCCAGAAGGATATGAATTAAATACAGAAGTAACAGAAGTAGAAGTAACAAAAGTAAACAGAGAATCAAACGTAACAGTTAAAAACAGGGAGAAATTAGTATTACCAGAAACAGGGGAAATAAACTATACAGTTATAATATCAGTAGTAGGTATTACAGTAATGTCAATTGCATTAATAATATTAAAAACTACTAGAAATAAAAAAGAAATGATTTAGTTAATGAAAAAGACTTCAGAGTAATCTGAAGTCTTATTTGTATTATTTTTATTCATTATTATTTTGATGTTTTGGTTTTAATTTTAATTTTCTTATAGGTCTATTTTCAAATTTAACAGCCATTTCTTGTAATTTAAATATTTCTTGTTGCCATTGTATTCTATATTTTTCTAATTCTTCTTTATTTACCTTCTTGTCAGCATTAGCTTCGCTTAAATCCATTGGTTCACCATAAACAACTCTTGTTCTTTTAAAAGGTCTAGGTTGTTCTAAAAATACTGGTATGATAGGTACACCTGCTTTAGCTGCAATAAAGAAAGCTCCAGATTTTATTCTAGATAATTTGTTTTTGTTAATATCAGAAATTGTTCCTTGAGGGAATAGCATAAATAGTTTTTTCTCACCATCTTTAAAGTAATCAAGTGCTTCAAGAAGTTCGACACCATTATGTCTATCTCTATCAATTTTAACAACATCTAAACTAGTAAGAAATTTAGCCATCAATTTATTTTGAAAGCACTCTTTTTTAGCTAGTATTCTAATATTATCATTGTGTGTCCACATTACAGGACCATCTGCATCACTAACATGGTTAGGACACAAGATATATGACCCATTAGATAGGTCTGGCTTATTATATTCTTTAACTCTATATAAATTTCCAATTATAAATTTTCCAAATTTTTTAAAAGCTTTGCTCATATTTCCTCCTCAATTTATATTTTAGTAAAAATTAGCAACCTAAAATAATTATACAATAAAAAAATAATTCTGTAAAGTTTTATATTTTTTTATTTGTATTATAGAGTATATTGCGAGTAATTACAAAAAATGATATAATTTTACCGATTTTGAGGTGAAAGAAAATGAATGAATTAAAAATAAAAGTAGATTATTTTAATTTAAAATATACATTAGAGTGTGGACAATGCTTTAGATGGCATAAAGTAGATGAAAATTATTATATAGGTATAATTAAAGACAGATTAATTAAAATACGTCAAGAAGATAATTATATATATGTATTAAGTAATAATGAAGAAAATCTTGAGCAAGCTGTAAGAGAATACTTTGAGCTAGAAAAAGATTATGAAGCTATAGAAAAAAGAATAATTAAAGTAGATGAATATGTAAATAAAGCTGTAGGAAATACAAGTGGACTTAGACATTTAAATCAAGATCTATTTGAAACTATTATTTCATATATAATATCTGCAAATAACAACATACCTAGAATATCTAAATCTGTAAATGAGATTTCTAAAAGATATGGTAAGAAGATTAAATATGATGGAGAAGAATACTATTTATTTCCAACTTCTGAACAATTAAAAAATGTTACTATAGAAGAATATAGAGATTGTGGTGTGGGATTTAGAGATAAATACATATATAATACTGTAAGAGCTATTAACTCTGGTGAATTTAACCTTGATGAAATAAAAGATTTACCTACTAATCTATTAAGAGAGAAATTATTATCTTTAATGGGAATAGGTCCTAAAGTAGCAGATTGCATTTTGTTATTTTCCTGTGGAAGGCAAGAGGTATTCCCAATAGATGTTTGGGTAGAAAGAGTAATGAAAAAGCTATATTTTAAAGAAGAGAATGTTAGTAAAAAAGAAATTTTAAAATATTCTAATGATAATTTTGGTAGTGATGCTGGAATTATACAACAACATTTATTTTACAATATTAGAGAAAATTTAATATAATAAAACTTGCTAAAGTAGCATAATTATAATATAATGTTAGATGTTAAATAAAAAACGAATTTGAAGGAGGAAATAATGACAAGTTTACCAATAGTAATAAAATATCTAATTGTTGGATTAATCAGTATGGTTCCAATAGTAGAGCTAAGAGGTGCTATTCCTATTGCAGAAGGAATGGGGCTAAATATATTATTGTATTATCCTATAGCAATACTTGGTAATATGTTACCTGTGCCATTTATATACTTATTTGCCAGAAAAATACTTGAATGGGGAAAAGATAAAAAGATAATAGGCAAATTCTTCACATGGTGTTTACAAAAAGGTGAAAAAGGTGGAGAAAAATTAAAAGCAACTGCAGGAAATAGTGGAATATTCTGGGCTCTATTAATATTTGTTGGAATACCACTTCCAGGAACAGGTGCATGGACAGGAACACTTGCGGCAAGTTTTTTAAAACTAGATTTTAAAACAAGTGTAACAGCTATAATGCTAGGTGTAATACTTGCAGGTATAATAATGTCACTAGGAAGTAAGATAGTATCAAGTTTTGGTTGGCCAGGTCTTATAGCAATACTTGCTGTAATTCTTGTTGCAATAGTTGTATCTATTCTTATGAATAAGAAGAAAAATAAATAATAAATACAATGTATTAAAAGGAACAATTTGTTCCTTTTTATTTTTTAAATCAAATAATATATATTAGTAGAATTATCATGGGAAACATAATTTTTTTTACAAAAAAAGATAAATTCTGTTGACTTTAACTCTATCTTGTGATAGAATAGGAAGGCATACATGAGTTAGATTGCGTGGAGGTGTATTTATAAATGAGAGAAAATATAACAATGGCATGTACAGATTGTAAACAAAGAAATTACGAAACACAAAAAAATAAAAGAAACAATCCTGATAGAATTGAAGAAAGAAAATTCTGTAAATTCTGTGGAAAACATACAGTACACAAAGAAACAAAATAATTTAATTTGAGGAGTGAATTGTGATGGCAAAGGGATTTGTTAAAGGTGTAAAAAGCGAACTAAAAAAAGTAGTATGGCCAACAAAAGAACAATTAATTAAAAATACAACTATGGTAATTATATTAGTAGTTGTGTTTTCAGTTATAATATTAGGTTTTGATATGTTACTTGAACTTGGAGATACATATCTATGGAACTTTATTCAACAAAAAGTAGGCTAATATTATAGGTTCTTTTATTTATAAACATAATTTTAAGAGAAGGAGTTGAATGTTGTGGAGAATGATTTAAGTACAGATTCATCAGCACGTTGGTATGTTGTATACACTTATTCTGGATATGAGAATAAAGTAAAAGCAACTCTAGAAAAAATTGTTGAAAATAAAGGCATACAAGAAAAAATTCAAGAAATAATAATTCCTATGGAAGAAGAAATTGAAATTAAAGATGGAAAACAAAAATCATCTATTAAAAAAGTATTTCCAGGATACGTTCTTGTAAAAATGATAATGACTGATGAGACATGGTATGTTGTAAAAAACATTAAAGGTGTTTTCAACTTTGTAGGTGTAGGAGATAAACCACTACCACTTACAGAAAAAGATATGCAATCTCTTGGAATAGAAGATATTATTAACTTAGACTTTGAAGTTGGAGACAGCGTTAGAATAACAACAGAACCTTTCTACAATTATCCAGCTGTTATCGAAGAAATATTTAAGGATAAGAAGAGAGTTAAAGTTAAAGTTTCTATGTTTGGAAGAGAGACAACAGTTGATTTGGAATTCCACCAAATCCAAAAAATATAATTTTGTTTTAAGTATATTTTGACAATATATTTATATATAACCTATGCTTAAGGGGGTGAAAATGATGGCAGAAAAGAAAGTTACACATGTTGTAAAGCTACAAATCCAAGCTGGTAAAGCTAATCCAGCACCACCAGTAGGACCAGCATTAGGACCAACTGGAATAAACATGATGCAATTCTGTAAAGAGTTTAACGAAAAAACTGCAAAAGATGCTGGAATGATATTCCCAGTTATATTAACAGTTTATGCAGACAAAACATATGATTTTGTTCTAAAAACTCCACCTGCAGCAGTTCTTTTAAAACAAGCAGCTAAAATAGAAAAAGGTTCAGGAAAACCTCACAAAGAAAAAGTTGCTACTATAAAAAGAGCACAAGCAGAAGAAATTGCAAAAATAAAAATGAAAGATCTTAACGCATCATCATTAGAAGCTGCAGTATCTATGGTTAAAGGTACAGCTAGATCAATGGGGATCGTCGTTGAAGACTAAAAATGGGAGAACATAAAATGTTCGCTAAGACCAAAGGAGGGAAAAAGAAATGAGTAAAAGATTAGACGAAGCTAACAAATTAGTTGAAGCAGGAAAACTATATGATGCTAAAGAAGCTATAGACCTTGCTTTAAAAATGCCTAAAGCTAAATTCGACGAAACAGTTGAAATGCACATTAAACTAGGTGTTGATTCTAAACAAGCTGATCAACAAGTTAGAGGTGTTATCGTACTACCAAATGGTACTGGTAAATCTAAAAAAGTTTTAGTTCTAGCTAAAGGTGAAAAAGCTGATGCTGCTAGAGAAGCTGGAGCAGATTTCGTTGGAGATGATGATATGATTCAAAAAATCCAAAGAGAAAACTGGTTTGGTTTTGACGTAGTAGTTGCTACACCAGATATGATGGCTTCTTTAGGAAGAATCGCTAAGTTATTAGGACCAAAAGGATTAATGCCAAATCCAAAATCTGGTACTGTAACTATGGATGTTGCTAAAGCAGTAGCTGAAATTAAAGCTGGTAAAATCGAATATAGATTAGATAAAACTAATATAATTCACTGCCCAATTGGTAAAGTATCTTTTGGAGCTGAAAAATTACTTCAAAACTATGAAACTTTACTAAATGCAATTGTTAAAGCAAAACCTGCTGCAGCAAAAGGAACATACTTAAAATCTGTAGCAATCTCTACAACAATGGGCGTAGGTATTAAAATTAACCCAAGACAGTAAGTGGAAAAATAATCCATAAATCTTACCGAGGTTTTAAAATAGTATAACGGAACATTAAGTTTTTGTTAGACACTTTAAAATCTCGTAAGGTGTCTGGCAAAAACTTTTTTTGAATTTAAGGAGGTGTCAAAAAAGTGCCAAGTGAGAAAATATTAAACCAAAAGAAAGCAAAAGTAGAAGAACTTTCTGAAAAATTTAAAAAAGCAAAAATGATCGTTTTAACTGAATACAGAGGTATATCTGTTTCTGACGATACTAAATTACGTGCTCAAGTTAGAGAAAACGGAGACGAATATTGCGTAGTTAAAAACTCTACAATTCTATATGCTTTAAAAGCTGCTGGAATTGAAGGATTAGAAACTCTAGAAGGACCAACTGCAGTAGTTATCGGATATGATGATTATGTAGCACCTGCTAAAGTTGCTAACGATTATGCAAAAGATCACGAATTTTACACTATCAAAGCTGGTGTAATGGATGGAAAAGTTATAGATGTTGCAGAAGTTAAAAAACTTGCATCTCTACCATCAAAAGATACATTATACTCTATGCTTGCATCTGCATTACTTGGAAATATCCGTAATCTTGCAGTTGTTCTTGATCAAGCAAGAGAAAAACAAGCTGAAAATGCTTAATTCTATTTAGTAAAAAAATAAATTTATATATATTTAGGGAGGAATTTAAAATGGAAAAAATAGAAAAATTAGTAGAAGAAATTGAAAAATTAACAGTTATCGAATTAGCTGACTTAGTTAAAGCTATCGAAGAAAAATTTGGAGTAAGTGCTGCTGCAGCTGTTGTTGCTGCTGGTCCAGCTGCTGCAGGTGCAGCTGCTGAAGAAAAAACTGAATTTAACGTTGTATTAAAAGACGCTGGTGCAACTAAAATTGCAGTTATCAAAGCAGTTAGAGAAGCTACAGGATTAGGATTAAAAGAAGCTAAAGACTTAGTTGATACAGCTCCTCAAACAGTTAAAGAAAACATGCCTAAAGAAGATGCTGAAAAACTAGTTGAAGCTTTAAAAGCTGCTGGTGCTTTAGCTGAAATGCAATAATTTTTTAATTATTGATTATAAAAATAAAGACATAAATAAAAAACGACTTTTTAAGTCGTTTTTTTTTAGCTATTTTCAATTAAAAATTTGAATAATAAGCATTTTACTTGATATATATCATAGTTAGCTATATCAAAAGCAATGTAGTAATCGTCTGAATTTTTTATACAATTTTTTAATTTGAAAATATAAGTTCTTAGAATGTTTTTAACTTTATTTATAGTATTTTTTTTATAAAAGCTAGATAACATTAAAAATGAAGTAATAATAAGTTTTTCATCGCAAGTTAAATTCTTAAACTCATCTCTGAAAATAAAATAATCTGCCAAATCGCTTGGATCATCATAAGCATTTCTAAAGTTTTCAACATAAATTAGTTTAAAGCCTTTTAAAGCAACTTCTTTATTAGTGTAGTCTCTATTTACTTTATGAAAGCTAAGAAAGCTTTTTAGGGCAATCGAAACGTAATAGTTGGTATAAAAAACTAATTTTGAATTATCCTTACAGCCATTTTCTATTAAAATAGAGATGGTTGCAATGGTAGTCTTTAATGCATCTAATAATACTTCTTTTTTGAATTTAGATTCCTTATTCATAGCAATCCCTCCTTAAAATAATATTAATTTTTTAAGAAAATAACTTTTAGACAACTAGATTATATAATACGACAAAAAGAAAAACAAGTACTAAATAGTACTTGTTATTAATTTATTTACACTAGACATTACATCGTTCTTATCTGTAGCACTAAGATTTAGCTTAAGAGCTTCAAATTTTTTTACAATCTCTTGAGTAACACCACTCATATTTGGCTTAATTTCAGGCTCATAAAATATTCTTAGCATATAATTATTTTTGAAATCTTGTATAATTTGAACTGTTGAAATTTGAGGTATGATAAAAGATCTACCTTTTTGAATAAATTCAAGAACTGTATTAATTGTACAGTTATATACAAATTCTCTTCTTTCATATGGGCTATACTCGTGAGATAGCTCATTTGAAAATTTATCCACATTGTCCAACATATAAGATAAATAATTTTTTAAAGTAACATCCAATTTTGAAATTTTTGCTTTCTTTTTTCTTTTTAACAACATAAAAACCTCCTAATAATATTAATTTTAAGATTTTAGTAAACATAAAAACACATAATTATTATATAACATTTTAAGCTTTTTGTCAACTAAATAGGGTATTAGAGAAGAAGTAGATAAGTAATAAAAATATGTGGAAAAAATCAATAACATATTTTTTTATTTTATTGTGTATAATTTATTGATTAAAAAATGTAAAAGTGGTATAATGACATCGATAAAAAAATATCGATGTTAAGGAGAACAAATAAATGGAAATTTCTATTGCTACATTAGAAAGATTACCTAAATATCTAAGAATTCTAAAAAAACATAAAGAAGAAAAGACAGTAAATATATCTTCTACAGCTATTGCCAATGAGCTTTACTTAAATTCAATACAAGTAAGGAAAGATTTAGCAATAGTAAGTAAAAACGACGGAAGACCAGGAATAGGTTTTGATGTTGAAGAACTAATAAAAGATATAGAAGAATTCTTAGATTTAAACAACAAAAAAGATGTAATTATAGTTGGAGCAGGAAGACTAGGGCAAGCATTAATGAATTACAAAGAATTTGAAAATGATATTAGCATTGTGATGGCTTTTGATAAAGATAAATCCAAATGCAATAACAAGACTATTTTTCACATTGCTGAAATGGAAAATTTAGTTAAAAAGTTAAATATTCATATTGGGATAATAACGGTACCTAAAGAAGAGGCACAAAACGTATGTGACATGATGGTAAAAAACAATATAAAGATAATATGGAATTTTGCACCAATTAACTTGAAAGTACCAGAAGATGTAGTAGTAAGAAATGAAGATTTATCCGCGTCGTTATCAGTTTTATTAAAAGGAATAGAATTAAATAAAGGTTGTAAAGGAGATTAAAAAAATGAGCAAAAAGTATGAAACAGTAGATAGTGTTGAAGCATTACAAAATACTTTAGTAAAAGTAAGAAAAGCACAAGAAGAATTTGCAAAGTTTTCACAAGAGCAAGTAGATGAAATTTTTAAAGTAGCAGCACTTGCAGCTAACCAAGCAAGAATTCCACTTGCTAAAATGGCAGTAGAAGAAACAGGAATGGGAGTTGTTGAAGATAAAATAACTAAAAACCATTATGCAGCAGAGTACATATACAATGCATACAAAAATGAAAAAACTTGTGGAGTAATTGAAGAAGATACAAATTTTGGAATTAAAAAAATAGCTGAACCAATAGGAATTATAGGAGCAGTAATACCTACAACTAATCCTACATCAACAGCAATATTTAAAACATTAATTTCATTAAAAACAAGAAATGGAATAATTATAAGCCCACACCCAAGAGCAAAAAAATCAACAATAGAAGCAGCTAAAATAGTTTTAGAAGCAGCTGTAAAAGCAGGTGCACCTAAAGATATTATTGCATGGATTGACGTTCCATCACTAGAACTTACAAATCTATTAATGCAATCTGTTGATACAATTCTTGCAACAGGTGGTCCTGGAATGGTTAAATCTGCATATTCAAGTGGAAAACCAGCACTAGGAGTTGGAGCAGGTAATACACCAGCTATAATTGACGATACAGCAGATATTATCTTAGCAGTAAACTCAATAATTCATTCAAAAACTTTTGATAATGGTATGATTTGTGCATCAGAACAATCAGTAATTATCTTAGATAAAGTTTATGAAAAAGCAAGAGAAGAATTTGTAAAAAGAGGATGCTACATTTTAAATGAAGAAGAAATTGAAAAAGTAAGAAAAACAATAATTATAAATGGAGCATTAAATGCTAAAATAGTTGGACAAAAAGCACACACAATAGCAAAACTTGCAGGTGTAGAAGTTCCAGAAAGTACAAAAATACTTATTGGTGAAGTAGAAAGTGTAGAACTATCTGAAGAATTTGCACATGAGAAATTATCTCCAGTTTTAGCAATGTATAGAGCAAAAGATTTTGATGATGCAGTAAATAAAGCAGATAAATTAATACTAGACGGTGGATTAGGACATACATCATCATTATATATAAATACAATTACAGAAAAAGAAAAAATGGAAAAATTCTATAATAAAATGAAAACTTGTAGAGTATTAATAAATACACCATCATCACAAGGTGGAATAGGTGATTTATATAACTTCAAGCTAAAACCATCATTAACACTTGGTTGTGGTTCTTGGGGTGGAAACTCAGTTTCAGAAAACGTAGGAATTAAACATTTAATTAATATTAAAACAGTAGCTGAAAGGAGAGAAAATATGCTTTGGTTTAGAGCACCTGAAAAGGTATATATTAAAAGAGGATGTTTACCAGTAGCTTTAGATGAACTAAAAAATGTAATGAACAAAAAGAGAGCTTTCATTGTTACAGATACATTCTTATATCAAAATGGCTATACAAAAGCTATTACAGATAAATTAGATGAAATGGGAATTGTACATGAAACATTCTTCAATGTTGCACCAGATCCAACACTTGCTTGTGCAAAAGAAGGTGCAAAATTAATGGAATCATTCAAACCTGACTGTATCATTGCAGTTGGTGGTGGATCAGCAATGGATGCTGGTAAAATTATGTGGGTAATGTATGAACACCCAGAAGTAGACTTCATGGATATGGCAATGAGATTTATGGATATAAGAAAAAGAGTATATACTTTCCCTAAAATGGGTGAAAAAGCATATTTTATAGCTGTTCCAACATCAGCTGGTACTGGTTCAGAAGTTACACCATTTGCCGTAATAACAGATGAAACTACAGCAACTAAGTATCCTTTAGCAGACTATGAATTATTACCAAAAATGGCAATAGTAGATGCTAACATGATGATGAATGCACCAAAAGGATTAACATCAGCATCTGGTATAGACGCTGTAACACACGCATTAGAAGCATATGCTTCAATGATGGCTACAGATTATACAGATGGTCTAGCAAAAGAAGCTTTAAGAAATATTTTCGAATATTTACCAAGAGCATATAACAACGGAGCAAACGATCCAGAAGCAAGAGAAAAAATGGCTAATGCAGCTACAATGGCTGGTATGGCATTTGCAAATGCATTCTTAGGTGTATGTCACTCAATGGCACACAAACTTGGAGCTTTCCATCATTTACCACATGGTGTAGCTAATGCATTAATGATAGAAGAAGTTATTAGATTTAATAGTGAAGAAGTTCCAGCTAAAATGGGAACATTCCCACAATATGATCATCCACATACTTTAAGAAGATATGCAGAAGTTGCAGAAGCTTTAGGTTTAACTGGAAAAGATGATACTGAAAAAGTTGAAAACTTAATTAAGAAAATAAATGAATTAAAAGAACAAATTGGAATTAAGAAAACAATTAAAGATTACGGTATCGATGAAAAAGACTTCTTAGCAAGACTTGATGATATGACAGAACAAGCATTTGACGATCAATGTACAGGTGCTAACCCAAGATATCCATTAATGAGTGAAATTAAGGATATGTATTTAAGAGCATATTATGGAGGTAAGAGATAATGGTATATAATTTAAGTGAAAAAATCGCTGAAAGAAAAACTAAGGAAGTATATAAAGACAATGGCAAAACAATAAAACTATTTGTTGAAAATTATTCAAAAGCAGATATTTTAAATGAAGCTTTAAATCAAGCAAGAGTAGAAGAAGCTACAGATTTATATGTTGCTAAACTTTTAGAAGTAACAAAAATTGAAAATAGATGGGCTTTAGTATCAGAACATATTGAAGGAACACCTTTAGATGTTTTAATGGAACAAAATCCAGATAAATTAGATGAATACTTAAATAAATTTGTTGAAATTCAACAAACAATACACACAAAACAAGTTCCACTATTAAACAGAATAAAAGAAAAATATAAAAGAAAAATAAATGAAGTTGAAACTTTAAATGACAATACTAAATATGAATTACTTCAAAGATTAGAAGGTATGAAAAATCATACTAAACTATGTCATGGAGATTTCAATCCAAGTAACATCATTATAGACAAAGATGGTGGATATCATGTAATAGACTGGTCACATGCTACACAAGGAAATGCATCAGCAGATGTAGCCAGAACATATCTATTATTTATGATTGAAGGTAAAAAAGATATTGCTGAAAAATATTTAGATTTATTCGTTGAAAAAAGTGGAATAGAAAAAACATATATTCAAAGATGGATACCAATTGTTGCAGCAGCTTTAATATCTAAAGCTAACACAGAAGAACAATATTTCTTACATGAATGGGCAGACATTGTTGATTATGAATAAAATTTAAGAAATAAGTGCACCTAAAAAAAGGTGCACTTTATATTTATATAATTACTAGACTTTTTATATTTAGTGTGCTAAAATATATATGTATGGGGATGTAAGGTTTCGACGGCTATTTTGACATACTATAAGCGAGTAGTGGATTCTCGTTGGCCACTATAAAAACGAGAAATTAAAATTAAACGCAGATAGAGAATTTGCATTAGCTGCTTAATTAAAAGCGGCGGTCTTTAAGAATTTTGCTAGAGGATTTTTAAAGGCTTCATAATTATCTAGCTAACAAGTCTATCCAAAGGTTGTAGGATAGAGGGTATTTTACAATCATACTATTTCATTTTTCTGTAAATGTTTTAGTGAAGTAGTATTAATTAAACATTTACTGCACTCGGAGAAGTTAGTATAGATGAATTTTCGGACGTGAGTTCAACTCTCACCATCTCCACCATATTAATATCAAACTCGAACCTTTGGTGTTCGAGTTTTTGTGTGTAAAAAATAGAGGTTTATAGAAATGATTATATATAAAAAAACATTTGAAAATACAAAAAGAGCTAATTGTAATTTTCCAGTAGAAGATCAATTTTATACTACTGATAGTGAAGCAATTATTGCAGATGGTATAACACGAGACCCAATAGGGATTAGTGATTTTTCCACCTGTACGTATCAAGAAATTACGGATAAATACCCAAAACCTAGTGGTTCTGAATTAGCTGCTAGACTAATATGTGGTATATTTTCAAAAACTTGTGGTTCATTAGTAGACAGATTAATAAAATGTAATATAGCTGTTAAAGAATTAAATGATAAATATGTAAAAAAATGCGATTATCTTGAAAATGATTATTATGCTGCTGTTGCATCGTGTATTAGTATTGAAAATGATATTTTAAAGTATGCATATATTGGAGATTGTGGAGTAATTGTATACGATAAATTTGGAAATATTAAATTTCAAACAGATATAGACAAAGTAATATATAGTGATTCAGATAAGGCAAAGGTAGAAACAAGTTGGAATTTACCAGAAACTAGAGTTATAGTTAGGAAAAAGTATAGAAATAATTTAAATAATATTAGAGACGGTAAATGTGCTTCATACGGTGCAATGACTGGAGAAGATTCAGCAATAAAGTTTATTAAACAAGGAAATTTAAAACTAGTAGAAGGCGATATAATAGTAGTGTATAGTGACGGATTTGTTAATTTTTTACACAATCAATACTTTATAGAAAAGCTACTTAACTTTGATAGTCTTGAATTTGAAAATTATATAAATACTACTTCATTAAGTGACCATAAAAAGTATGGACATGAAAAAACAATATTATTATATAAATTTTAAGAGTTATTCAAACAATAAAAAATATATGCTATAATTTAGTATATATGAAAAGAGGGATTATTATGAAAAGAGTAATTATTTATATTGTTTTATTATTTATTATAGGTACTTATAATGAATTATTTGCTTATTCAAATAGTTTATATGAAATTAATATTCCTAGTACATATAGTGAAATTGGAGAAAATAATTTTACAGATAGTCAAGGAAATAGTGTAAATTTAGTAATTAGTTCTTTTTCTTATTCTGATGGAGAACTATATACTATTAAAAATTTAGATAGCATTGTAGATAAATTATATGAGGAATTTGATGAATATAAAATGAATTTTAAAGAGGAATTGAAGCAACAATATGGTTCGTATTTAAGCGATGAAGATATAGAAGAATATTTAAAATCATTTACTTTAAAATCTATTATAGATCGTGAGGTAGTTTCTTTTACCAAAAATAATTATAAGTGTTTTCATATATTATCTAATTATAGTTTTGGAGATACCGATTTATATATAGATCAATATCAAGTGGTATCTGGAAATCAATTATATACTTTAACAATAACTACTGGACAAAAAGAATATTTGGAATCTTCTGAAGTAAAAAATATAGTTAAATCATTTACTATAAAAAATTTTGTAGAATATCAAGCTGAATCAAGTATATTTGATAATGCTATCAGTTCTGCAATATCAGCTTTAATTGTTGGAGGAATAGGAATATTAGTTGCTAGAATAAGAAATAAAAAATCATCTAACGATGTCGAAATAAATAATGATGAAATGTAAGAAAATACCAGCATAAGCTGGTATTTTTTATACATTAATTATATTTTTGAGCTATTTCTTTAGCAATTTTTTCTACTTCTTCTAACTCTTCTTTTAGTGATACCCTAGCATCGATAGTATAATCAAATCTATCTAGTGGAATATTATATATTTTTCTTCCTAGTACTTGATTATACAATTCTTCGGTTACCACACCAGAGATTGAATCTATATCTCCATAGCTTGGAATGTCTATTATTTCTGTATTACTTCTTTGAGTAATACGTTTTTTATTTAGTTCATGACTAGAAATTAGATTAATTAATATAACTGGTACGTTATATCTTTCTAAGTTCTCTAAATCTTTAGTAGAAGAGGTACTTTTATCTACTACTATTGAAACATTTTCTTTTAGCAGCTTTTCAATTTCTAGATAGCAAATTTCATTTGCTAAAGCATCAATATTGGTAACTTCTTGTAACCAAGTAGGTTCTTTACGTATTTTTCTACGAACAGAATCACCGCCTACAATATATAGTTTCAATTCTTTAGATAATATTTTAGCAATATGACTTTTTCCACTTCCACAGTGGCCAGACATTGCGACTATAAAAGGAGTATCATATTTCTTTGGGGGCATTTGCATATTATTTAGTATTTTGGTTATAAATTCATTATTCATATATCTTAACCTCGTTTAATTATTAATCAACCGTAATATGAGGATTTCTCTCTTGAGGTGTTTCCCAATCAATATCATATCTTTCTTTTAAGAGTTTCTTTTGAAGACTCCATATTGTATTTATACTTCCAAAAGCATATTCTTTTTTTCCATCAATAATTTTTAAAGCTCCCATTTCCATTAATATTTTATCTATTTCAGGTTCTAACTCCTTTATAGCATCTTCAACTGTTATATCTTTTTTCATAATCTACCTCCATATTATTATATACAGCATTATACTAATAACAGTATAAAAATTCAATTAAATAGTATATAAAAAACATGTATATTATAGTATAATATGAAATATAAGGTGATTTTATGAAAAAAGTTTTAGAAATCAGTATTTATATAATAATTGGAATAGTTTTAATTTTTAGTATAACATATTTAATTAAAGACTATTTAAATTCACCAATAGTTAAATATAATAATGAATATTTTAACATTCCAGAATATATAAGTAGTGTAGATAAAGATGGTGATGGAATAGATGATCAAACAGATATACTAAATAACGCCAAAAAGTACATAGAAACAAAGCCAAAATATAAAAGTGAATATTATGATGGTGGATATCCAAAAGGCGAATATGGAGTGTGTACAGACGTTGTAGCAATATCATTACTAAATTCTGGATATGATTTAAGAGAGCTTGTAAACGAACATATACTAGCTAACCGAGATATGTATAATATCGAAACAGTAGATAAAAATATAGATTTTAGAAGAGTAAGAAATTTAGATGTGTACTTTAAAGATACAGTTATATCACTTACTACAGATATTTATGATATAAAAGAGTGGCAAGGTGGAGACATTGTGGTATTTGAAAAACATATTGGAATAGTATCAGATATAAGAAATAGTAAAGGAATACCATATGTAATTCATCATGCAAATTCATTACAAATATATTATGAAGAAGATATATTAGAGTGGCATGAACTAAATGGAGATGGAGTAATAGGGCATTACAGGATAAAATAGAATTAAAATATCTCAAAAAATACAATTTTTGAGATATTTTTTATGTAAAAATCATAAGTTATAACGATATTACAGTTGTTAAAATTATGTAAAAATGGTATAATTAAAAAGTACTTCGTGTGAGGATTTAAGGGGGATATATATGGCATCAAATACTGTATTTTTTTGTAAAGAATGTGGATATGAATCAGCTAAATGGCTTGGTAAGTGTCCGGGATGTAATAGCTGGAATAGTTTTGTAGAAGAAAAGGTGAATAAAAAGACTTCTTCTAAAGCATCTACAGGATATTCAGCTACATTTTCAGGAAACAGTACTGTTAAAAAGTTAAAAGATATTGTAGTAACAAAAGAGATTAGACTTAATACAGGATATGAAGAATTAAATAGGGTATTTGGTGGTGGAATTGTAGAAGGATCGCTAAATTTAATAGGCGGTGAACCAGGTATTGGAAAATCTACATTAATTATGCAAGTGTGTTCTAAACTTTCTGAAATAGGCCCAGTATTATATATATCTGGGGAAGAGTCTGAAACACAAGTAAAATTAAGAGCAGATAGACTTAATGTTACATCTGAAAATATATTGTTTTTCAATGAAACTAATATAGAAAATATTGAAAATAAAATAGAGGAAATATCTCCAAAATTTTGTATAGTAGATTCAATACAAACAATGTATGATGATCAGATAAGTTCAACTCCTGGAAGTATATCTCAAGTAAAAGAAGTAACAGCTAGACTTATGTATTTAGCTAAAAGAAAGAATATAACAACTATTGTTATTGGGCACGTTACAAAAGATGGTGTTATTGCAGGTCCTAGAATACTAGAGCATATGGTGGATACCGTAATTTACATAGAAGGTGAAAGATTTTTAAGTCACAGAATAGTACGTGGAGTTAAAAATAGATTTGGTTCTACTAATGAAATTGGTCTTTTCGATATGAAAGATGTAGGTATGGTAGAAGTAACAAATATGGCAGATATTTTCTTAACAAAATCAGATAAAAATCTACCTGGAACAGCTATAGTTGCAACAGTTGAGGGAACATCTACAATTCTTATGGAAGTTCAAGCATTAACTACTCATTCATATTATAATATGCCAAGAAGAGTAGCAAATGGTATAGATTTAAATAGGCTTAATATGCTAATTGCAGTGCTAGAGAAAAGATGTAAATTAAATTTAAGTTCTCAAGATATATATGTCAATGTAATAGGTGGAATGAAAGTAGATGAACCTGCTGTAGATTTGGCTGTAGCAATGGCAATAGTGTCAAGCTATAAAAATATAGTGATAGATCCTAAAACTGTATTTTTAGGCGAAATAGGGCTTACAGGAGAGATAAGAAATATAACTAACTTTGAAAAGAGAATAAAAGAAATATCTAAACTTGGTTATGATAAAATTTATACAAATAAAAAACAGATAGATGATTTAAAAGATAAAGTGGAAGCGACATTAATTGGAGTATCTACAATTGATGAAACAATAAATAAAATAATATAGAAAGATAGGTGAATAAAGATTTGAAGCAAGAAGAAATAATAGATATATTAAAAAAAGTAGCACCAGGCACAATATTACGTGAAGGACTAGACAATATATTAAGAGCTAAAACAGGAGCATTAATTGTATTATCTGAAAGTGAAGATGTAATGAATATAGTAGATGGAGGATTTAAGTTAGATTTAGATTTTACACCAGCTAGCATATATGAACTTTGTAAAATGGATGGAGCAATTGTAGTAAGTAGAGACGTAAAGAAGATTTTAAGAGCAAATGTACAATTAGTACCAGATCATAAAATTAAAACAGTTGAGACTGGTACTAGACATAGAACTGCTGAACGTGTGGCAAAGCAGACGAACGAGCTTGTAATTTGTATATCTCAAAGAAGAGGAATAATTACAATATTTAAAGGAGACTATAGATATGTAATTAAAGATATAGAAGCTGTTATGGTAGAGGCAACACAAATGCTAGAGACTTTAGAAAAATACAAAAAGGTATTTGACCATATGTTAAGTCTTCTTACTGAACATGAATTTGATGATATTGTATATCTAGAACTTGTTGCAAATGCTATTTACAGAAGTGAAATGATAATGCGTCTAAAAGCAGAAGTTGAAAGAACAATAATAGAGCTTGGAAATGAGGGAAGACTTGTTAATTTTCAACTTTTAGAGCTAATAGATAATGTTGAACAAGAAGAAAAATTAATTATACAAGATTATATGAGTACTACAAAGAAAAAAAGCAAAAAGAGTACAGATACAATACTTGAAGAGATAAGAAAATTAGATAGAAAAGCTTTAATTGATTCAGAGAAAATAATTAAAATTTTAGGGTATGAATCAGATAGCACAACAGAGTTATTAGATAGAAATGTATCACCAAGAGGATATAGAGTGTTAAATCAAGTACCTAAAATGCCAATTAGTGTAATTGAAAAGATAGTAGATTCTTTTGGAACATTACAAATGGTATGTAATGCTACAGTAACAGAGCTAGATGATGTAGATGGTATAGGTGAAAGAAGAGCTAAAATAATAAACCAATCTCTTAAAAGATTACAAGAACAAAACATACTTAAATTATATAATATGTAGACGAAAAAGAAGTATTTTATACTTCTTTTTTTTATACTTAAAATGAGAAAATAAAGTAAAAATGGTATAAAAATTAACATAAAAGCTAAAAATGTAACATAAATGTAACATTAGATAATTTAAATTGCTTTAATAAGATGCTAAAAAAATAATGCACAAATTATAATAAAAACAATTGATGAAGGTTACATAATTGATAAAAGACTTAGAAAAATGTAACATATAAAAACCTTGAAATAGGCTATAAATAAAGAAAAAACACACCATAATGACTTAACATAATCTCGAGAATGTGGTATAATATAAGTATGAAGAGGTGAGTTAAAATGAAAAGGTGGGCTATAGTATTAATGAGTATTACCTTATGTATGGTACTTGGTAATAATGTTTTTGCTACAGATGACGTCGAAATTTACCAAGAACCTCAGATTCAAAATAAAGGTAGAATAGTAATGAATTTTTACAGTACAGATTCAAAAGAGCAAATAACAAATAGCTCTCCAATTGAAAATGTACAAGTAGAATTATATTATAGATATAAAAAGGTTATGTACAATGTAAAAGAGTTAGATATATTTAAATATACAAATTTAAAACTAACAAGTGATGAAAATGGTAAAATAGTTTTAACTAACTTACCATATGGACTATATCAATATAAAATAGTATCTGCTCCAAGTGGATTTGAATATGATAGTGAAATTAAAAAAATAGACTTAAATCTAATGAATGAAACAATTAATGAAGACTTATACTTAGTAAAAGAGATAATAATGGCTGAAGGAACTACTGAAGAAGAGATAAAAGAAGAAGTTAAGGAAGAAATCAAAGAAGAAATTGTTGAAGAAGAAAAAGTGGTAAATTCACAAATAATACCAAGTATAAAGGAAGAAGATAATAAAATACAACAAATAATAATAGTTGGAAAAAAAGATGAAGAAGCAATAAATAAAACAGTTAATGTAATGGCTACTAACTTATATACATCTAATGAAAGTACAAGTATAGTTCAAAATACTGAAACAACAGTAGAAAAAGAAATAATGCAAAAAGTTAGTGAAGTATTAACTAGAAGAGCTAAAAAGAAAAAAGTAGATACTATAAGTCAAATGAGAACAATAAGAATAACTGAAAAAATAAAAGTAGCTGTTTTAAGTAGAGAGGATACAATGTACTATCTAAAAGGATTAGAAAATAATAAATCTAAAGATCCTGAAAGAATAAAAGATACAAAAAGAAAAATACTAGATAAACTAAATGATAAAAAATATAAAAATCTAGGAACAAATATGGCAGCTAAAATTAATATAAATGTGAATGCTAAGGGGTAGTTTAAACTACCTCTTTTTTTTGACAAAATTTCCTATTTAAAATATAATATATATGCACAACAGGAGGAAATATGGAAATTTTAATTGGAAAAAATTCAGGCTTTTGCTTTGGAGTTAAAAGAGCTGTTGAAGGTGTTGAAAAAGAAGTAAAGAAATATAAGAAAATAAACTGTTTAGGTGAAATAGTACACAATGAAGTAGTTGTAGAAAAGCTACAAAAAATGGGTGTTAATTTTATAGAAAATATTGATGAGGCACAGAATAATTCTGTGCTTGCTATTAGAGCTCATGGTGTAGATGAAAATACATATAAAGAGGCAAAAAATAAAAATATAGAAATTATAGATTACACATGTCCTAAAGTAAAAAATATACATGAACAAATTAAGAAGGCAGATGAAGAAAGATATAAAATAATATTAGTAGGTAAGAAAACACATCCAGAAGTTATTGGCTCTAAAGGTTATGCAAAAGATGTAATAGTTATTGAAAGTATAGATGAAGTAGAAGAACTATCAGATTATGAAAAAGTATTTTGTATAGTGCAAACTACTTTTTCATACAGTAAATATATAGAAATAGAAAATAAATTAAAAGAAAAGTATTCAAATATTAAATGTGTTAATTCTATTTGTCCAAGTACTAAAAATAGACAATTGGAATGTCAAGATATTGCAGAAAAAGTAGATTTTATGATTGTAATTGGTGGTAAAAATAGTTCAAATACACATAAATTATATGAAGTTGCTTGTAAAGTTAATGAAAATTCAGTGATAATACAGGACGAAAACGACAAAAAAATTGAAGAATGTGAAAAATATGGTATAATAGGTATAATGTCAGGAGCTTCCACTCCAGATGAAACTATAAATAAAGTTGTAGAGAAAATAAAAGCAACTTGTCAGGAGGAATAATGGATTTTAAACAAGAACTAAAAAAATATCAAAATTATATTGATGAGAAGTTAAATACATATTTTAACGAAGATAATTCTTATGAAAAAAGACTAAGAGAATCTATGAGATATAGTTTGCTTGCAGGTGGAAAAAGAATTAGACCAATTCTAATGCTTGCTACTTACAGATTATTTAGAGAAGACTATGAAAGATGTTTACCATTTGCAATGGGAATGGAAATGGTACATAATGCAAGTTTAATACATGACGATATGCCATGTATAGATAATGACGATTTTAGACATGGAAAACCAACAAATCATAAAATGTATGATGAATGTACAGCTTTACTTGCCGGAGATGCATTATTTAATTATTCAAATATCGTTATAACAGATGACTTAAGAGAAGAACTAGATATTAAATCTATTAGTATGAAAATAATGGCTTTAAATGAGTTTGTAAAAGCTAAAGATAGAATGATATGTGGAGAATATTATGATACAGTAAGTGAAGGACAAATCTTAACATTAGAGCAGCTTGAATATATGCATAGAAATAAAACAGGTGCTTTAATAAAAGAATCAGTAAGAATAGGTGCTTTACTCGGTGGAGCTACAAATCAAGAATTATTAGTGTTAACTAATTTTGCTGAAAATATAGGGCTTGCTTTCCAAATTAAAGATGACATTTTATCAGAAATTGGAGATAGTAAAAAAACAGGAAAACCTGTTGGAAATGATAGAGAATTAAATAAAGCTACATATGTTACAAAATATGGACTTGAAAGAGCACAAGAAATGCTAGATGATGTAATAAATGAAGCAATGCATAGTATTCGTGTATTTGGAGATAAATCAGAATTTTTATTAAATTTAGCTTTATATATTAAAGATAGAGAACGTTAATATTGGAGGAAATATGAAAGAAGAATTTATACAACTTTTAAGAAGCACAAATAGAGAAGGAATAGAAAATTTAATTGCTTTTATAGAAAAAACAGATTTCTTTACAGCACCTGCTAGTACAAGATTTCATGGAGATTATGAAGGCGGACTTTTAGAACATAGCATGAAAGTATATGAATTATTATGTGAAAAAGTAAAAAATGCTAGTATAGATGTTAAAGTATCAGCAGATACTTTAATAATAGTAGGATTACTTCATGATATTTGTAAAGTTAATTTCTATAAAGTAGATTATAGAAATGCTAAAAATGAAATGGGAGTATGGGAAAAAGTACCATATTATACAGTAGAAGATACAATTCCATATGGACATGGAGAAAAGTCTGTTATGATGTTAACAGAGTATATTAAACTTACTAGCGAAGAAAAATATGCTATACGTTGGCATATGGGCTTTACAGAACCAAAAGAAATGTATAATACATTAGGACAAGCGTTTAAAAAATATCCACTAGCATTACTTATACATGAAGCAGATTTAGAAGCAACATACTTTTTTGATATATAAATTTAGCGAGGTATAAAATGAAAATAGATGAAAGAGGACCATCTCATATTGGGATAATATTAGATGGTAATAGAAGATGGGCTAAAGCAAGAGGCTTAAATCCAACAGAAGGACATAAAGCAGGAGCCGAGGCTGTAAAGAAAATAATAAATTATGCTTACGAGTGTGATTTAAAATATTTAACACTTTATGCATTCTCAACTGAAAACTGGAAAAGAGATGCATCAGAAGTAACGTTACTTATGAAACTTCTTGAAAAGTTTACAGATGAATTATTAACAGGAAAAGAGAAAAAAGAAATTAAAATAAAGGTATATGGAGATATATCTGCACTTAATAAAAAAATACAGAATAATATAATAAAACTTGAAGAAAAAACTAAAGATAATAATAAAATGGTGCTTGGTATTTGCTTGAACTATGGTGGTAGAGACGAACTATTAATAGCTACTAAAAATATAGTTGAGGATGTATTAAATGGAAAATTAAATAAAGAAGATATTACAAAAGATGTTATTTCTTCATATTTATATACAGGCGAAATACCAGATCCTGATTTAATAATTAGAACAAGTAATGAGTATAGATTAAGTAATTTCTTAACATGGCAGTCTACATACTCAGAACTATATTTTCCTCAAGATGTAATGTGGCCTGATTTTGACGAATACCAATTTGATAAGGCTATTGAAGAATACATAAAAAGAAATCGTAGATTTGGTGGAAATTAATCTTTTAGACCGAAAAAACAAACTCATTTCCTTTACTTTTTGATAAAATTGTGGTATAATATAAGTGTATTACTTGGATTTAAAAAGAAGGGGGAATGTTTAGTGTTTAGTGTAGGAGATAAAGTTGTTTATCCAATGCATGGTGCTGGTACAATCGAATCTATTGAAGAAAAGGAAATGCTTGGAAATGTTGATGATTATTACATAATAAAAATGCCTATAGGTGGAATGAAATTAATGGTTCCTACTAATAAGGCTGATGATATAGGTGTAAGAGAAGTTTCTCAAAGATCTGAAGCAGATAAAGTATTTGACGTTCTAGAAAAACCTAAAGATCCTTATGTTCATGATACAAATTGGAATAAGAGATACAATCTTAACGTAGAAAAGATTAAATCAGGTAACATATTAGAAGTTGCTGAAGTTGTAAGAGAACTTTCACATAGACATATGGAAAGAGGTCTTTCAATTGGAGAGAAAAAAATGCTTGCAACATCAAAAAATATTTTATTAAGTGAAATGGTTCTTGCTGAAAATCAAGACAAAGAAATGTTAGAAAGTAAAATTGAAAACATTATCAAAGAATCTTATGCAGCTGGAATTATGGATGAAGCTTCTAATGCAAACGAAAACGGAGATATATCATTATAATCTCGAACAAAGATATTTTAAACATATAAAAAAGCTTGGAAAATTATATTCCAAGCTTTTTTATTGGTATTAGAGAAAACCACAGGCTATGCCTGTGGTAAAAAAAGCTTTTAGCTATGAGTAAAGTAACAAAAGTAAAATCTCCCTTATGGTATAATGTAAATGGCGGCAACCAAATAATTATACGAAGGGAGATGTT
>JAGAIU010000071.1 GCA_017626395.1 Clostridia bacterium | reverse complement strand
TTGTAAAACTAAAATAAATTGTAAGATTAATATAAGAAAAATAAGCATTTTTCATACTTAATATAGTTGAAAAAATGCTTATTTTAGTGTAAAATTAAAATATAATTAGGAAATTATTGCATAACAAACAAGCAAAATCAATGTTAATTTTTTTTAGTGTAAGACTAACATTTACTTTGCCTATTTAGGGTTCAACAGAACCTATTAAGTTAATGCAAGTGTTTCTAAAATTTATATTTTTATTAAATTCTTAAAAGGTATGGTTGTAGGGTAACCATATCTTTTTCTATCTTTTGTATATTTAGTTTTTTTAGTACGTCATCTCCATAAAAGTATGTAAATACTTCATATGGTGTTCTTCCTCCCAAACTAGCTCTAGGAACTGAATTTATGTGAGAAAACATCAACTCTAAATCTTCTTGAGTTAATTTATCTAAATTTCTTTTGTTTGGTAAGATATCTCTAACAAGATTATGATTATTTTCAACATGTGGTTTTTGGTCAGGTCTTTGTGGGTCACAATAGAATATATGTCCTCTTGCTTCATCTGTCTGATAATTGTTTTCAAATAAACCATATTTTTCAAACTCTGAACCTCTATCAGTAAGTAATAAAGAAAAATGAGTATAATAATCATCTTCCAGTATTTTTTGAAGTTTATCTAATGTGCTTGCCATTGATACAGAAGTTTTCTCATTATGCAGAAAACCTATCATTAAACCAGTATTTTCAAATATAAATGTTTGAATATATGGACCAGACTGACTATTGTAAACTGTATCCATTTCAGTTGTGTGTTCAAATGGATGAGATTTTACATATTCTAAATAATCTTTATATTCTCGTCCTTCATAATTGACAGGCTGTCTTCTTTTCTTTAATTTTTTTGATTTTATTCTTCTGCTAACTTTTTTCTTTAAAGAAAAATTATCTATGCCAAATTCTTTAAACAGTCCCATTTCTATGTAAGTGTATAATGTTTTAGAACATTGAGTAATTTCTTTATGGTTTTCAAGTATTTGATAGATAGTTTGTCCTTTGTCTAATAGTGGTTTCATAATGGTGGCAATTTGTTTTAATTCTGGATAATCTAAATTAACACCAACACGAGAATCTACAAGTGTGTATAAGTATTGTTCATTTGCTTTATTAGCATAATAGAAATATTTATCTAATTTACATTGCTTAATATTAGGACAATTATTACATGCACCAATATTTCGGTCTCTACGTGAACAAAAAGGTTCTTGATATCTTTCACATTTTTTTATACATCTACGGCATTCTTTTAAATGTATACAAATACTGTCCATATTAAATGTATTTCTAGGCTTTATCTTTCTGTGTTTAATAATTTCATTAGATACTGTAACTGGAGTACGATTAATTTTTCTTGCAATTTGAGATTTTGAAAGACCATCAATAATTCCAAGTTCAATATTTTTTCTATCTTCTAAAGAAAGATGTGTAACATGTTTTTTATTCATATATAACTCCATTTCTTCAGAAACACTTGCTATATTAATTATAACATTTTTTTGTCGAATAAGGCGTTAATCCCAAATTATGTGATTAACACCCACACAAAATTATAAAATAAAAAGTTTTGTCAATTACAGAAATGGCATAAAACGCTTCGCTATTTATACATTTCTTTCATTGACAAAGTTTATATAAGTCTTACATTTATGGTAGTGTAAAACTTAAATATATTATTTATATATTTAAGTTTATTTTACTTTTACAATCTACT
>JAGAIU010000007.1 GCA_017626395.1 Clostridia bacterium | reverse complement strand
TCTCCACTATTTTCATCTATTGTAAATGTATATCCTGTTATATCTTCATCTAGTTCATATCCTTCTGGTGGAGTTATTTCTACGAATTTATATGTTCCATATGGTACATCTTTTATTACGTATTCTCCATTTTCTGCTGTTACTGCATCTTTTACTAGATAGATTGTTTCTCCATATTCATTTACATATTCTTTTCCTTCTTGATCTAAAAGTACTATTGTAAATTTACATCCTTCTAGTGGTTCTCCTGTCTCTCTATCTGTTTTTACTAGTATGAACTCATCTATTGTTTTTCTGTCGTTTCCAACTTCTATTAACTCTAGTGTCCATTCACATGTTTCTTCATCATAGCTTGCTATAAATTCTTGTTTTTCTTCATTTACTTGATACATATCTGGTGCAGATATTTCTTGGTAGTAATATGTTCCTTCATTTTCAAAGTATATTACTGGTATTTCTACTATACCTTTTTCATCTGTTACTCCAGTATATATTACATTTTCTTCTTCATCTGTAATTTCGAATGCACATCCTTCAATTACATCTTTTGTAAATGTATCTCTCTTTTCAAGTAATTCTGCTCTAACTAGTCTATCCGAAATTTTCTTAACAATTACATTATCTGCATTATTTTCGTTTATTTCAACTTTAATTACTTCTTCATTAAGTTCATATCCAAATGGTGATACTGACTCTTTAAAGTAATATGTTCCCCATGGCATATCTTCAATGTAGATTGTTCCATTTTCATCTGTTGTAAATTCAGCTTCTGTATTATCTATTGTTATAACTGGGTCTGTACATTCTGCATCGTTATATACTTTATATGTTGCTCCAGCTACTCCATACATACTTGCTAATTCTTCTATTTCTTCTAAATCTGTTATATTTTCTATATCTAGATTTATATAATCTAAATCTGAGAATTTATACATTCCAAGTATTGCTGTGTTAGCTTCATTTTCGATAACACCATCATTTACTAGAATATCTATTGTTGTATCATTTGTATTTGTATATTCAACTTTGAAATCAAACTCATCATCTATTTTTCCATAAGGATTTGATACATATAATTCTTTTACGTAATATTCTCCTTCTGGTAATTCTACATTATTTTCAAATACACAATCTTCACCCACTTCAACTATGTCTACTAATTCGCCAGGCATAATTATGTATTCACCATTTTCATCTATTAACTCAAAGTCTCCATATATTCCAAATATAGCTTTTCTATCTGTAAATTTAAATCTTGATTGTTCTAAATCAATATATTCTTTTTGGAATAATACGTTTACTTTTTGTTTTTCATTTATCTTTTCAACTTTTATAGTTTGTACTTCTTCATCTTGAGTTGTATATTCTATATTTACATCTACAGGTGTTCTATCTAATACATATCCATTTACTGTTGAAACTTCTTCAAGAATGTATTTTCCTAAATATACTTTATCTGACGTTCCTATACCTTCACTATTTGTTTTAAATGTTGAAACTATTTGATCTTTTGTATATCTTACTGTACCTTCTGGAGTTGTTACATCTTCTGCTGCAACTAATCTAAATGTTACTCCTTCAAGTCCTTTTTCTTCAAATATTGGTGTATATAAATCACCATATTCAGTTTCTGATTTTTCACTTCTTACAGGTTGAGAAGCAAATTTTGTAACTTCAACCACTGCTTTTTGTGGCATATTTTTGTATTGTACTGTATATTTGTACATTTTAGTTGGTATATTATCATATTTAATTGTTTCATAATCTAATGTTTTTTGTTCTCCATTATGATCTGCAACAACTTCTCCATTTTGTCCAACACCTATAAAGAATGGATATCCCTCTTCATCTACTACGTATCCTTCTGGTGCTGCAACTTCATATAATACATATGCACCTGATTCTAAGTGTCTATTTATTGTTAGTTGTCCTTGATCATTTGTTGTAAATTCAGAAATGAATTCTCCTGATGGATATAACATTTCGCTATACCAACAGTTTGCATTTGCATCCCATATTTTAAATGTTGCGCCTGCTGCTAATTTTTTATTTGTTTCTACATCATATTTTTCTATTGTTAATCTTAATGTAACGAACTCATCATCTAATACATATTTTTGTGTATGATGATGATATTCAATTGATGTTTGTTGTTTATTAATAAAGATATGTTTTCCTGTATTACTTGGTTTAACCTCAGCAATTGTATATCTACCATATGGTATTGTATATGGATATTGTGAATCTCTATAATCTTCATCTATGAACTCTGCATATCCATTTTCATCTACTGTTGCTAAATAATATTTGTCTGGATTTGAATTTAAATATAACATTAGTGTTGCACCTTCAGCCGGCACTTTATCTGTAGATTCGCTATTGTTGTTATATTTAATTACATGTACTAATCCTTTCATAACTTGATCTTTTGAAGTTATTGAATGGTAAGTATGTTCTTCAGTTTGTTCTGCAGGATCTTGAGATACTTTATATACTTTTTCATCTATTAAGTATCCTTCTGGTGCTTTAGTTTCTTTCATCCAGTATGTTCCAACTAAATACCATCCGCTCTTAGCACTAAATCTTCCATCTTCATCTTTTACTATTGTTATTGTTTCTATTGCATCCGTACAAGCTTCATCTCTATAAAGTGTATATTCTGCACCTTCTAAAGTTGCATCACCTTGTAAATTATTTCCTTTTTCAAGGTCTTCTTTATATATTGTTATTTGCATTTTTTCTGCAACATCTGTTATATCTCCCCATACATATGGGTCGTTTGTTGAATTATCTACTTCAACAAATTGTTCAAATGTTGTAAATCTAATTGTAGCATCATCTATATAGAATTCTCTATTATATGCTACATCTGGTAATGTGCTTTCTCTTAATGTATATGTTCCATAAGGAAGTTCTGTTATTACACAATATCCGTTTTCATCCGTTACTGATGAATAATATACTTTTGAAGTATCTGAATTTAATGTTGCACTAAATACTGCTCCTGGTAAACTTTGTTTTTCAGTTGAGTCAGTTGCTTCTAAATTTTTAATAACTTCAATATCATTTCTTATTACTTCATTTTTTGATGTAATTGAATGATAGCTATGTTCTGCTGTTTGTGCTGCAGGATCTTGTTCTACTTTATATACCTTTTCATCTATTAAATATCCTTCTGATACTTTAGTTTCTTTAATGTAATATGTTCCTACTAAATACCATGAACTTGTTGCACTATATGTTCCATCTGGATTTTTAACTATTGTTAAAGTTTCGATTGGATCTGTACAAGCTTCATCTCTGTATAGAGTATATTCTGCGTCTTCTAATCTAGCATCACCTTGTGTTATTATTCCAGTTTCAATATCTTCTTTATATATTGTTATTTGCATTTTTTCTGCAACGTCTGTTATATCTCCCCATACATATGGATCGTTTGTAGAGCTGTCTGTCTCTATAAATTGTTTGAATGTTTTAACTCTTGTTGTTGAATTTCCAACATAGAATTGACCATCAAATGCTGTTGGAGGGATTGTACTTTCTTTTATTGTATATGTTCCATAAGGAAGTTCTGTTATTATACAATATCCATTTTCATCTGTTACTGATGAATAATATACTTTTGAAGTATCTGAATCTAATGTTGCACTAAATACTGCTCCTGCTAAACTTTGCTTTTCTGTTGAATCTGTTGCTTCTAAATTTTTTATTATTTCTATGTCATTTCTTATTACTTCATCTTTTGAAGTTACGGTATGAGTTGAAAATTCTCCTGTTTGTTGCTCTGGAACTTGAGATACTGTATAAACATTTTCATCTATTAAATATCCCTCTGGTGCTTTTGTTTCTTTTACATAGTATGTTCCTACTAAATACCATCCACTTGTTGCACTGTATGTTCCATCAGCTTGTTTAGCAATTGTCAATGTTTCCACTGCATTTCTGCAATCTTTGTCTTTATATAATGTATATTGTGCACCTTCTAAATGTGCATCACCTTGTGTTATTTTACCAGTTTCAATATCTTCTTTAACAACTTTTATTTGCATTTTTTTAGCTGCATTTGTTATATCTCTATATACATATGTTTGACCACTAGATTTATCTTGTCCAATAAATTGTTCAAACATTATTACTCTATTTGTTGAAGCTCCTATATAGAAATTACCATTAAATGCAGTTCCTGGCATTTTCATTTCTGTTATTGTATATGTACCATAAGGTAAATTACTTATTTTACAATATCCAGCAGCATTTGTTTCTGTTGAATAATATACTTTACTTTGATCTGAGTTTAAAGTAGCTTTAAATACTACACCAGCTAAGTTTTGTTTTAATGTTGAATCTGTTTTTTCTAAATACTTTGTTATTTCTATATCATTTTTAATTACTGTATCTGTGTAATCTGCCTCACCATGTACTGATACTGCAACTGTTTGTGCTCCTGCATCTTGTGTTATTGCATGCACATTAGGATCTATATTGTATCCTGTTGGTGCTTGTGTCTCTTTAATGTAATATGTTTCATGATATACATAGTTTCCATTTATATATTCTACAAGTGGTAAATCTGAAGATGTAGCATTTGCATTAGCATCTAAAGTTAGAGTTTCAACTAAATTTGTACATGCTTGTTCTGTGTAAATGCCATATTTTGCTCCAGCAAGTGTTGCATCACCTTGTGCTGTTTTTCCTGTTTCAGCATCTGTTTTGCTAAGTTCTATTCTCATTCTCTTTGGAAGAGCATATACTTGTATACTATGATTATTTACAACGTTATTAAATGTATATGAATCACCTAAAATATTAAAGTTATTCATATTTTGTTCCACACCATCAACAACTATTTTACTTATGTAGTATCCACGAGTTGGTGTAAATGTTATTGTTGGACTAGAATTACCTGTTACACTTCCCATAGTACTTGTTATTGTACCATGATCTATACTTGTATTTATACTATATTTTATTTCTGTTGAAACTGAGTTAGAGTTATTTACTCCTCTGTTAGTTGTTAAACTAGCAGCATTAGATAAATGAGTACCATTACCTGTATAATTTGCTAAATTGCTAGCTGTAACTTTTGTATTTACATGAATAGTATAATAATGTCCATAGAAGCTTGCTGAATTTACAATATTTGATCTTACAGATAATGTATTTCCAGCTTTACTAACTGTAAAGTTTCCTGTAACATTTGATCCATATTCATTTGTTATCCAAACATCTCCTGTGCCCCAAGATAATGATGATGAAATTGTATCATTTATTACCCAGTTATTGTAATAGTATTCTGCACTTTCCGATGGTACCCAATCAGTTATAGTGTATGTTATTGTATTTCCAATTCCAGCTGTAGTTGTTGAAACTGCTTTTGTTGGATTTGGAACTTCTATTTTAAATAATGGTTGTAATCCTAATTGATAATAACAGCCTTGCCATCTATATGTATATGATGTACCTTCATACAAGAATGCGAAAGATCCACCATCATTTGCACCAGTTCCACCTGTGTTAATACCTATAGTATTTGCATCTACATCTATATATGATTGGTGTGAATCTTTTATTATTTTAGTTATATTACTTTTAGCTCCCCATCTTTCAAAGTAGTCAAGGTCATAAACGATTTCATGTCCTTTAATGTATGCTGCTTCTCCTGTATCATGATAATAGAACTCTACTCTAATATCTAGATATTTACCAGCATTGAAATTGTTTTCTGTCCATTTAGCATATCCGCCACCGATACCAGTTCTTTCAAAAGCTAATCTTAACGGATTATTCCAATCGGCATAAACAACTTTAATATCTATTGCTCTTCCGTTATATATTCCTATATTATTATATCTAGCCCATACATTTCCTTTACTCCAATATCCAGAATTTAGTCTGTAGTGATCATTCTCATCAACATACCAACCATTTGCAGGATACACTTGAACACTTGTCTCACTACCATAACGTATTCTAAAAGCATAATCTGCATCTATGTTATATGATGAAGGATTCTGTGATTCTTTATTAACCGCATGAACTATATTACTATTACTTTTCATACAACAAATCATTAGAAAAGCCATAGCAATTATTGTAAATATTTTTATCTTTTTCATATACTCCCCCTCTTTTCCGTATATTCTTACAATTTTATTTTATAAGAAAGTATACAATTTTTCAACAAATTACACACCTTTGATTAATGTGTAACATTTTTTTAATATTGAAGTAATATTTATATTATAATATTAGGATTTATTTATATTTAAGCATAAAAAAAGAGAAGAAAATTAATTCTTCTCTTAATCTATTTTAAGTGTTATTCTCCAAAATCTACCATGTTAATTTTGTTTGCACTTTCATCTGCTTTATATTGTTCAAGTTTTTCGAATCCAAACATAGAAGCTAATATACTACCAGGGAAATTTCTAACCTTTTTATTATATTTAGCAACTAATTCATTATAGTTAGTTCTTGCAACAGTAATTCGGTTTACTGAGCCTTCTAATTGATCCATTAAACTTGTATATTGTTCACTAGCTGTAAGTGTAGGATAATTTTCTGCTATAGCAAGCAAGTTATTTACTCTTGTTGTTAATTGACTATTAGCTTCGCTAATCTCAGTTGGATTTCCGGATTTAAAACTTGCATTCAAAGCTGCTCTAGCATTAGCAATATCTTCAAATATTTTTTCTTCGTGCTTAGCATAACTTTTAACTGTAGCAACTAAATCTGGAATAAGCTCTGCCCTACGTTGCATTTGATTTTGAACTTCTGAGTTTGCTTGATTTACATCCTCTTCTAAATTCACAAGTGAGTTATATGTTCCCATACATGACATTCCAAAGATGATTACAACTCCCACAATAATAATTAACACAATACCTGTTAAACTTAATGATTTTTTCATAATTAAATTCCTCCCATTTAATAATTTTTTATCTTGAGGCTCCGCCACCGCTAAAACCTCCACCACCGAAACGACCTCCGGAACTACCAGAACTATAATGTTCACCTAAACCTTTTAAAGCTAAAACAACTAATCCGTCACCAAAGCCATTTCCCCACCAATATCCAGTGGCAAATTCCACAATTATTGCTAAAACAATAATTATGATAAAGGTTATGACATACACATAATCCGGAGTAGTATCCACTATAATAGATTCATCTATACCTTCTATTGAAAACTCATATTCTTCTGATGCAGCCAACGTATTAATTACAGCTTGTACTGTTTCTGACATTGCTTTATCATAATCTTCATTTTCTCTATTCGGTACAAAATATTTATCTAGGATTCTTCCAGATATCGAATCAGTGAGTATTCCTTGAAGTCCGTTACCTATTTCTAGTCTAACTCTGCTATCTGTTTTTGATATAAGTAACAAAATGCCATTGTCTTTATCTGCTTTTCCAATACCAAGCTTGTTAGCCATTTTATTGGCATATTCTTCTATAGTTAATTTTTCTAAACTTGGTATTGTAATAACAGCAAATTCTACCGTTGTAGCCTTTTCAAGTTCAACTAATAAATGATTTATTTTACTTTCTTCTTCATCATTTAAAAAGTTTCCTTGATCATATACAAAAGTATCTTTTAAGACAGTTGGTAATTTTATATCTGATGCAGCATTTACACTTACACAAGTAACGGAAACAAAAAGTATTGCTATAACAGCAATTTTAGCAAATATATTAATTATTTTGCCCATACTTTTTCCTCCTATCTTAAAATCCTCTTCCTGCTCCACCACCTCCTGAGCGTCCTCCAAAACCTGAAAAACTACGAGTAGATGTACTACTTGAAGGTCTACTTATAGAATTCATTCGCCTTCTACTTTCATAATCGTCTTCATCTTGCTGTGCTTTTTTTAGCATTTTTTTAAGTTTTTCATATAACTCAGTTGGTATAAAAGATTTCTGATTTTGAGTAAGTGATTCATACTTATCTATTTCTTCTTCAATATTATCAATATCATATCTATCAGGCGAATATATGCTTTCTATAACATAACTCATACTATTTTTTACTTTTTCTGCTATATTATGATCTTCATAATCCTCTTTAGAAGTATTTTTCATCTCTATTAGTTGATTAATTAGCATATCATCTTTAAAAAACACTCTTTGAGCAGCAGTAAGTCCATTATAAATAGCTAATATTCCAGCAATTTTAAGATAATTTTTATAATCGGCTGTAAGATTATTACCCATCTTGTTTTTTATCTCTTTATATGCACTATCTGCTACAGATATATCTTTAAGTGTTTTACATTTATCGTATTTTTCCCTTAGACTTTTGATATCTATTTTAGAATATTTTTTTACTTCAGTTGGAAGTCTCTCAAATGTTTCAATAGCTGTTTTAAATTTTTGTTCATTTTCGATACTAGGTTTTGTTTCTAATAACGTACTATATTGTGAATCGTATTTTTGAGCTTCATCTTTAAATTCATTTTGAATCATTTGGTAAATTTCAGATTCTATGTTTGGATGAAGTTTTTTAATACGTTCATATTTGCTATTCATTTCATCAAGCTCATTTGATAGCAAATCATTTCTGCTTTCCAAGTCATTATTTGCTATTTCAGCGAACGATAAATCTTGTTTAGCTTTTTCTAGTTGATAATTCCAATTATCTTCTTTTTCTTTTATAGTTTTATTCCACTTTTCATCATTTTCAGATATAATACTTTGAATTTTTGCTTTTTTAGCTTTAGATATTTTTTTCGCTGCAAATATTACTAAAACTATTACTCCAGCTGGTAACACTACAAACATTAAAGTATTAAGCATAAAGCTTCCAAAATCAAAAGAAAAATCCGATTTTTTATAGCTGACTTCATACCAATTATTTGGTACTCTTTCTTTAATTTCATTTATTGTTGCATCTTGAATACTTATTAGTCCTTCTGCAAATTTATTATCTCTAAGATAATCCATTCCATATTTATCTAATATTCTTCCACATAAAGAATCTGTAATGTACATTTGCATCTTTTGACCAGTCTCAATTCTGACCTCTCTATCTTCAGTAGCAAGCAAAATTAAAATCCCCATAGAATCTTTACCTATACCATATTGATTATACATAGTATACGCATATTCTTCAGGAGAACTTCCTTCTAAAGATTTTATTGTTGTAACAACAACTTGTATTCCATTGTAGCTTTCTACTAAATCAAGAGCTTTTTGCATTAAAGCCTGTTCTTGTTCTTCACTAAAAACATCTGCAAAATCATTAACATAGAACTCAGGCATTTGTGTTTCAACTTTTACATTAGCAGCAAAAACAGTAGAGCATTCTGAGATTAAAATAAATGAAATCAAAAATATAATAACTAGAAGTATTTTTTTAGATTTTCTTTCATCCATACACACATTCCTCCATACATTCTAAAATTAAAAATTATTTAATCCACCTCCTCAATTAATTTTAATTAAGTTTTATATATCATTTTGCTCATCCATTTTACCACAATTATGTTTACTTTTCAATAATATTATGTAATTTTATATATAATTATTTCTTTTATTTAATGCATTTTTAATTTTAAGTATAAAAAAAGAAGTGGTTTCCCACTTCTTTTAATGACGAAATTACTTTCTAAGATTTAACTTAGCAATAATATCTCTATATCTTTCAACATCTTTAGTTTCAAGATATTTTAAAAGTCTTTTTCTTTTTCCAACCATGATTAAAAGACCACGTCTAGAATGATTATCTTTTTTGTGAACTTTTAAATGCTCTGTTAATTCATTGATTCTTTCTGTTAGAAGTGCGATTTGTACTTCTGCTGAACCAGTGTCTTGTTCTTTTCTAGCATAAGTTGTTAAAATTTCAGCTTTTCTTTCTTTAGTCATTGTATTTTCCTCCTTTTTCAACTAGCCTATAGCCAAGATACACTCGAGGTTTTTAATGTGTTATCTGAGCAATAGGTGATATATAATAAATTACAAAAGTAATCTATTTACAACTATTAAACACCATTTAAGTAAATCCATGGGTTAACTGGAACACCATTTGATCTAGCTTCAAAGTGTAAGTGGTTACCTGTTGACCAACCTGTTGAACCGATACCAGCAATAGTTTGACCAGCACTTACATATTGACCAGCTGTAACATATAATGCACTAGCATGGGCATAAATAGTTACAAGACCATTTCCATGGTTTATTTTTACACAGTACCCATAACCAGTTGAATCCCAACCAGAGAATACTACTGTACCAGCCATATAAGCATATATAGGAGTACCTGCAGCACCCGCCAAGTCTACACCATTATGTCCATAATATCCCCAATAATCACAGTTAACTTTTCTACCTACTGTTGGCCATACTTTAGGACCATCAACATAAGCAGCAACAGCACCTGTATAAACAGTTGTTGGATATTGTGGAGTAACAACTACTGGTTCTGGTTCTGGAATTTCAACAGGTTTATTTCTGTCTACTATTTCTGCAAGAATAGTATCAGCTCTATCTGTTGAAGTAATATTTTCAAGTTCTGCAACTTTTTCAACATTTACACTAGCATCTAAATCTTCTACTTCTGCTTTAAGTTTTTCAACATAACCATCAGCTTGATCTTCAGCTGTAAATGTCATTTGTTCTTCACCATCTACCACTACTTCATAAATAGTGTATTCTGTTTTTATTTCTGCTCTTAGATTTGTATATACGTTTTGTTGTTCAAGTAAAGAGTCTCTTATATAACTTTGTTCAAAAGTTGGTTCACTCTCTAAATAAACTTTAACATTTTCATCTATATTTTGTTTTTCAGCAACTAAGTCGTTATATACCTCGTCAAATTGTTGTTCATCAGCAAAGTACCCAATGAATTCTCCATTAATATAAGTCTTAACCGCTGGTTTGTATGTATTAAGTACAGTCATATATACTGCTGTAAATATCATTACTAAAGATATACCTGTAAATAATACGAATCTTAGTGTACTGAGCACACCTTTCTTTCCCATAATTAAATTTTGCACCTTCCTTTTTTTCCAGGTTACACGTTATATTATAACATTTATCCCTCTATTTGTCAAATTGCATTATTTTTCATCTGTTCCAGAAGCACATTTATTCTAACACAGTATATTATCTTTGTCAAGTTTTTAATATTTTTGTAATAATTGTAATATTTTATTAATATACCTATAACATTATACTATTTTTAAATCTTTTTTAGACTAATATTTATGTAAATATCTTGTACTTTTAACCAATTTATTGTATAATTAAGGTATACGAGGTATTAATTTCGTCACGCAAAGGAGGGATATTTATGTTACCTATGTGGGCAATTTGGTTAATAGCCAGTGGTGTCTTCTTTTTAGGAGAAATTTTTACAGTTTCATTTTTATTATTTTGGCCAGGTGTTGGAGCATTCCTTGCTTTCTTAACTAGCCTTATAGCACCAGGAAATATTGTAGCACAAGTTGTAGTTTTTGTAGTATCTACTATATTATTAGTATTATTTACAAAACCTCTAGTAAATCGTTTATTTAAAGTAAAAAACGATACTTCTATGAACAATAGTGCTGTTATTGGTAAAAAAGGTATAATAGTAAAAGCTATAGATGCTAACAATCCAATAGGACAAGTAAAAGTTAATGGTGAGCTTTGGTCTGCCATTAAAGACGAAAAAGTTAAATCTATCAATGTTGGAGAAAGTGTTATTATCGAAAAGATTGATGGTGTTAAGCTATTAGTTAGAAAACCATAAATTGAGGAGGTATAAATATGGGTTTTGTATTTGCAATTATTTTAATACTTATTGTTTGCCTTGCTGTAGCAGGTGCTTCTATCAAGGTTGTTAAACAATCTGAAGTAAAAATTATTGAACGTTTTGGTAAATATAGTTTTACAGCAGAAGCTGGTCTTAACATATTACTACCATTCGTAGATAAAGTAAGAGCTGTTGTTAGTTTAAAACAACAAACAATGGATGTTACTCCACAAAGTGTTATCACTAAAGATAACGTTACAATTACAATAGATACAGTTGTGTTCTATCAAATTATGGATCCAGTAAAAGCTGTTTATGAAATTGAAAGTCTACAAAAAGGTATAGCTTACATAGCTATTACTACTATCCGTGATATCGTTGGTAAAATGGATCTTGATGCTACATTCTCTTCTAGAGATGCTATCAATACTCAATTAAGAGATATACTTGATGAAGCTACAGATAAATGGGGATGTAAAGTTGATCGTGTTGAAATCAAAGATATTAAACCACCTGCAGATATAAGAGATGCGATGGAAAAACAAATGAATGCAGAAAGAAATAAAAGAGCAATAATCCTTGAAGCTGAAGGTAAACGTCAAGCAGACATCACTTTAGCTGAAGGTTCTAAACAAGCTACAATCCTTAATGCAGAAGCTGAAAGAGAATCTAGCATTAGAAGAGCTCAAGGTATTAGAGAATCTAAAATACTTGAAGCTGAAGGTAATGCTGAAGCTATCAAAAAAGTTGCTGAAGCTAAAGCTGAAGAAATCAAAATGGTTTATGGTGCTATAATGTCAGCTAAACCAGATGATAAACTAGTTGCAATTAAATCTTTAGAATCTTTAGAAAAAGTTGCAAATGGTTCTGCAAACAAAATATTCATTCCATTCGATGCTACTAAAACACTTGGTGCTATCGGTGCAATGAGCGATGTTGCTAATGAAAAAACTTCTAAAAAATAATATATAAAAATTAAGAAGTAAGGTATCCCTTACTTCTTTTTTTGACTTTATTTTATTTTTACATTTTCTTTACCAAATGCGAGTTCTAGTTTTTCTTGTACTAAACTAGTATCAGATAAAAAGTTAGCTTTATTTAATAATCTCATTTTATTAGTTCCATCATAGAAAATATATACTTCACATTCTCCTGGATATTCTTTACTTAAATCTTTTATATACCCTATTACTCTATCTTCCAAATCTAATTTATCTTTAGGAATTCTTACATATATTTTTTTGGTTATTTTTTCTATTACTTTTTCTTGTAGATTGTTATTATTATCTATAGGAACAATTGTAGATACAAGTATTTTTGTTTTTTCATCTTCTTTTATACTTACTTTACCACTAACTTTTATTACCATATCGTTATTTAAGATATTCTCATATCTTTCATATACATTAGGAAATAATACTAATTCTACACTACCATATAAATCTTCAAGTTCTGCAAACATCATATTTTTCCCTGATTTAGTTATAAGTATTTTACCACGATTAAATATTCCGCAAATTGATACGTTTTTACCATCGTAGTCTACACTTTCTTCCATTTCATCTTCTTCATTTTCTTCTCCGCTAATATCCATAGAGCTCACGGTAGAATTTTTTAATATATATGCTTTATATTCATCTAAAGGATGTCCAGAAATGTATAAACCTAACATTTCTCTTTCCATTTCAAGTAGTTCTCTTTTAGACGGTATTCTTCCACTTTTTTCTATCTTGATACTTGTACTTGCATCTTCTATTTGCCCAAAGAAATCCATTTGATTTACATAGTTACTTTTTCTAGTATGATTTACTCCATCTACTATTGATTCAAAATTATCTAACAAATCATATCTATTATATTCTTTTTCCACTTCATCAAAACATCCAGCTTTAATTAAGCTTTCTATACATTTTTTATTTACACATTCAAATGATATACGTTCACAGAAATCTAAAAAGCTAGTATATTTACCATTTAACTTTCTTTCTCTTATTATTTCTTCAATAGCATTTTGTCCTACATTTTTAATTGAATTTAGAGCAAATCTAATTTTGTTATTTATAACTGCAAATTTAGCATAACTTTCATTAATATCTGGTCTTAAAACTTCAATTCCAAGCTCCCTACACTCATTTATATATACAGGTATCTTATTTTGATTTCCAATAAATGAATTCATAAATGCGGCCATAAATTCATGTGGATAATGGTATTTCAAATATGCTGTTTGATATGCGACAACAGCATAGGCTGCAGCATGAGATTTATTAAATGCATATTTGGCAAATTCTGCCATTTCATCAAATATCTTATTTGCACTTACACTATCTATACCATTTTTAGATGCACCTTCAACAAATACTTCTCTTTCTTTGTTCATTACATCTATTTTTTTCTTACCCATAGCTCTTCTTACTATATCAGCTCTACCAAGGCTATATCCAGCAAGTTTTCTAAATATTTGCATTACTTGTTCTTGGTATACCATACAGCCATAAGTAGGTCTTAAAATCTCTTCTAGAGCTGGATGAGTATATTCTATATGTTCTTTATTATTTTTATTTTTTATATATCTTGGTATTTGATCCATAGGACCTGGTCTATATAACGATATCATAACTATTATATCTTCTATAGAGTCTGGTTCCATTTTCATCATCATTTTTCTAAATCCGGGACTTTCCATTTGAAATACTCCAAGAGTCTTTCCTTGAGTTAGCATTTTATATGTTTCTTTATCTTCAAAAGTACCAAAATCTACATCTATTCCTCTTATCTTCTTTATTAACTTTTTAGTATCGTTAATTACTGTTAGTGTTCTTAAGCCCAAAAAGTCCATTTTAAGCAACCCTAACTCTTCTAGTGTGGTCATTGTATATTGTGTAGATATTTGACCCTCATTTTCATATAATGGTACATAATTTACAACCGGTTCTTTAGTTATTACTACACCACAAGCATGAGTTGAAGCTTGTCTTGCAAGCCCTTCTATTTTTTTAGATATATCTATTATTCTTTTTGTCTCTAGGTCTGTATCATATAGCTTTTTTAAATCTGGATTTTCAGCTATTGCTTGATCTATAGTTATTTTTATATTATGTGGTACCATTTTAGCTATCATATCCGCTTTTTGATATGGTATATCTAAAACTCTGGCAACATCTCTTATAGCTGCACGTGCTGCCATTGTACCAAATGTTATTATCTGTGCTACGTGGTCTTTTCCATATTTATTTGATACATAGTCTATTACTTCTTGCCTTCTTTCATAACAGAAATCTACATCAAAGTCTGGCATACTTACTCTTTCAGGATTTAAAAATCTTTCAAAGATTAAATCAAATTTAATTGGGTCTATATCTGTTATTCCAATTAAGTATGCCGCAAGTGAGCCTGCTCCACTTCCTCTTCCAGGTCCAACAGGTATTCCTTGAGATTTAGCATAGTTAATGAAATCCGCAACAATAAGGAAATAATCTATATAGCCCATTTTGTCTATTACACTAATTTCATAATCTAATCTCTCTTTAACTTTAGTATAATCTTCTACTTTATATTTTTTATCTATTGCCTCATAGCATTTTTTAGTAAAGTATTCTAAGTGAGTTATATTTTCATCTATTTTAAATTCAGGTAATACAGTATGTCCAAATTCTAATTCTACATTACACATATCTGCAATCTTTAATGTATTCTCAATAGCTTGAGGTACATTTTTGAATGCTTCTTTCATTTCTTCAGGTGTTTTTACATAGAATTCATTTACTTTAAATTTTAATCTATCTTCATCATTTAAAGTTTTTCTTGTTTGTATACAAAGAAGTACTTCATGGAAATCATAATCTTCTTTATTTAAGTAGTGGCAGTCGTTTGTAGCAACTACTTCTACCCCATATTCTTTCGAAAATTCTAATAGCTTTTGATTAACTAAAATTTGTTCTCTTAATTTATTATCTTGAAGTTCTAAGAAATATCTATCTTTTCCAAATATACTTAAATATTTTTCAAGCATTTCTTTAGCTCCAACTATATCTCCGTTAATTATCTTTCTAGAAAGTCCACCCGCAATACATGCAGATAAGCAAATTAGCCCATCATTGTATTTTTCAAGAACTTCTAAATCTATTCTTGGCTTGTAATAAAAACCTTCTGTATAACCTATAGAACAAAGTTTAACCAAATTTTTATATCCGGTATTATTCATTGCAAGTAGTATTAAATGGTTAGGATCGGTATCTACTCTTCCATCTTTATCTAATCTACTTCTGGGTGCAACGTAAAATTCACATCCAATAATTGGTTTTATACCATTTTTCTTGCATTCTTTATACATTTCTATAGCACCAAACATACTTCCATGGTCTGTTATTGCTACAGCAGGCATATTACATTCTTTTGCTTTTTTTACTAATTCTTCTATTCTAATTGCACCATCTAATAAACTATACTGAGTGTGCAAATGTAAATGAACAAAACTCACCTTTATCACCTGTGTGTATTATATCAAAATTTTACCTTAAAGTATAGTAAATTTGTTATTTTATTAGTTCAAATATTGAATTTACGTAACCCCTATGCTATAATCTTCTGACCAGTACATATATTATAGTACTCTTATAATTGGAGAGTACTTATCTCCAATTATATTTAAGAAGGAGGGATATTTCATGAAAAAGAAAATTTTATCTAAAATATTTACTCGAAAGAATAAGAACGGAAAAAGGGCCGAAACATACCAATTTGGCGAGGACATAGTAATTGATTTTGATAATTACTATAAAATATCTTTTTTTATTAGAAAAAGATTAGAATTTAAGAAAAAAGATTTTGGTAAAAAACTAATAATTAAATATTACTCTAATACTATCGACCCAGAAAATGCACATCTAGTATTTAACTATACAACTAGAAAGGAACCTAAAACAAGAAGTTTAAAATACGATTTTGAATTTAGTAATGGAACGCATACTTTAGAATTTAAAGTTCCTATAAATATAGTGCAGTTGAATTCTATAGAAATTTATATGACAATGTATGATAATGTCGACGGCAGATATATAATTAGATTTGAAGATATACATTTTAAAGATTAAAAAATATAGACAAGAAAAAAATTCTTGTCTATTTTATTTTGAATCTAATATTCCGATATATATTAATATATTTAGTTAGTGCTTTTCTTAGTGCTGTTTCTCTAGGATAACCACTATTTTTCTCATAATTATACACATAATCCCTAAATACATATTCTTCAATTAAATCATAATTTAAAGAAGATACGTCATAATCATATATTGTTATGTTTCTTAGTTCTCTTTTTAACTCATAACCACTAGGATAATTATTACTAGATTTTTTACTACTTTTATTATCTCCTGTAATTGTTACTAGTGCATACACACTTAAAGAAATGATAAAAAAATTAAACATAGTATAAACCTCCCTAACATTTGTTTTGAGTATAAAAATTATTGCTATGTTTAATATTATAACACATTATGTAATCTTTTACAATATAAAAGATGCAGAGTTAATCTGCATCTTAATTATTTTTTTCTATTTTATTAACTATTACTGTAGCATCATCATCTAATACCCCACCATTATTTAAGTATATTACTTCTTTTATTTCTTGAGCAATTACTTTAGCAGATTTAGTTATATCACAAGTAGATAAATAATTTTTTAAATAATTATTATTTGGATCCATATCCTCTGGAATTACCCCATCAGATATTTGAATAATAAAATCTCCTTCATTTAGTGTTTTACAAATTGGAATATAATCTGTATTATCTACTAATCCTACTGGAATCGTAGTTGAAGTTATTGTAACTACTTTTCCTTTTTCTATTAAATATGTAGGAGCTGCACCAAGTTTGATAAAGAAACATTCAGCATCTTTTTCATTTATTATAGCAGCATCTAATGTAGCAAATAATTCATCATCACCTTTTAATTTAATAATACTATTTACTATTTCTATTGCTTTATCTTCTTCAAAGCCACCACTTAATAGTCGCTCTAACATATTTATTACTGCAAGCGAACTTTTTGAAGCACTTTCTCCAGAGCCCACTCCATCACTTATTACACTTAATTTTCTTAAATCTTGTAGTTCCATTTGTAAATATGAATCTCCAGATACTGGTCGATCTACTTTATTTTCTGAAACAATTTCAGATTTTACAGTATATTTAGGAGCAGATATTAGTTTTACTTTAGACTTTTCTGTTTTAGAAATATTTAATATAAGTTTTATACTCATATTTTGCTCTAAAATACTACTTGAAAGTTCAACGATTTGTTTCTTTTGCTTATCTATATTAGTTAAAATATCTGTTATAAATGTATACTCGATTAAATCATTTTCTCTTTCAAATTCATCTTCATATACATTAAATCCATAGAATTTAAGTTCATCTCTTAATCTCTTTTGAGCATTATCTTTTACAAGACTTCCTTCTTTTATATTTTCTGCTATATTATTTAATAGCTTAGATACTTCCTTATATTGATTTGATATTTTTTCAGTATTTTCTAATTCTCTTTGTTTTAATACTCTCATTAGCTTCATACTGTTATATATATCATATAAATTATTTATTATTGTTTTTGAATCTTTACAATCAAACTTTAACATTTCTGGTTCTATTGGTTCACCATTTTCTAATTTATCTGCTAAATAACCAGCTGTTAAATCTAAATTTTCTTTTTCTATACACTCATTAATATTTGAACACGCAAAACATGTATTATTTACATAGTATAAAATATATTTCTTTATTACTTCTCTTGTCTCTTCTTCTGTTTCTTTAGTTTTTTGAACAGTTATATCTGCTAAATTACTAAATACTTCCGAAACTGCACCTATTTTTTCTTTAGCTTCACGAGTTGGATTTAATAAATTGTTTTTAATAGCTTCTAATCCTCTGCCTAAATCAAATAGATTATCTAGTTTTTGTTCCATTCTCTTTGGCATAAAGAATAATACAATTGAGGCAATTAATACTTCACATGTAACTATATTAATTTGTGTCATTCCTGTAGAATAATATGAAATATATATGTTCCCTGCAATAAATGCTATTATAACTGGTATTTTACCAAATCTTCTTAAAAGCCCAGATATAAATCCACTAAATGCTATTGCTACAACAAATGACATTGATACATCACATAAAACTGTGTAGCTTAGTCCAAGCATAAGTCCTGCAGTAGAACCAAGAATTGCACCATTACTCCAACCATATATTAAAATTAATATAAAAGCTAGTATTTCTACTAATTTAAATCCTAATACACTTACTGGACTAAATGCAGATATTAACATTGCCACAGTAAGTATCATCATTATACTTTCTTCTCTAGTATAAATGAATCCATTTTTTAAATTCAAAATTACATTCATTCCTGTTACAGCTACTAAATAGATTACTCCTGAAATTATTACACTTGATAATACTTGAAATAAATCTATAAACAGTGCACCCGTAATAAAAGAAGTTACAATCTGCAAAATTCCAATAGAAGCAAAAAACTTAATAAATATTGTATATTTTTTATTTATTCCCTCTATATTTACTATTGCAGTAACTAAATTATACAGTAAAAAGAATACTACTACCATTACAATTGCTGACGAATTTCCAGTAATAGCCAGTCCAATTATTGAAGAAATTAAAACTAAAATTAATGGTACTTCAAAAGCACTTGCAACCGCTAAAGCCACATAGTTAAATGGCATAAAATCACCAATTAACGTTTTTGATGCTAGTAATATTGCAAATAATATAAATATAATATTTTTAAAACTAAACACTTTTTTTATTGTACTAAATACTGAATTCACTTTTTCATCAATATCATTATCTAAGTACTTACTATATATCATATCTTACACCTCTTTATGTTTCTTTTATACTGTATATTCTACTATATTAAATAAAAATAATTTGTCAAATTTTAATCATAATATATTTAAAATATATTTTCTTTCAAATACATAAAAATAGTCAAACATAAAATTTGGCTATTTTCATTAAAAACTATTTATTTTTTCTAGGTCTTCCTACTCTCCTTTTTTCTTTTACTTCTTTTTCTTCTTTTCTAGGTCTACCTACTCTTCTTTTTGGTTTTTCTTCTTCTATTGCCTCTTCTTTGTCTTCTTCTATTTCAGTTGTTTCTTCTTTTTCTTCTGATTCTTCGTCTTCATCTTCAACATTTTCTTCACTAGATGTTCTTCCAAGTACTTCATCTAAATTTAGTACTTCTTCATCTATATCTTCATCATCAATGTCTGTTTCTTTCTCTTCTTCACCCTCATGTAAAATTGCTTCAATTTTTTCTTTAACTTCATCCATATCAGTTAAATCTTTAGCTTTTTCAAATAAGAATTTATTGATTTCTTCTTCATTTTCTTCTGCTAACATTTTAGAATATTCTAGATATTCATCTTCTGTTGATATAGTTCTATGAACATCATTAACTTTTGTTTTTATCATCATGTCATAAATTTCTTTAAACATTTTGATATAATCATCATCGTTAAATATTTCACTCATATAACTTTCATCATATATTCTTAATATTTTAGCAAATATTTTATCTATAATTTTGAAGTATCTGTATGAATTTTTACATATATTTATAATAAGATTATATTCATACATATGCTTGTCTATATCTGATTCAATTCCTCTAATCATACTTTCAATAACATATTCAATTAGTTCTCTTTCATCAGATGGTAATTTAGATATATCATAATTATCATTAATATATCCTACATATTCGTCAATACTTTTAAATAAGTCTTTATATAATTCATCTTTATAATGTTCTGTTTGAATTGCAACATCAATATCTTCTGCTGTTTTAATAACTTGATTGTATCTTTGTGCTTTTCCTTCATCTTTTATATTTTGTTTAACTTCATCTATTGCAGATGAAATAGATAATAAATTAAATTTAATTTCTTCTTTAGATTTAAATTTAGATCTAGTTACTCTATCATATTCCATCTCTAAAAAAGATTTTTGAAGTTCTAATCTTGTTGTTTTATCTGATGAATTAATATTATCTATTATATCATCTGGATAAGACATTTTTAACTCGTACATACTTCTTTGCATGATATCATATTGATATTTTACAAAAACAATTTCTCTTAAAATATTTTCTTGATATAATTTTTTATCGTCACCCTCTGTTTTTCTAATAACAGCGAGATGTTCATCTATCGCCTTATTCATTTTATTCATATTAAGCATAATAACTACGCTCTGTATCATTCTGTCAAAGAAATTAATCTTTTTCTTCGAACTTACAACTATATCTGCCATATAACAACTCTCCCTCTTTTGTTTGTAATTTATACTTAACAAAAATACCCCCAACGAGCATTTTCTGACTAATAAAAATCTAAAATTTATGTTTAAATAAACCTTATAATCTACTTATATTATATCGTTTTTTTAGATAATTTCAACCCTTTAAATAATAAAACTGTAATTTTCGTAATATTTTTTTAATAAATAAAATACAACCTTGTAATATTAAATTTAGATTTTCCAAATATTACCAATTTCAATATTTTTAGACTTCAATATTCTTTCTACAAGTTGTCGAATAGTTACAAAATTGACAATAATTTTCCTTTTTATTAGGTGCAATTTTAACTATTCCGCTAGATATGTCCTTACCTATTTGTTTTAATATTTCTTTTGTTGTGTCGCATAGTTTTTCAAATTCACTTTCTTCTAAAGTTCTTTTACCCTCATAAGATCTTTTGGAAAGATTTATTAAACTATTTGCATTATCTTTTTCATAGTTTCTATCCATTTTGTTTATAATTTCAAGATTCTTTAAAAATATTCCGTTCATTTTTAATTTTTTCATTAAAGCTTTTTTAATATTTTCATTATTTTGTTCATATTGACTTAAAGCCACTAATTTATCTGATAGATTAAAATATAACATACCTGCTGGTTTTATATTCATTTCTTTTTTATTTTCCATAAATGCTGTTAAATATGTAATAAGTTGTAATGATAATCCTTCTTTTATATTATCTATGTTTAAATCTTTTGAACTAGATTTGTAATCTACTACTCTTACATAATTTTCACCATTATGTTCTAGCATATCTACTCTATCTATTTTACCTATTAATTTCATAGTTTTTCCTTTTTCCACTTCTATTTCCATAGGTAAAAATGCACTGCCATCTTTAAATTCTATTTCATATCCAAAAGGTTCAAACTCACTTTGATTATAACTTAAAGCTACAGTATGAATTACTTTTTTCATAGTATTAACTAATTTTCTTTTTAATACCATATAACGAACACTTTGTTTTTGTTTAGATAAATTATTTTCTATAGAATCAGATATTATTTCTTCTAGCATTTCTCCATATTCTTCTCTAATTCCTTCTAAATCCTCTGTTAATATTTCTTGCCATTTAATCTCTTTATTCATTAATAATTTAGAAAAGTTTTCAAGTACATCATGCATAAAGCTTCCAAGCTCTAAAACATTTACTTTTGCCTCTTTATTGGGATTAACTTTTAAGATATACTGCATAAAATATGAGAAAGGACATTTTTTATATAGTTCAAGTTTACTTACACTTGTTTTAAATTCACCACTATATACAATATCTGTAATTTCATTACTTAATCTAGAATCATCCTTTTTAAATTCTAGTATTTTAGAATATTTATCATCTGCTTTAAAATATTCGTATACACTAATTACTTCTTCTCTTTTTTGATCATCTAAATTATCAAAAAGTCTAATATTTCTAATTAACCACATAAATAATTCGTCTTTAGAATAAATATCATAAATATTATCTACATCTTCTGTTTTAGTTACTTCACCTTTTATTTTGAAATTAGCTATTTGCTCAAGTAAAGTAATAAAACTAGATTTCCTTGTAGATTTACCATCTAAAGTAGCTGATGGTATATTTATATATAATTTTTCAGATATATTATTTAATGCTTCATAGATATTATAAAAGCCCATATTTAATTTACTAATTGTAGTTTCTCTTATATCTATTTCTTTAGCTTTTAATTTTTCTAGTTCATCATCTGTAAAGAATATATCTTCATCTACTTTTTTAGGAAATTTACCTTCTACTACACCAATAAAGAAAACATATTTTTTAGCTTCAATTTTAGACACATTAATATCTACAAGCTCTATTTGATCTTTAGTTGGTGGTAACGTTTTAATTTTAATATCTTTTACTACTAGTTCAAATATATTAGTAAATTCATCAATAGTTATTTTATCTTCACCATATATTTTAACCATAGAATCAAAAACATTTACTAAAGAGTCCCATACTTGTTTTTCAAAGTTGTTCATATCTAAATTTATAATATCATTTTTGATAGGTTCTGTTAAATTAGCAAAATTATTAAAGATATTTTCATTTTCTAAATGATTATATAAAGCTTCTATCGTTTCTTTACAAGTCATATTTTTCATAGCTAGTGTAAATGAATACATACTAACTATTTTATTTTTAATCTCGTTTAATTTTTCTAAATCATATGAATTTGATGTATTATTTAGATAAAAATCTTTTGCTACTAAATATTTATTTACATTAAACTCTCTCATATAATTTTCTAATAAATAAATATCTTTTAAATCTATATCTGTAAGCCCTAGTTTTAATATTTCAAATATTAATTCAAGATTTAGTCCCCTATTTGCTAGATTTAATACACTTTGAATATATTTAGTAAGTACTGACTCAGATATTTTTTTACTTTTAGCTATATATACTTCTAAGTTATTTTCATAAAATATTCTAGATATAACTTTTTGATATTCTTCTATATTAGTTGTGTATATAGCAAAATCTGAATATCTTGCTCCGTTTTTAACCTCTTTACTAATAGTTCTTGCTACACTTTCAATTTCTTTTAACACATTAGTATGTATAGTAAGTTCTATATTTTCAAGAGCTATTTTATCTGTATTTTTTTGTTCGAATATGTTATTTGCAATATATTTAATATCTTCTTTTGTATTAAACATATTTTCATATTTAACTATATTTTCAAGTGAGATATTATTTTTATTTGCAAGTTTACAAATTCTAATATATGTATTGTTTGGTATTTCAAATATACTAGATGAAATATATGTATCTTCAATTCTAGTTATATCTGTATTTAAAGTTATATTAATTTCAATGTTTTTCTTCATTAAAGTATCTATAAATCTAAACTCACTATTAGAGAAGTTGTTATATCCATCAAAATATACATGTACATTTTGGGGAACACTAAACTCTCCACATTTATCTATATTTTTAAGAAATATATCCATTTCTTCAACACTATCTATATATTTAGTTTTTATTTTTTCAAGATATTTATCATAAACAGATAATATTTCTTTAAATTTTCCATTTACTCTTTTATCTCCAATATCTATATTTGAAAAATCTGCAGGCTCTATTTCACTTTTTCTAAATAAATCCATATAGATATCTAAAACATCTAAGAAACCAGGAAATCTTTTTACTTTTTTAAAGATATTAAATAATTCAGGATTTTCTTTTATTACTTGAGTTAATATTATTTTCCTATCCATTTTTGACATATATTTTTCGTCTATATGTAAATTTTGAAGTTTTAGTTGTTCTTTAACAAATTCAGAAATAGTAGTAATGTTTACTCCCATTACTCCCTCTTTGTTTAAAATCTTCATATACTCATTTTCAGCTTTAGCTCTAGATTGTGATGGAACAAATAATATAACATTTAAATTTTCTGCTATATCTTGTTCTATCATGTTATATACATGAGTTGTCTTTCCTGTTTTAGATTTTCCTAAAATAACATTAATCATTTATTACTCCTCTTTTGGTTCTTCTACATTTTCTTCTTGAGTTTCTTCTTTACCATAATCTGATACAAGCATTTGCTCGTCTTTTATTTTAATATTTTCATACTTTGGTAAATCTTCTACTTTCTCTATTCCACAAGATCTTAAAAATTCGTTTGTAACACTGTATGCTGCAGGACGTCCTGGTAAATTAAGTCTTGCAACCTCTTCAATAAGGCCACATTCTAAAAGACGGCTAACAGCAAAATCACTATTAACACCTCTAATATTTTCTATTTCAGTTTTTGTTATCTTTGGATTATATGCAATTATTGCTAAAGTTTCTTGTGCAGATACAGATAAACTTTGTCTTTTTGTATTTTCAACAAATTTATTTACATACTCATAATATTTGTTGTTAGTTACAAGTTGTACCATACCATTAACATTAACAAGTTTTACTCCTTTTTCATCGTTATATTTTCCTTTTAAAGCATCAACTGCTTCTATTACTTTTTCTTCTTCTACTTCTAGTGTTCTTGCTAGTTCTTCAGTAGATATTTCTCTTCCAAGTGCAAACATTATTGCTTCTACTATATTATTTAGTTCTTCCATATTCTCTCTCCTTAATCTAAATTTAACTAGATTATATCAAAAAGATAAGATTTTTTAAAGTATTTATTTATACTTGAATTAATTTATTGATTTTTATTATTCCAGGTATTAAAATTATATTAGGTGATTATTATGAAAAATGGTAAATATATTGCAATTTTAGTTATAGGTATTATTGTTATAGTTGGAATTGTTGCTTTAATTGGAATTAATTCTAATCGTGCACATGTAAATGATGTTTTAGCAAACGAATATGCACAACGTGAAATGCTTAGTAACATATATATGGATATTATAGGTTCACGAGATATAAATGTTGCTTTAGATGAAAGTGCATTAAAAAATTTAATTACTGGTGAATCATTTAGCGACGATACTATTAATTATTTAACTACTTTAAGTCAATTTGCAAATAACGGTTCTCTAAATTATGTTCTATATACTGAATATAATGTAAACACTAATAGATTAATAGTTAAATTAAAATCAGATACATCTGAATATACTAACAAATACACAATATCTGTTGAAAGTGGTAAAATTACATATGAACCAGATGAAATATCAACAGGTTATGATTGGTTACCTGCTCCAGAAGAAGAACAATAACTTATGACACTAAAATAATATTTGTATATAAATGAAAGATATCTAAGTTATATCTTTCATTTTTTTGCTATTTTTAGCTATTTTAATCCCCACTTTACACTTATTTTTCTTGTGTTTAAATTTCTTTTATGTTATAATCTTGGTATTATTTTAAATAAATAATATACAAATAGGAGATGATAAAATTTATGCTATGTTCTGTATGCAAAAAAAATCTTGCTGTTGTATTTATTAATAAATTAGATAAAGAAGGTAAATCAACAGGCGAAACTACAGGATTATGTATTGAATGTGCAAAAAAACAAGGTATTGATCCTTTAGCAAATATAATGAAAGAAATGCAAAACATGAATGCTGACGATTTAGAGGCTATGTCTTCTCAATTTGATAGCATGATGGGCTCACTTGATGGAAGTGACGAACTTGCAGGTCTTGATGATCCAGACGATTCAAAATCTAATAGTCTTGGAAGTATATTTGGTAATATCTTACCTTTTGGTAAAAATTCAAAAAAAGATGATTCTGAAGACAAGAAAACAGATAAAAAGAAAAATAAGAAAACAAAATATTTAGATACTTTCGGTGAAAACTTAACCGAAAAAGCTAGACAAGGAAAAATAGATAAAGTTATTGGTAGAGACGTTGAACTTCAAAGAATGATTCAAATTTTAAATAGACGTTCTAAAAATAACCCTGCTTTAATTGGTGAACCTGGTGTTGGTAAAACAGCAGTAATAAATGCTTTAGCAATGAAAATTATTAAAGGTGAAGTTCCAGGTAAGCTTGTAAATAAAGAAGTATATTTAATAGATATGACTTCTCTAGTTGCAGGTACTCAATTTAGAGGACAATTTGAATCTAGAGTTAAAGGATTAATTGATGAGTGTAAATCACTTGGAAATGTAATTCTTGCTATAGATGAAGTTCATAACATTGTTGGTGGTCTTGAGCATGATAACTCAATGAATGCTGCTAATATGTTAAAACCTGCTCTTGCTAACGGTTCAGTTCAACTTATTGGTGCTACTACTCTAAAAGAATATAGACAATATATTGAAAAAGATAGTGCTTTAGAAAGAAGATTCCAACCAGTAATGATAGATGAACCTACGGAAGAAGATTGTTTCAATATTCTAAAAGGAATTAAAAATTATTATGAAGATTATCATAAAGTTAAAATTCCAGATGAAACATTAAGATATGCAGTTAACCTATCTTGTAAATATATACATGATAGATTTCTACCAGATAAAGCAATCGACTTACTAGATGAAGCTTGTGCTAGAGTTAATTTAGAAGATTTAAATCTTGCTAAAATAGAGAAATTACAAAAAGAATTAGATGAAGCTATTGCTCAAGAACAAGAAATTCAAGAAGAACTTGCTAAACAAGCAGATGTACAAGAAAATCCTTCAATGACAGATAACTCTGTATTTGAAAGAGCTGCTAAAAACAAAGAAATTAAATGTAAATTAAAATCTACTTTAGATGAGCTTGTTGCAAATTCTAAACCACAAGAAGTTACTTATGATAACATTGCTCAAGTTGTTGAACTTTGGACAAAAATTCCTGTTATGAGAATCAAAACTTCTGATACAGAGAAACTTTTATCACTAAAAGATAATTTAAGTAAAAAAATAATTGGTCAAGATTATGCTATAAACAAATTAGCAAATGCAATACTTAGAAAAAGAGCTAATATTACCTCTTCAAAAAGACCACCTTCATTTATATTTGTTGGTCCTACTGGTGTTGGTAAAACTGCTCTTGTAAAACAACTTGCTTATGAACTTTTCGATAATGAAGATGCTGTAATTAAACTTGATATGTCTGAATATATGGAATCTAACTCAACATCTAAATTGATAGGTTCTCCTCCAGGATATGTAGGATATGATGAAGCAGGTCAACTTACTGAAAAAATCAGAAGAAATCCTTATAGTATTGTTTTATTTGATGAAATTGAAAAAGCTCATCCAAGTGTATATAACATACTACTTCAAATTCTTGATGAAGGTATTCTTACAGATTCACAAGGAAGAAGTGTTTCATTTAAACATACTATAATAGTTCTTACTTCTAACCTAGGTACAAACTTTAAATCTGATGGATATGGCTTTGCTAATACTCATATTGAAAATGAAATGTTAGAAAATAAAACTGCTGAAGCTTTAAAAGAATTCTTTAGTCCTGAATTTTTAAATAGAATTGATGATATAGTAACATTTAATAAATTAGATGATAATGCTATATTCCAAATAGCCGAATTAATGATTAAAGAATTACAAAAAGAAACTAAAACTAGAGATATTTTATTTGAATACACTCCAGAAGTTGTTAAATTTATTTCCGACAAAGGTCATAGTGATAAATTTGGTGCAAGACCTTTAAGACGTGCTATTCAAACATATATTGAAGATATACTCGCAGTTGGATTTATAAAAAATGAAATTAAAGAAAATAAAGTTTATACTTTAGATGTAGAAAACGATACAATTATTATAAAAGAATAAAATAAAAATCTACGGGTATAACCCGTAGTTTTTCTTTGCGCCCTATAAGGGACTATCACGAGCCACCTCTTAAGAGGTATCTTATGACGACAACCGCGGCTCATTACTCGCTATCCTTTAAAAGGATCTATATATTCTTT
>JAGAIU010000070.1 GCA_017626395.1 Clostridia bacterium | reverse complement strand
ATTTAATTTTGTTGTATCTATTAATGTATTATTTAAATAGTCTCCTAATATAATGTATACATTTGTTCCATCGTTATAAAATACTTTCCAATCTGTTAATGTTACATCTTCATCATCAGTGTTCTTTACTGTTACACTATAATTAATTGATTTTCCATAGTCTGCTGGTTTTATTTGACTTACCAAAGTTTTTGATGTTAATCCTTCTATAATTTTATCTGCTGTGTTTGTAAATTCTGCTAATTGTGTTTTTTCATATTCTGCTGCATTTGTGTAATTTTTTCCTGCATCTTGGGCTCTTTTTAATATGCCATCTTGTCCTATCGTTAAGTTAATGGTAATACCTGCTAAAATTAGTAATACGATGATTGTAATTACTAAAGCAATCAGCGTAATACCTTTTGCTGTACTTTTTATTTTTTGTTTTTCACTTTTCATTTTCTTTCGTTTCTCCTTTTTTACTTTATTTATACGTTAATCTCATTTTTAAACTAATCTATTGTAACTGCATCTCCTACTGCTCCTGTGAGGCTAGATTGTAAGCAAACTACAGGGCGCACCCCAAACACATCGTTGTTAAAGGGACTGGAGGAGTACGCTCTGCCGAAGCCGCCCACAAACCATACGTATTCTGTATCGTAACCAGGCGAAGCCAACCAATAATAACCTTGTTCTTCACTTGTATATAGAATATATAATCCTGTAGAATCTGTTAATCCACCAGCAGTAGTACCTACTGTTAATGTTTTTGTGTTTGTATTTGGGTTTGCATTCCAACTTGCTACAAACATTTCTCCTGTTGGACTTCCTATTGCACTTTGTGCCCCTCTTCCGGTTGCAAATTGACTCCAATTTTCTGTATTCGTTAATGTTGCTACTGCTTCTGTATTATCTGCTACACTTTCACTTGTCCAATATGCTTGGTATGTTCCTGTTGTTGTCATTTTTGTTTTTGTTGTATCTATTAATGTATTATTTAAATAGTCTCCTAGTATAATATATACATTTGTTCCATCGTTATAAAATACTTTCCAATCTGTTAATGTTATATCTTCATCATCAGCATTTTTTACTGTTACGCTATAATTAATTGATTTTCCATAGTCTGCTGGTTTTATTTGACTTACCAATGTTTTTGATGTTAGTCCTTCTATAATTTTATCTGCTGTGTTTGTAAATTCTGCTAATTGTGTTTGTTCATATTCTGCTGCATTTGTGTAATTTTTTCCTGCATCTTGGGCTCTTTTTAATATTCCATCTTGCCCTATGGTTAAGTTAATAGTGATTCCTGCTAAGATTAATAACACAATGATTGTGATTACTAAAGCAATTAATGTTATTCCTTTTTGTTTTTTCATTTGATTCTCTCCTATATCTATAAATGAAGGATTAACTCTTGAATTCTCCATTTATCTTTAATTTTTATTTTATATTATCAATAAATAAAGCTACTGTCAATAAATTTAATTTTTTTTAAGAGATTTACAGTTACAATATATATACAAATAAAAAAAGTCAATTGATTTTGACTTTTTTTATTTTCTAATTTTTATTATACTTTTCTATCTTTTTATATTTAAAAATTTATATGCTTTCAATATTTTCTACATCTTTTCTAATACTATTTAATTCTTTTTCTCTCATTTTTTCTATAAAGTTCTGATTTGGTTCTCCACTTGGTTTTACATTCATTTCTATTTGATTTGAATTGTTTAACACATCTTCTTTTTTATTACTTTTTATAACAAATATTATTCCTAATATTACTATAACAATTAGTAACAATATTACTATTTTTTTATTATTTTCCATTTTTTACTCTCCTAACTAGTTTTCTTTGTAACTGTATTTGTACCACAATTATAAAACATACTAGAAGTTGTTGCTTTTTCTGTTGTCCATCCATCTCCTACATATATTGTTGTTAACGCTCTACAATTATCAAACATACGATTCATATTTGTAACTTTACTTGTATTAAAGCTACTTAAATCTAGACTTGTTAATGTATTACATTCTCTGAACATCCACTCCATATCTGTAACATTACTTGTATCAAAATTACTTAAATCTAAGCTTCTTAATACATTACAATAATTAAACATACTACCCATATCTGTAACTTTACTTGTATTAAAGCTACTTAAATCTAAACTTGTTAATGCTTTACATCCACTAAACATACTACTCATATCTGTAACATTACTTGTATCAAAATTACTTATATCTAGACTTGTTAATGCATAACATCCATCAAACATCCAGACCATATTTGTAACTTTGCTTGTATCAAAATTACTTAAATCTAAACTTGTTAATGCTTTACATTCACTAAACATACTACTCATAGCTGTAACATTACTTGTATCAAAATTACTTAAATCTATACTTGTTAATGCACTACATCTATAAAACATACTTCCCATATTTGTAACATTACTTGTATCAAAATTACTTAAATCTAAGCTTCTTAATACATTACAATAATTAAACATACTACCCATATCTGTAACTTTACTTGTATTAAAGCT
>JAGAIU010000069.1 GCA_017626395.1 Clostridia bacterium | reverse complement strand
CATATTTATATACAGTAAGTATTTTAGCAGCATCTGCAGAATTCATTAATCCATCATCATTCATATCTCCACGTTTTAATTCTTCCTCTGTAGCATTGTTATATTTATACAATACTAATGCTTTAGCTGCATCTGCAGAATTTACTAATCCATCATTATTTAAGTCACCTTTTATATATGGTTCCTCTTCGGAGAAGTTTGCAACAGCTACACTTGTTGTATTATCTGTAATAGCTAGTTCTTCTACACCTTCTACTGTATTTGCAACCACTTTAATTACCCCTTCAGTTTTACCATCTGGTAATAATTCATCTGTTACTTCTAAGAAGTAATGTGCTGATTCACCATGTCCTAAAGGATTAGTAACTATAGTTTTTACTTTTTCATCTACCATACTTTCTTCTGTAGCATTAACTTTATATATATTTAGTGCTGATTTAGAGTTATAATATCCATTATTTTCAACAGTTAATGAAACATAGTTTTTACCATTCATTACTATTTGTTCTGAATACACTTCAAAATCTACTTGTCTTAGATTAAATTCAGCCTCTTTAATTACATCTGAGGTCATAGTAGATGGTCTCATTCTACATTTTATAGTGTAGTTTTCTGAACTTATTGGATTATCTAAAGTAAATGTTATAGGTATTTCTTTAGCTTCACCAATTTGTGCCACTGCTACTATATCTTCTGTATAAATAACGTTGTCTTCTGAATCTAATATTTCAATTTTTTGAGTTGTTTGTTTACAATCTGCTATATTATCTAGTATTAAATTCATACTTACAGTATTTCCATCTATTGTAATATCTTGTACATAGATTTGAGGGTCTGCACTGTTATATATTCTCATTGTTTGTAAATTACTTGTTTTATCTAGAGTTTCCATATCTACATTAGAATCAAGAACTACTGCAATTAAGTAATTTGTATTATATGTAGTTATACCATATGCATCTACATAGTCATTTGCATTTTGAGAATATATTACTCTTTCATTTTTCCACTGACCATCTATGTTTTTTACTCCAAATAATTTTGTTTTTTGTTCATTTTCTAATGGTTTTACAAAAGTAATCATATCATTACCATCATAGTTTTTAATTAATTTAATATCGCTTGCAGAAAGTAATGAGTTACTTGTGTAAATGTCTTGTATATCTGTATTTATATTAGATATACCTTGAATTTTGTCATCTTTTTTCCATACTAACATGTCATTGTTATTGTATTTTGTATATTCTACATATGATGATGTTCCTATATCACTTACTAATTGTTTATTTTCTTTATCTAAGTTTATAACATTTAATATTCTATCTTCAAATGTAGAAAGATTATTATCAGTATCGTTTATGTATGCTATACTTACTTCATTATTTAATATACCCATTTCCATTTTAGTAATAGCGGTAGAGCCACTTAATAATGCTTGTGGTTCTGTCCATGTATTATTCTCATATTTACTATAATATATTGAGTTGTTATTAGTTGTACCTAGCATATTATTGTCTGTATTATTTAACCATACTACAACAGGTACACCATTTATAACTGTCATTCTTGGGTTAAAGTCATAAGTTTCATTATTTGTTAATGTAGCCATATCTGCAAATTTAGATTGTGCTTTATCATATTTAGCAATTACTATTTCTTGCATTTTAGCCATTTCTTCTGCAGTAATTGTTTCTGATACGGTATTATTTAATTCAGTATATACCATATAAATATCTGAATTATCTGTATATAAATAGAAACTATTTTCTATATTTGTATCTTCATCTATAGCTACTGGCTGTTGCCATTTACTATTATATATTGAATATACTAGTTGTTGGAAGTTTGCATTATCTTCGCCACCATTGTCGTCTAGATATGCCATCATTATAATACCATTATTATTTACCATTTGTGGTTCAATATATGGATATGTACTAGATTGAAGTGTATTATTATATGTTGATGATGCACTATTAGTATAGAATTTACTTCTATTAGCTAAATAGTCTCTTTCTAATACACTATAATTTTCTAAATTGTATAAATCTTCTGACATAGCCATTAAAGATTGATTTTGTAAATTTAAAGCTTGTGTACTTCCTCTTTCATATATTACAAAATCTTTTTTCTCATAAAGATGATATTTGTATAAAAAGCTATTTATTTTTAAATATATACCAAAGTCTAAATTAGCTGTTACTGCATCTATAGTTGATAATTTTTTAGATTTAGCCTTTATAGTTCCCTCTCCATAAGCACTTAAAGAGGCATCTGTTATACCAACACCTATTGAAGCATTTGCTTTTAATTCTGCTTCTATATTTTGGTCATATTCAACGTTTCCTGTATACACGTTTGTATGGACAGAGGGTTCAAATTTAAATTCACCATCTAATCCTATAGTTGTAGTAAGTGGTACAAAACCTATTGGTGTAGATACAATAAAATCTCTAGATACTTCACCTTTTAATCCTAATTTTACAAAAGCAGAACCACCACTACTTACAAGAAGTCCATCGCAGAATTTAAGTTCTGCATACAATCCTGTTTGTGTTGTTAATGAATAACTATCTTTAATAGTACTTGGATATTGTAATTCTTTTATTTTTTTAATTTGTTCTGAAACGCTCTTATCTGATAATTCTGCTAAGTCTATATTTACTCCAACTTTTATAGTATCGTCTGTTATACTAAATGTAGGAAGATCTCCATCATTTAATTTAAAATCAAACTTAGCTTCATCTAAATATGGAATATTAGGAGAAATAGTTATGCTTAATTTATCACTTATTGAAAGTTTAGAAATTAAACTAGTATCTATTGCTATTACTTTCATATTAAGTAATGTTTTTGAAAGTTCGTTTCCATCAATATCGTATAATACTACATATACATCTTCACCTATTTTAAAATTTCCACCCGCAACTTCGATAGCTCTTAATTTTGATTCTGCTATCACTTCATTTCCTTGCATAATAACATATTTATCTATTCCAACTTCTGAATAAGGTTGAACTGTTATAATAGTTTTCACATCATTTCTAAAGCAAGCTTTTTTAGTTCCATTTAAAACATCATATTTTCCTATTAAAGCAGACATTAATTCATAGTCTGATTCTCCTGCTGCCTTTAATTTTACAAATCCAACTTTTGTATCTTTATTTATATAAAACGGATTCATATAATATCGAGAATATTTACCATCTTGTGATTCTATTGCAACAGATATAGATTGTACATCTTCCTCTTTATTTATTTCGTCTTCAAATATTATCATACCTCTTTCATCTGTTTTATATAATTCACTATTAATTGTTACTGGTAAATTTGGTATTATACCTGTTTTATCATAAACTTTAAGTAAAAATTCGTTTTCTGCCAGTTCTACAGCTATTTTACTTTCATCATATCCAAAATTAGTTGTAATTGTTAGCGGAATATCATTATCTCCCCAATAATATTGTGAATTTAGATTTGAAGCATTTGTAACATGTATATAATAATCTCCTACATCTTCAAGTGTATATGTTTTTGTAGTAGTAGAAATTATAGCACCAGAGGCCTGATTCACGTCTCCAACTCCACCTATACGATTTAAATTACCTGTATATTCATTTAAATAATATACTGTATAAGATAAACGCGAATCAAAATTTCCCTCATTACATCCTATTGTAACAGATAGAGGATCTGCTAAATCATATACTGTACATTTAAACCAGTCTCTATCTCCCATACCAAGTAATGTAAATTCATGTGGAGTATTTGCAAGTAAAGGAGTAGCATTTTCCATTGTATTGTTATTTTCGTATGAATCACCTTTTAATACTTTATATTCACAAATTATTCCACTTGTATTTACACCCTCATCATAATAATATGGATTTAAATTACAAGAATTTGTAAAATATAACCAATATGTACCTGGTTCTTCTATTGCCACTGGTATATTTGTTTCTTCAGTTATTGCATTTGAAGCTTGTAAAGTTATTCCTCTATCTGCTAGTGGTATACTTGCTCTGTCTTGAGAAGCATATACACCAAAGGATACAGGACTATCAAAAGTACCAGATACTGTTATATCTATTGAAGAACATGGCTCTGTTACAGTAATTGTTCTCCATTCTTCTGATGCAACAGTAGGTAAAGTAAATAGATATCTATTGCTATCTAATACTTCTGGTTCAGTTATAGCTGCAACAACCATAAGATTTTGTAGTATGCTGCTATTTGTAGTAAATAGTAGCATAACTAACATAATAATTATTCCAATTTTTCTTTTCATAATATCTTTAACCTTTCATATATAGTATCTTAATTATATCAATATCCATATTTATATACAGTAAGTATTTTTGCAGCATCAGCAGAATTCATTAATCCGTCATCATTCATATCTCCAAGCTCTAATTCTTCCTCTGTAGCATTGTTGTATTTGTATAATACTAATGCTTTAGCAGCATCTGCTGAATTTACTAATCCATCTTTATTTAAATCGCCTTTTGGATAGTCTGCTACAGTAAAGTTAATTGTATATGTTCTTGTTATATCTTCTGTATACTCATCATTGTTTGCATAGTTTGAAATATCAAAAGTTACATCTATTTTTGCTGTTCCTTTGCCATCTACAAGAACTACAGCTGCATCTTTAACACTTAATCCAAGATCCATGTTATATCCATTAGATTCTAATGTAGATATCATAGATGCTTCTGAATTTGTCCTAATTAAAGTATCCCTTGGAGTAGTTGCTGGAAGTGTTACATTATATGTGTATACATCCGGATTAAAATCTGCTAGTGCTGTTTCTTTATTTGTTCCTATTATATATTTAATTTCATCTAGTCTTAAATCTCTATAAATAGTTGTATATAAATAATATTTTATTGTATTATCTTCTTTTACAGTGCTTGTTGCAAGATTTACTTCTTGTGATGTAGATACAGTTTTTACTAAATAAGGTATTCCAAGCATTATATCTTGTCTAATATCTGTTAAATTTCCTATTTCTGTTCTTATTTCTTCTAAAGCTTCTACATCTTCTTCATAATCTGCTATTACAACATCTAGATATTTTATTCTATCTTCTGTTACACCTTGAGAAGCTTTTTCATTTTTCATAGCTACTAAGTCTTCATTTCTAGATACCAAAAAATATTTAGCTAAATCGTATTTTTTTAATAGCTCATAATCTATTTCAGATTTTGGTGTTCCTACATCTGATACTATAACTTTATATTCATCAAAAAATGAAGTTATAAAAACACCATCAAATGATATTTTATTATCTGTAAAAATTACTGCATCAGATTGATTATCTATTTCTTCTACTTTTTCTTTGTAATCTCCTAAATCTATTGTTGTTCCATTAGAAAAAGTAGTGCTTGAAGGTATTGTTACTTCTTGTCCATCAGTAACAATGTTATATTTTGTGTATAGTTCATAATCGTATGTACTTGTTGTAGCTGCATATAATGCTGATGTAAGTCCTATCATACCAGTCATTACACATGCAGACATAAATTTAAATTTATTTTTCATATATTACCTCCCGTTAGTTTTTCATTTCTATTATCTCATAAAGATAATTTTATTTCAATAACATTTTAAGCAATAATGTCATTTAATAAAATATGGAAGGTATAAAAATAACAAAAAAATAAAGAGGCTAATTTGCCTCTTTAATCTTTATAAAGGTAATTGCTTTTTTACCTCTTAATTTTCCTTTACAAACAGTAATATTTACTTTTTTATTTAGTAGTTTAGTAAGGGATGCTTCAAACTCTGGTCTTAATTCCTCTAATATTTTCATCATTTTCTTATATCTTATTGTATCTCCTTCAAATATAAAAGGAACACTATCAAATACTATAGAATTCGTCTCTATTCCTTCTTCAACAGCAAGTTTTAAGTAGAAATAAATATTTCTAATATCAGTTATAATGCTATTTTCAAGTGGATGTTTAGGTAACTCTATAATATTTTCACCTAAGATACTATATGACCTTCCTTCACATTTAAGCTCCTCATTTTTCTCTAATCCACGATTTTTTAATTTACAAAGATAAATATCATTTTCGTAATTTAAATAATTACCGTAAATTTACTTTATTCATATAGTCAAAGAAAAATCTATTAAGTATTTCAGTAATAATATTACTTCTTTCATTTTCTGTAAGTGTCCTAGTTGTTCCATAAATATTGATTGATCTTTGCGGTATATCAAAAATCATATCAGCAGACCACATATTTTTATCGTCATCATATTTAATTTCACTAGAAGATCTGTTTATTTTAACATATGGGCCAAGATTTTCATTTTTATTCTCTAATTCCATATTTCACATTCTCCTTTAAAATTATTTTTTATATATAACATAGGTCAAATCCTCAGCTACTTTTCTTAACGATTCAATGTCGATATTTTGTGGAAGATTTCTATCTGAAATTAATACATGTCTAAACATCTCTTTATAGAATCTTTGAAATGTTCTATCACAGTTTTTTATCTCTAATGATGTAGCAGTACTATCATATGCAAAAGCATATACTTTTTGAACATTCTCATTTAGATTTCTAACAATTGGATGTACATTTTCTGTATTTAAAGCTTTAGGATTTAAAGCAACTTTTGCAAGCATTGTATGCCAAGTACTAAAAGATGCTCGATAATCTTCTCTTTCTCCTTTAAATACCATACGATATTTATATATCTTCTTTAACCTTTCTAAAGGTTCTCCATGTCCTGTATATTCTGCCTCAATTTTACTGAAAAAGTTATTATTTAAGTATTCGTTAATTGCATAGAATTTTTCTTCTTCAGAACTCCCGGATAGAAATATTACTTACACGAACAATAGACTCCTTGTCTAAAGTATAATAATCTACCTTCTTTTTGTTTCTTTTTTGTTCCGATTTAATCATAGAACATACCTCCTCTTTTTTTAATTAAAATATTAGTATATTATGTAAAACGCATTAATATTTTACCATACTTACTTTTTTATGTCAAGAAAACTATATTTATATAAGAAAAAAGACTAGATTTCTCTAGTCTTCAAAAGTAAATTTTATAGTTGCTATCTTTTTGCTTATTTCAAATTTTAAACAATCATTGTTTAATCTTTTATATAAGATATAACTTATAAAATATTTTAAATCCATCCATTGTTCAGGATTTAATTTTCTTTTTATTTCGTAATACTGTGGCCTATCTTTTAAGAACTTAGTATTTACTAAATACTTATCTATTTCATATAGTGTTGCAAATAAGTTGTTTTCGCTCATTTTAGCATATTTTGAATCTAAATATTCATCTAAAAGAGATTTATCTCCTTTCTTTAATTCTTTAACAGGTACTCTTTCTTTAATGCTAGATGTATCTACTAAAGTATAAGTTTCAAAATAATGTCTTACTGAACCGTGTATTATTGATCTCATAAATGTTGTATATTCTGTTAATATACCTTCAATAACTGCAATCCTCTCTTCTTCGTCTAGTTCAAAAACTTCTGTTGCATTATCTTGATGTGTAACTTCAATTATACCTTCTTCTTCAATAAAGTATAATGCCAACTTTTTGCCTTGAAGTTCAAATTCGCCGTATTCAGCAGAATCTGTAAAGGCCCTCCTTCTAAAAAAATTACTCTTTTTTGTCCATACAATCTCCATATATAAACAATCCTCCTTTGAAATTTTTCTCTAGTTGAAAATATAATAATGTACACGAATATTATACCACAATTATGTAAACATTGCAAGTAAAAAATAAAACTAGGTAAAAACCTAGTTTACACATAATAGTATTATATTAATTATAGATTGGCAATTTAATAGTTTGTCCTACATAAATTGTAGGTGTTTCTAAATCATTTATATCTCTTATATCATTAATTACATTTTTAATATATAATTCATCATTATCTTCACAAATATCTGCTGCTATATTCCATAGTGTTTCTCCGTGATTTACAGTATATTCATATGTTTCGTATTCTGTTTTAGCTAGTTGATATGTCACTACTGTTTTAAAAATTATAATTATTATTAAAATAAATAATACGTCTTTTATTAATTCTTTCACTCTTTTCATATAACCACCTCGAGAACATCTGTTCTTTTATGATTTTATTATAGCAAAAGAACGTTTGTTTGTCAATAATAAATTATCATATTTTTAATAAAATTTTGCGGAGCAGATTAATATGTTTATGTATATGTAGTTCACAAATAATGTATTATATAAGTTTATGGTAAAAAAATAATGGGTTCCTCTCTTACCCATTACTTTCTTTTAGTTCTTGTATTCTTTTTGGTACTATAAATATTCTTTTGTTTCCACCAAAAAGTCCACTTCTTTTAAATAATATACAGTCTTCTCTCTTTGTCTTTATTTCTTTATCATGCTTGAAGAAATATTGTATTACTTTAAATATATCTTTAAAATCTGGCATTATACCATTAAATGCTATACATATTGGTCTTATCCCTATCTCTTTTACATTTCTTTTTAGCATATCATAAATATCTCTGATTCTACTTAATTTTTCTACTTCTATTGCCTGTCTTGGTACTTCAAAAACGAGTTCTCCTAAAATACCGTTACTCTCTCCTTCGATACTATTAAATTCATGATACGTATATCCATTCTCTTTTACTACATATTCTTCTATATTTTCATTTTTAAAGTCTTTGTTAATAATTCTTAAAGGATAAAAATAATAACTATCTAATATGGCATAATATATCATTGCTTTTTCTTGAAATGTTAGTATTCTAGGTACATCATATAGTCTTATTTCTTTGTTTTCTTTATCTATCCTATATTTTATCTTAAGATCATAGTCTAATTTTATATTATTTTTACTATATACTATAGTTTCTCTTCCTATAGCAACATGCTTTTCAATATCACTAACTACCATAATTTACTTCCTCAACAATTTTCTTTACACTTTCATATTCAAAATCTACTATTTTTAATTTCATAGTTACATTTTCTTTAAATTCACTATTTTCTATTATAACGTATTCTTGCTCTATATATTTTTCCAACCTATTTTTAAGTATATTATATGCATTGTATGTGCAATCAAAAGAATAATCTAAATAGTTATACATTTCTTTTTTGCTACATGCATCAATACATTCTCTTGCACTATTTAAATACGTTCTAGAAAGTGGACCTGCACCAAGCAGTATTCCACCAAAATATCTAACAATTACTATACAAATATTTGTTATGCATTCTTTTTCTAAAAGTTCATATATAGCTTTTGTTCCTGTTCCTTTTGGCTCTCCATCATCTGAAAATCTTATATTAACAATGTTATCCTTAAAATATGAGTAAATATATACAACATGTCTTGCAGATAAATTGTCTTTTTTAATTTTCTCTATATATTCTTGTGCTTGAGATTCATTTTCTATCTTGAATAAATATGATATAAATTTAGATTGCTTTTCTACTATTAATCCCTCTGCTATTTGACCATAATTGCCTTTTAAATCCGTTTTGTTTATTAAAGAATAATATTTCATTACTGCTCCTTTTAAATCAATAATTTTATTATAACAAATGTATAAAAAAATGTAAAGAAAAAAGTAAGGCTTATTGTGCCTTACTTTCTATTGTTGAAGTTATATAATGTGGTTTAGCATGATCTGTTACCACATCTTTTGTAATAATACATTTTACTATATCTTTGTTTGATGGTACTTCATACATCGAATCCATCATAACATTTTCCATTATAGCTCTAAGTCCTCTAGCTCCTGTTTTTCTCTCAACAGCATATTCTACTATTGCATTTAAAGCATCATCTTCAACTTCTAATTCTACATTATCCATTTTAAATAGTTTTTTATATTGCTTTAATAATGCATTTTTAGGTTTTGAAATTATCTCTATTAATGCCTCTTTAGATAATTGATTTAGACTTGTTATAATTGGAAGTCTTCCTACAAGTTCGGGAATTAATCCAAATTTAACTATATCTTGTGGTTGTACTTGTGAGAATATTCTTCCAAGATCTACATCTTTTTTACTTTCTACTTTAGCACCAAAGCCCATTGTTTTAGTATCTATACGAGATTCTATTATTTTTTCTAGTCCATCAAAAGCTCCTCCGCATATAAATAGGATATTTGATGTATCTATTTTAATAAAATCTTGTTGAGGATGTTTTCTACCACCTTGTGGTGGAACGTTTGCTACAGTTCCTTCAATTATTTTTAGAAGTGCTTGTTGTACACCTTCACCACTAACATCTCTTGTTATTGATACGTTTTCGCTTTTTCTAGAAATTTTATCCACTTCATCTATGTATATAATTCCTCTTTCAGCTTTTTTTATATCATAGTCTGCTGCTTGAATAAGTCTAAGCAATATGTTTTCTACATCCTCTCCTACATATCCAGCTTCAGTTAATGTTGTAGCATCTGCTATTGCAAAAGGAACATGTAGTATTTTAGCTAATGTTTGTGCAAGTAATGTTTTACCACATCCTGTTGGACCAAGTAACAAAATATTACTTTTTTGTATTTCAACATCATCTAATTTATCTACATTTTTTATTCTTTTATAATGGTTGTATACAGATACTGATAAAACTTTTTTAGCTTCATCTTGACCTATAACATATTCATCTAAAACCCTTTTAATTGCTTCAGGTGATGGTAAGTCATCAGTTGTAACAAGTTCTTTTGAACCTGTTACATTATCTGATGTTGTTGTTTCTTCATCTTTCATTATCTTGTGACAAATATCTACACACTCATCACAGATATATACACTATTAGGTCCTTCTATTAGTTTATCTACTTCTTGTCTTAATCTACCACAAAATGAGCAAAATATAGGTTTTTGAGTATGTCCATTTGACCCTTTATTTGCCATATTATTTATTCTCCTTACCTATATTGTTGATATTATACATTACTTCATCGATTAAGCCATATTCTTTAGCTTCTTCCGCTGTCATGTAATGATCTCTTTCTGTGTCTTGTTCGATTCTTTCTAATGGTTGACCAGTTCTTTCACTTAATATCTTATTAAGTTTTTCTCTAGTTTTTACCATGTGATCCGCATGTATTTTAATTTCAGTAGTTTGACCAGAGATTCCGCCACCACCAATTAATGGTTGGTGAATTAATACTTCTGAATTTGGAAGTGCATATCTTTTTCCTTTAGCACCTGCTGCTAAAAGTACAGATCCCATTGATGCAGCCATACCAACACAAATTGTGCAAACATCTGATTTGATGTATTGCATTGTATCGTATATTGCCATACCATCTGTTATGCTTCCACCTGGAGTATTGATATATAAGAAAATATCTTTTCCTGGATCTTCTGCATCTAAGAATAATAGTTGAGCAACTATTACTGATGCTGAAGCACTATCTACTGGTTCAGATAAGAATATTATTCTTTCTTTTAAAAGTCTAGAGAAAATATCATATGATCTTTCTCCTTTACTAGTTTGTTCAATCACATATGGAACTAAACTGTTATTAATCATACATTTACCTCCTAAAACTATATTAATTATTTTTCAACTACGTTGTCAGTTATAACTTTCATAACTTTATCTTGAGATAATTGTTGTCTCATATAATTTCTTGCATTTTCATTTTTTAGTAATGAATCATCATCTTTATTACCATATTGAGCAGCAAGTTCTTTTATTCTAGCATCGATTTCATCGTCAGTTACTTCTACTTTTTCTTCTTTAGCGATGAATTCTAATCCTAAAGATAATTTAATTCTTTTTTCAGCTTGGCCTCTCATTTCTTTTTTGTAATCTTCTAGAGAGATTCCAATGTATTGTAGATATTGATCAATGTTTAATCCTTGGTATGAAAGATTTGCGTTCATTTCTTCTACCATTTTATCTACTTCTGAATCAATCATTCCTTCTGGAATAGTTACTTCTACTTTTTCGATGAATTTTTCGATAGCTTCTTGTTCCATTTCAGCTTTTGCTTTAGCTTCTTTATCTGCTTTTACTTTTTTGTTTAAATCTTTTTTGTATTCTTCTAAAGTTTCAAATTCAGAAACGTCTTTTGCAAATTCGTCATCAACTTCTGGTAAAACTTTTTCTTTTATTTCATGTAATACAACTTTGAATGTTGCATCTTTGCCAGCTAAATCTTGAGCATGATATTCTTCTGGGAATTTAACGTTAACATCTCTTGTTTCGTCTTTTTTCATTCCTACCATTTGATCTTCAAATCCTGGGATAAATTGACCAGAGCCAATTGTTAGTTCAAAGTTTTCACCTTTACCACCTTCGAAAGCAACTCCATCAACGAACCCTTCAAAATCAATTACAGAGATATCTCCATTTTTTAATTCTCTATCTTCAACTGATACGATTCTTGCATTTTTTTCTCTTATTTTTTCAATTTCAGCATCTACATCCTTTTTAGTTACTCTTGTGCTTACTTTTTTAACTTCAATTCCTTTGTAATCTTTAACTGTTGCTTCTGGTTTTACACAAACGTTAACAACGAATATGAAGTCTTTATCTTTTCCAATTTGTTTTATATCTAATTCTGGTCTAGAAACAATTTCTAAATTGTTTTCTTCAACAGCTGTTCTGTATGCATCGTCTACAGTGTTTTCAATAACAAATTCATATAGTACTCCTTCACCATATGTTTGTTCAACTACAGCTCTTGGTACCATTCCAGCTCTAAATCCTGGTACTTTGAATTTTTTTGCATTTTGTTTGTACGCTTTGTCTAATTCTGCGTTAAATTGTTCTTTACTCATTGTAAATTCAATTTCTACAACTGAGTTTTCTTTTTTTTCTACTTTAATATTCATTTTAATTCCTCCACTACATAAAAAATTTAGTTAATTTAACTCCTATATTATATCACAAAATATATATTTTTCAACCCCTTTTACCAATATTATCCTACTATCTTATATACATAAAGCTAGCTTTTGTTCATTAATTCTATTTGTAGTTCACAAATAATATATCATACAAGTTTAAATATAAGAAAATAGAGAGTCTAATCTAGACTCTCTATTGCTCTTTTTAATATGTTATTTTTCTTTGCTGTTTTTAATGACTCTACATTTTGATGTGTACCTGGCATATAATCAAGTTCGTTTTCTTCTGTTAAAGTATTGTCTTTGATGGTTAATCTTTTTCCTTTAACTTCTAATATTTTATCAAAAGAAAATCTTAATATATGCTCGTTTGTCCACTCTATAGAAGCCAATTTTAAGTACTCACTATCTGTTATTAACTCTGAAACAAAACTTCCAGGATAGTTATAACCTTCTGGCGGATACACGTTAAAGAATTTTGCTACAAGTTCAGGATTTAATCCTATTGCACTTAAATTCTTATATTCGCTTAATACCTTAGCTGCACTTGCTATTGAGTTAATATTTTCTAAAAATCTCAAAAATGCATCTCTTGATATTACTTTTTCTCCTACTTCTGAATACTCAATCTGATTTTGGTTTATGTACGATACTAGCTGTTTTACTTTTGTATTTCTTTCAACTTCCTTAGTACATTTAAAATTAAAAATATTGCATAATGTTACAATGTCCATTTCCTCTACCCCCTAATTCAAAAATTTTTAATTAGTATAAACTAAAATCATCTTTTATATTATACCATTTTTCGAGGGTTATGTCAACTTTTATTCGATACCTTCAAAATAAAATTCTTCTTCTTCGTAATCTTCTTTATATGTATCTAATATATATGAATATGTAGAAAGCATTATATTGATTACATCAAGGTATGTATTTTCTTCTCTATATTCTGCATGGGTTAAGTTTATTATATCTTGTCTATATCTTGGATAGTAATCTGCAACTACTAAAGCTATTCTATCATAATCTAAATCTTGATAATTTTCTTTAACTTCATCTTTTTTATAATCCAACATATCTATAAATAGTTTTCTAAATATTTCTTCTAAAGATGTGATAACTTCATCATATCTTTCTTGTATAAATAAATCTTTGATTTTATTCCCTTCCATGCTTATATCCTCCTAACATTTCCATTTTCAAGTGTTTGAATAATAGATTTAGCTTTCTTTTCTATTTTTTTCTCTGAATACATTCTTTCAGAGTTACCACCATATTTTTTATCATTATTCTCGTTTAATATTTCTTGATCTTTTAAGTATTTTTCAAGGCCTTTTTCTTTTCTAGCTGATGGAGTTATATCATATATATTTCCGCCATTATATGCCATACATTCTACTATTGGTGGATATGTTTCATTTAAAATTGCCCCTTCTTTTTCAAAACTCTTATCTGGAATATGAAATACAGAAACAGAACATTTTTCCATCAATGCATTCATTGTATTAGAACTTATATATCTATCTGAAAATGTACTTTTTAGTTGAGTTCTTGCTGAATATTTTTTAGAATCAGGAAGATAACCACTAGTAGTATAACTATCTATATGTTTATCTGTAAAATTAACAGAATCATTATTTTTTAAATAAATGTCATACATACTTTTATTAACTAAAACAACTCTAGATAAATCTTCTCCCTTTCTTCCTTTCATATCCTTATCTACAATTCTAAATCCTTCAATATGCTTATCCTCCTCATCAATTTGAGGATCATTTAAATGTAACATTAAATTTTCTACAGCATTATCCTTAAAAGCATAGAAGTTATTTGTCATAGTTTGAAGTTTATTACAATAAATAAAGTTCTTCATTGCACTGGCATCTCTACATGGAATTTTTGATACTCTCATTAAATCTTTTGCTTTAACAAAATCCGGATCAGTACATGTATCAAAATCAAAACCATCTTTACTTAAAAGAATTGATAGTCCAGACTGATTAAACTTATATTGTGCTTTTTCATCAAAATTTTTATTTGCATCAGCAACTCTACTCAAAAAAATCTTTTTCTTTTTCTTTGCTTCATCTTCTGTAGCTGAAGAACCTAAGAATTGCTCTGTAAATGTTCCTATTTCATCAGTACAACCATGTGCTATTCTATTTGCCCAGAAAGCAACCTTTTGCATTTTTTCGTCTTCATATGCATGTAAGCATTTTCTAAAATCTTCAGATACAACATCTTTAGACTTATCTGTTTTTAAAGAATCACCTAAATTTAACACCATTTGCTCTGAAGCACATATATCATATAATTCCTTAGAATATTTAAAATTTTCATTATGACCTTTTATTAAATTTAATTTGCATCCTGTATTTGCAAGTATATTATAAAAATTAATTAAAAGATTGCTATTAACTTGATCTAATGCCTCTCTTCCGCCACCGTTGTAATTTTTAACGTGCTTTTGTTGTTCGTATAGCATATCTAAAATAATTTTTTCATTTTTAGCATTTAAAACATTATTTGCTAATCTAACTGTATAATTACCTTTTGAATGTTTAATTGGAAACTTTTGCATAATGCCACCTCTCTTTTTCATATTAGCATATACATTAAAATTATACAACATAAAATATAATTATGTCAAACAAAAATGCCTAACCTATGTTAGACATTTTTTAATTTTACTTTTTATTATCCGCTAAATAATCTTCAATTACTTTGTACATCCAACCAGAAGAACCTGTATACCAAGTCCATCCTCCTCTTCCTGGATGCTCTTTATTTGAATATATATCTGCCGCAACTACATATGGTTCAACCATATAAATATCTGCTTTTTCTTTTGTATCTGAATGAGATATTGGATTGATTAATTTTAGTATCTCTTCACCTTTTTTATATTCATTCATTTCAAAATATGCTTTAGCAAGCCAAACAGATGCATGAGTATATTGTCCCCCATTTTCTCTTATTCCAGGAACATATGCTCTAATATATCCAGGATTATTTTTATCTGTATTATTAAATGCTGGATATAGCAATTTAACAATTCCAACTTTTCTATCTACTAAATATTTATCTGCTGTTTGAAGACATGTTTTTAGTTTATCTTGTACATCTTCATACTGTTTCATAGAAATTACAGCCCAAGCTTGTGATATTAAGTCTATTTTACATTCGTTATTTGAATAAGCACCTAATATCTCGCCATTTTCAAAGAAAGCTCTTACAAAGTGGTCTGTATCCCATGTGTTTGCTAAAATACTAGCTTTAAATTCTTCTATTTTCTTTTCATATTCTTTTGCAACTTTATAATCTGATTTTATATTTGCTAAATATATAAATTTTTCTAAAACATTCATCATAAAGAATGTTAACCATACAGACTCTCCTCTAATGTTGCTAAAGCCGTCATTCCAGTCTCCATCTCCTATGTGTAAAAGACCATTGCTTTCATTTATTCTACTTAAGCCATAATTTATAGTTTTTTTAGCATGTTCATATACAGTATCATATTTTTCGATATTTCTATATAAGTCATATACTTCTCTTCTACCATTCATTGGTTTATCTTCTACGTATGGAGTTTTTTCATCAAGAACTGAAATATCTCCTGTTCTTGTTACATATTCAGCAAGTACATATGGTAGCCATAAATAGTCATCACTAAAATATGTTCTAATTCCTGCACCACTATGTTCATGCCACCAGTGAAGTACATCTCCTTTTTCAAATTGTTTACTTGCATGAAGTACAATTTGTTTTCTAGTTCTTTCAGGCCAAGAACTAATTAAAGATAATGTATCTTGTAATTGATCTCTATATCCTATTGCTCCACCTGATTGATAAAATCCAGAACGTGCAAATAATCTACATACTATTGTTTGATATAATAACCAACCATTAGCAAGTATATTTAAATACTCGTCTTCAAGTTTCATATTTTTAACTACTAGTTTTCTCCAATAATCTGCTGTATTTTTATATTCTCTTTCTATTGCATCTACTTCGGTAAAATTCTTTTGAACTTTTTGTATATCTTCTATATTTTCTGTACAACCAAGTATAATAGAAAACTCTGCTTGTTCATCTTTTGAAAGTTCTACTTCTACTTGTACTTTATATTCTGTTGGAAAATATTCTACTTTGCATTCCTTGCTCATACCACCTACTGTGATGTATGTTATACAATTTGAAAATTCTAAACTATATGGATTTTTCATTTGTATTCCATTTTCAATTTCTTTACAAAGAATATAGTTTCTATTTACATCTTTTACTACTCCCATAACTGGGTCTATTCTGTATGATATTTTAACTTTTTTAGTATCTTTTCCATTATTTTTTAATGTTATTCTTTGGATTTTTATATTTTCATAGCTAGATATAAAGATATTTAATTCTTTCTTTATATCATCGCCTTCTTGTAGAATTTTAGTGTATCCAAAACCACATATCATATTATAATTTTTATCATAAATACCCTCAAATATTTCACCTTGTTTAAAACTTATCCAGTCATTGCACCAATTTGAAATTTTGAATCCTTGTGAGTTTTTATAATATGAGTACACGGTACCATAGCTTGAAACTATAGTACCAAAATGCTCATTTGCCATTACATTACACCATGGAACTGGTGTCTTTGTATTTAAAATATGGTATTCATCTCCTGCTTGATTAAAACCACCATACATATTAAAAGCTTTAAGATTTAGTGCCTCTTTATCCATGTTTCATATACCTCCTCTTACATATAACCTCTTAATTACTTTCTTTATTGTTTTCTCCATTATCTACATATAAAAATTGATCAACACTTTCTATATTTTTTCTAGATAAGAATGATAACAATGTTATTTCTTGTTTATTTAAGCTATTAAGATTTAATACGTAGATGTTACCTTTTGTATAATCCATATATACTGCTCTATCTAATCTTTGTCTTACATATGAGTATATAGGTCCATTTTCTTTTATTTTTTCGTCTATTATTACGATTATGTCTAAATCTATTTTTCTATTTTTTACATAATCCATAAATCTTATTACTTCTGATATTATACCTGCATTTTTGATGTTATCTATAAATACAAGTATTATTGGTAAGTCTCCAGATATAGAGTATTTCCATAATAGTGATTGATTTAAAGATTCGTTCCAGAAAGCATCATTTTCTGTTTGAACTTTTGTATTAAACAACACCTGTTTCAATAAGTTATTATATATTTCTGCTTTTGTAGGCTCTAGATTTAAATATCTAGCTATTACCGAGTTAAGTTCTGCTGTAAGTTTGAACTGATCTTCAATTCCAATTGCATCTAAACTTACAACAGCATTAGATATCTTGTATTTTGTATCTGATGCACCAACCATATAATAGAAATCTTGTCTTTCATATGGGTCAAGTATTACCTTTCCTCTAAATGATAATACTGGCCATAATGGATATCTAGTAAGTTCACCATTGTATGCTGTTAAATCATTGTCATAAAGCTTTTTCTTTTCAGTTTCAAAGTCTTTATCTAGTTTAACACCAATAAGTTTAGCAAATACAAATAAATCACTTTCTTCATCACTTCTTTTTCTCTTACTTGCAACTAAAGTATCTAGTTCTTGATCATAATATGTCTCTATTTGTAAGTTACTAAATGAAGGGTGAACAAGATTTGTCATATAATCTGTCATTGCAGGTTCCATATATGTATTGATAAGAACTTCACGTTTTTCATTAGTTGTATTATATAAACTAACTTTTCTTAGCTCAACGTTATATTCTTGAGATATACATACGTCCATTGTAGCTTCAATTTCACCGATTGATTGTGAACATTCAATTTTATTTAATGAGCTTACCCATTTACAAGAATCTGTATTTTTATTATACATACTGTGAATATTACAATCTGATGTTGAAATCATTTTATTTGATTTCAAATCTGTTATGTATATATAGTTACCTGTTGAATTAGGATCACTATAGCTTTGTCTATTTACTATTTTATCTTTATATTTTAAATATGTAGCACCTGTATTAGTTATAATTGAAGAAAGTCTTGAACCTCTTAAGAAAGCTATGTTCATATTTGTACTTGCATCGTTTAAAGTTGCATACTTCTTCTCTGCATATGTATAACTAACATGAGTTGTGTAATTTTGTACATTTTTTTGTTTAAATTGATTTTCTTTATCTTTAGTCTTCTTTTGAATTTTAACGTTAATTCTTTCTCTCTCTTTAAGTAATATTTCAGTTGCTTTTATTTCTTCATTACTATGGAATCTATTTCTTATTACTCCATTATTAATATAGTTGTTTATAGCGGTTAAAGCCATACCTTGATGGTGTGCCATATATGTACGAATTACTTCATAGTCTATATTATCATGTAGATTTTCTTTAGTATAATCTATTGATTCATAGAATCCAAATGAAGAATACATTCCAAGTTTTTTTAGTTCTTTTAAGTTAGCATATACTTTTTTAGGAGCAAATTCTAACATTAATATTGAAGAATATGGAGATACAACTAAAGATGAATTTAAACCTCTTTTTAGTCCAAGCCATGGAATACCAAAAGCTTTATATTGGTAATTTAGATCTGTATCTCTTTTTGCATATGCTGATTCTGAAATACCAAATGGTACTTTGTTTTTCTTAGCATATTTCATTTGTGAATATTCACAGAAGAACATTGATTGATCTATTAATGTATATTCATATGATTTCATAAATAGATAAGGCATAAAGTATTCAAATGTTGTACCTGACCAAGACATAAGTCCTTTATATCCATCTACATCTATCATGTTACGAGCAAGTGCAAACCAGTGTTTAGAAGTAACATCCTTCTTACATATTGCGACTAAACTTGTAATTCTATTTTCTGACATTAACATATCGTAATAGCTATCTATAAGCCTTCCTTGTTCAATATCAAAACCTATTGAGAATAAGTTTCTAGCAGGTGAATATAACACTTTAAAATCTGTTTCTTGTATTAAATTCTCTGTATGTAGTAATAATTCAGCTATTGCTTCTGTAAATTTCTCTACATTTGTTCCAGGCATATAGTTATATAATTTATTTTTTTCTTCTTTCAAAAATTCTTTTACTATGTATAATATTGCAACAAAGTTACCACTATCTACTGTTGAAACAAATCTAGGTCTTAATGGTTCTAATGTTTTAATGTTATACCAGTTATATAGATGTCCATGCCATCTTTCTAGTTTTAATATTGATCTATATGTTTTAATAAGTCTTTCAATTGCATCTTCTTTAGTAATAAATCCTAAATCGTATGCATTAATTATTGCCATAAGTCCAAAACCTATGTTAGTAGATGATGTTCTACTTGCAATTTTATATCTTCTATTTTCTTGGAAGTTATCTGTTGGTAGATAGTTATTAGTATCATTCATCATACTATCAAAGAAAGTCCATGTTCTTTTTGCAACTTCTAAAACATCTTTTTCTTCGTTTTTATCTAGCCTTTTAATTCTTCCAAATAAATGATCTTTTCCTAGTAAGTAACATAAAAGTGGTGCTAGTGCAAATGACAATGCAACGAACCATTTAAAATCTACTGCTACTAGTTCACTAGTTTGTAGTGCTAGAGGTAATAATACAATAATTAAAGCTACTATTACATTTATACTCATATTTCTATAGTAAAATGATAATTTACTTTTGGCTTGTTTTTCAAGTTGTTCTCCTGTTGTCCATTCAAGTAATTTTTTATGTGATATTAACATTCTATATAAAGATAATCCAAATGCACTTAAACACATATATGATTTATATGGTATTGTAATAAAGTTAAAGCACATTGTAAGTAAATCTGCACTTATTCCATGAATAAGTGGAATATATTGTAATTGTTTTTTATATCCCTTTCTTCCATATATTATTAAATCAATAAACGATAAGAAATATCCAACGTTTACAGCTACAAATGAAGCTAGAACTGTATATACAAATGCTTTAGAAGATATAAATAATGATACTATCATTGCAAATAATGCAACAACATCAAGTAATGGTCTTCTTAAGTTATCGAAAATCTTCCATTTTGAAAGAACAGATAATTTAGATTTAGGGCTAATTAACCATCTAATTATTTGCATATCTCCTCTATACCATCTATGATTTCTCTTCATATATGCTATATAGTTATTTGGGAAGCCATCTTGCACATCTACGTCTGATGCAAGCCCTGCTTTAATTATTGAACCTTCTAGTAGGTCATGACTTAATACCAGATTTTCTGGTATTTCTGGTGCAACTAATTTTTCAAATAATTCTATATCATAAATACCTTTACCACAGAATATCGCCTCTTTAAAAGCATCTTGGTAAGTATTAGAACATGCAGTAGTATAAATGTCTATACCGCCAAATCCGCCAAACAGTTTAGAAAATAGACTTCTATTAGCAGATTCTATATCTAAACTTACTGCTGGTTGAATAAGTCCAAATCCTTCCACTACTCTAGTTTTAGATTTGTTAAGTCTTGGTTTATTTAAAGGATGTGCCATAATAGAAACAAGTTCTTTAGCACTATTTAGCGAAAGTTCTGTATCTTCATCTATTGTTATAGCATATTTACATTTAACTATATCATCATAGATTAAATACATTGCTTTATCTCTTTCCTCTTGAGAAAGTTTTCCTAAGACTAACCAGTTAAATTGCATTAGTCCTCCTCTTTTTCTTTCCCATCCCATGTATGAACCTTCACCTTTTGAATATACACGTTTTCTATACATAAAGTTAAATAATACACGTTCACCATCTGAATATTTTTTATTTAACTCATCTAATCTTTTTTTAGCATATTCAACTATATCATCATCCATTTTAATTGTTGGTGTGTCTGCTGCAACACAGTCACCAAGTAACATATAATATATATTTTTAGAAGTATTAGATAAATATGTTACTTCCATTTTTTCTAACATCTTATCTAACTTATCTAGTGACGAAATTATAGTTGGCATAACAATATATGTTTTGTTTTCTTCATCTACTGTTTTAGAAAAGTTAAATCTTGGTAATATTTTAGGTTTTACTACTTTTCTAATAAAGTAATTTACTATTTTATCTGCAAATTCTAATCCAAATGCAAAAGCTATTATTGCTGTTGCAATTTTCATAAACATATTTCCAGGTTGTATCACATTAAATGCTAATACTGTTAGTGCTGTAGCAATAACAAGTAATGATACAATAAATAAAGTTGATCTTGCTGGAACAAATACTTTATATAGTAATTTTTGAGATAAGCCTGACTTACCTAATTCTTCTTTAAGTAAATATTTCTTATCCCCTATAAGAAAGAATCCTACGTGCATTTTATATTTTTTTGAACAAGCAATTGCTTTTTTAGCAATATACACTTCGGATAAATCATATCTTTTTGCAAGTTTAATTATATAATTTCTATATCTCGCTTTAGTTTTGTAATCACATTTTTTAAACTCATCTGTATAATCATGCATCAAAGTTTCATCTATTTTATTTACAGCTTCAAATATCTCTCTAAAGTTTAATCCTTGTAACGCTTTAAATGAAGAAATAGCTCTTCCTATATAGTCTGTAGTTTTAGCTATTTCCATATGTTCTTTTACTATAGCTTCTTCAATTGAAAATCCAAGTTTAGATATCTCTTCTTGCAGTTGAGTATAATATTTTTCCCCCTCTGTTCCCATTTCTTTTAGTCTATATGACATATACTCAACAAAAGCTGTATTTGTATTTTTAATTTTAGATAAATCAGATAATTTACTATCTTTACTTACACCTTTAAAGAAATTAAACTCTCTTCTTATCTCATTTGCATCTTTATTTCCTAATATATTTTCAACTTCTAATTTTTTAAGTTGAGAATTACTTACATTAAGTGCAATTCTTGCAATAAATTTTAATAAAGCAACTTTTAGCATTAACACAAATAAATCTAACTCTTCAGAAGTTAAATATGTTAGTTTTTGATGTTCTCTTAAACAATTGTATATTATGTTTTTATCTATATATCCTGTATTATTTTCTATAAGTTCATATGCTAAATAAAAAATAGCAACACATTTTTGTCCATCGTGTGTTCTAATTACAGGTAGTTTTTTATTTTGTAATACCCTTTTGTTTTCAATTATATCACCATATTGTTCTTCGATAATATACATATTATCTAGTATCCATTGGCCTGCTGAATGCATTTGTATTTTTAAGTCAAAAGTCTTGACCAAAATTTTATAAGTCTTGGATATAATTTTATAATCTCTTTGAGCCTCTTTAAAAATCCCTTTAAGTGTTCCTTTCATTTTAAATCCAACCTTTCATATATATTTTTACCACTTGTGATAATTATATAATAAACAAAAGTGATTTGCAATAAAATTTCTGGTAATAAATCCCAGATTTTTACAAAAAAATACATACACTTATAGTGTATGCATTTTAATCATTTTTTATTTTTAAAGAGTTATGTATTCTACAGAATTCCCATGTTCTTTAATTATATTTTCAACATCTTTTGTAGCTATGTAAACTGTAGCTGTGTTATCATTTGGATGTACTGCAATTTTTGCTTCAATCTCCACATTTTTATCTATAAAAACTTTAACTTCTTTTTCTTCATCATTTAACACTCCAAATGGAGAAACGCATCCTTTTGTTACTCCTAAATATTTTTGTAGTCTTTCTTCTGATGCAAAAGATAATTTTGTAGAGTTAATTTTATCTTTTAATGTTTTTAAATCTATTTTAGTATCTTCTTTAGCTACAACTAAGAAATGATTTTTGCCTTTTTCATCTCTTAAGAATAAATTTTTAACTTCTGTTCCTTTTTCACCTAATTTTAGGTTATCCATATCCTCCATAGTAAATACCGCTTCATGTTCTACCATTTCAAATTCAACATTTTTACTATTTAATAATTCTAATACTTCTTGTTTATTATACATATTATTTCCCCCTTAAATACGACAAAAGCAGGCCTATTTGAGCCTGCTTTGTTATAATTATACTATTTACCTTGTTGTCTAAATCTTTGTGTTGGGTCTAGTATTTTCTTTCTTAATCTAATGTTATCTGGTGTTATTTCAACTAGTTCGTCGTCTCCGATAAATTCTAGAGATTGTTCTAGAGACATTATTTTAGGTGGAACAAGTTTTAATGCTTCATCACTACCAGATGCTCTAGTATTTGTTAAGTGTTTTTCTTTACATACATTTATTGTTAAGTCTTCACTTCTAGAGTTTTCACCAACTATCATTCCTACATAAACTGCTGTTCCTGGAGTAATGAATAGAGTTGATCTTTCTTGAGCTTGGAATAGACCATATCCTGTAGCTTTACCTTGTTCGAAAGCTATAACTGCCCCACGGCTACGAGTATTCATGTCACCTTTGTATGGTTCATATCCACAGAAAGTATGGTTCATTATACCATTACCTTTAGTATCTGTCATGAATTCTCCTCTATATCCTATAAGTCCACGAGCTGGTATTTTAAACTCAAGTCTTGAATATCCTGCTTGTGAATGTGAAGCTGCCATGTTAGTCATTTCACCTTTTCTTAAACCTATTTTTTCCATTACAGGTCCTACGAATTCTTCTGGAACATCTATAGTTAGATTTTCCATAGGTTCACATTTAACACCGTCTATTTCTTTATATATAACTGTAGGTCTTGAAACTAAAACTTCAAATCCTTCTCTTCTCATATTTTCAATTAAGATAGATAGATGTAATTCTCCTCTACCAGATACTTTAAAGCTATCTGCTTGATCTGTATCTTCTACTCTTAAAGAAACGTTTCTTTCAAGTTCTTTATATAATCTATCTCTTAAATGTCTAGATGTAACAAATTTACCTTCTTTACCAGCGAATGGTCCATTATTTACACTAAATGTCATAGTTAAAGTAGGCTCGTCTATATCTATGAAATCTATTTTTTCAGGATTATTAACATCAGCTATTGTTTCACCGATTTCTATTCCTGTAACACCTGTAACAGCAACAATATCTCCACAATGAGCAACTTCTGCTTCTACTCTGTTTAATCCTTCATATGTGTAAAGTTTACCTATTTTTAAGTTTTGTATTGAACCATCTTTTTTGCATATAGCAATTGTTTCTCCGTTATGTATAGTTCCTCTTTCGATTCTTCCTATACCTATTCTTCCTGTATATTCATCGAAATCTATATTACTTACTAATAATTGTAGTGGTTCTTCATCTGATCCTTTTGGTTCTGGAACAGTTTCAAGAATTGTTTCAAATAATGGTTGCATATCTACGTTTTCATCATCTAAAGATAATTTAGCAAAACCATTTTTACCTGATGCATAAACAACTTTGAAATCTAGTTGTTCATCTGAAGCATCTAAATCCATAAATAATTCTAATATTTCGTCTTCAATTTCTGTAGGTCTAGCACCTGGTCTATCTATTTTATTTATTACAACGATTGGTACTAAATCTAGAGCTAAAGCTTTAGATAATACGAATCTAGTTTGTGGCATTGGGCCATCAAAAGCATCTACTAATAGTATAACACCATCTACCATTTTTAATACACGTTCTACTTCTCCACCGAAGTCAGCATGTCCGGGTGTATCAACTATATTAATTTTTGTATCTTTGTAATGAATAGCTGTATTTTTTGAAAGAATTGTGATTCCTCTTTCTTTTTCAATATCGTTTGAATCCATTACTCTTTCTTCTACTTGCTCATTTGTTCTAAATGTACCGCTTTGTCTTAATAAAGCATCTACAAGTGTTGTTTTACCGTGATCAACGTGAGCTATAATAGCAACATTTCTTAAATTTTTCATTTTATTATTCTTCCTTTCCAAATAAACTAATTAAAATAACCTAAAATCTCTTCTAGGTTATTCTTACACGGCCATTTAACGAAAATAGTCTATTACATTATACAACAAATTTCCTTAAATGTCAATATTTTCTAACAATCTATGTGTTATACTAATTACTTTTTTCACAACTTATTAAATCTTACTTTTTAGTAAATAATTTTTCCATAACTTCATATACTTCAATCATTTTGCCTTTTGTATCTTCGTCTAGTTCATTCCATTTGTTTTTATACTTTTTATTTAAGTAATCATTCATTTCAGTTATTACTAGTCTTCCTTGTCTAGTTAAAGATACATCTACTACACGTTCATCAAATTTCTTTCTAAGTCTTAATGTATATCCTTTTTGTTCTAGTCTTTTACATTGAGCAGACATGTTACCTGTGTCCATACTCATTTTTTCACTTAAATCTCCTATTGTTAGGGCCCCTTCTTCGTGTAATACGGCAAGTATTTGGTATTGAAGGTATGTTATCTTGTGTTTATAGCAATAAGGTCTTAATTCGTCTTGTATTGCTCCTTCTATATTTCTATTATATTTATCTACTAAGTTTTTGTATGTTATAAAATTCATAATTTTCTCCTCCTATAAATTAAAATCTTATCTTTAGTAATATTTTATTTGTACATCACACATTATATAACATACAAGGTAAATAATCAAGAAAAAAAGCACTGAATTTTTCAGTACTTTTACATATTTTTATTTCCTTGGTGGTTGTATTGAAGAAGCTAAATTTGGTGGTTGAGGCTCTCTTGCATAAATTATTTTTTCTCTTTTATTGTATGAGTATTCCTCTGGTGATCTTGGTCTATAGCCATATTTGCCATTGGTAATATATCTGTAGTGTTTAAGCTCTCTTTTAACTTTAGAAGTTTTACTTTTCCCAGTTAATTCTTTTAATACTTTTAAACAAAATTCAGGCTCTCCTAAAAAGTTAATATCGAATTCTATGAGAATAATATTTCTCCTATTATCTACCTTTACATTTTCTATAATATTCATAGCTTTTATTATTCTTGAAATTGTCATCTCTCTTAATTTATTTTCATTAAAGTTATCTATATCATATAAAAGTAAATTTTTAATAACTGAAAGACTCTTTTCTTCTTTATTTTGTAAATCTATGAACTTATAATGTCTTATTCCATAATCTATTTTCATTCTAAACGACTTATAAAATATTTCTTTTAGAACCTGTAAACGTTCTTCTTTACTCAGAATTCTTCCTAAGTCTACCCTTATTTCTTCATTTAAACAATCTATTTCTAAAATGCCTTTTAGAAATACTCTATTGTTTCTTAAAAAAACATTAAATTTTTGAGCTTCCCCCTCATAAATTCTTGATTTTAATCCGTATGATTCTTACACAATTCATACTAACTCCCTCCTTTAATTATATTTTTAGGTATATGTTTTTTAGTCACCTTATTATACATTTTTTATGTAAAGTTGTCAAGATAATATAAAAAGCATTGAAATTAATCAATGCTTTTTTAATTTAGTCTAATATAGTTTCAATCCATTGTGTTCCAATCTCGTTTGGAATATCGACTTGTTCATCAGAATATTTGTATATTAATCTTCTTGGAACAATATCTCTTTTTGGATGTATTACTTCTCCGTCTTCTTCCACTACTTTCATAATATATGATAGTAATTGATGATATGCTTTTACTTCAAGTAAACTTAAAGAGTCTAAATCCTGTAAATAGATATATTTCTCTCCGTTCTCTCTTTTTTTATCTATTAATTCAATAGACATTTTTACATTAGCTAATACTCTTTGTGATTTTTTGTTTTGATCGTAATGTTCACTTTTTACTTTTAGTAATTTTCCAAGTAGAGTTTCAGGTATAGTATTTTCTTCATCTGTACTATCTTCTTTATATTTATCTTTTACAATAAATTTAGCAAGATAAAAATCATTTTTATTTAAGAAAATTTCTCCTAATATACCAAGTTTTACTTCTTGTAAACAAAAGTCATAAAAAATTTGTGTTAATATCATGATTTCTTCAACTTCTGTCAATGCCCTACCCATATCGATAGTAATTTCATCTATAATGAAATTAATTTCTAAACTTCCTTCAAGTTTAGTCTCCTCGTTTTTAAAAACGACTTTAAATACTTTTGGTCTTACTCCATAAAGATTTCTTTTTGAACCGTACAATTCTTACATAATTCATACTAATTCCTCCTTAATTATATTTTTTGGTAGATATTTTTTACGCTCTTTAATTATACACATTTTATGTAAAGTTGTCAAGTAACAAAAAAGGCATTGAATTATTCAATGCCTCTAGTATTTCCAGTTATGCATATTTGACAAGCAAACATTTTATATGGTGTATATACATAGTAGTAAGGATTTACAAATTGCTCTGGATCAGTTTTTTCGATAAGTCTAATCTCTACTCCTAAAGAATCAAGATATCTAATAAGCATGTCTTTATATACTTGGATTTCTTTGGCTGTCATATCGAACATTGGCTGTAATTCTACATAGCTAGATCCCATATTTTTAGCTTCTAAAATCAAGTTACTTGATACACATAAGTTTGCTATTACTCTTTCCTTTTTCTTATATGCATTAAAATTTACTTTTCCGTAAGAAAATAGTTCCGCAATTATTGTATCAAAGTCCTCATTTGAGTTTTTATCTATAAATTCAAATTCTTCTACTGCTCTATATACTACTATACCTGTATTTTTAGTTTTTGTTAAACAAAATCTATAAAAAATCTCTTTTAATACTGCTAATCTTTCATAGTAGCTAAGTCTTCTTGGTAAGTCCACCTCGATGTTTCTGTCTCTAAAGTCGACTTTAAGACTTCCTCTAATTTTTTCTCTTTTATTTTTCAAGATAATTTCAAAAGTTGTTGGGTTTGGACTGTAATCAAACTTCTTGTAATCTTTAATTTTAATTTTGATCATAAAAAGACCCTCCTCTTTCATTTTTTATTATCTAGATGCGAAAATAAAAGTATTTATTTTCTTCAAATCTTCAAGTTGCTCCTTTATTATACATATTTTATGTCAATTTGTCAAGAAAAATATTATGAAAAAAGTGCTGAAATTAATTCAACACTTTTTCTAACACTAAAAAACTTTTCTGTATTTACTTATATATACTACTGACATTTTATAATCGTATCCAACTTCAACAATGTCTAATATGCCACCGTCGTTGATACTCTCTAAATATCTTTTTAGTATATCGAATGCTTTTTCTCTTTCACTATTTTTTAGTCTTGTCATATCCTCTAAATGTGCCACTGTATTATTTTTGTTTGTTTTCTTAATAACATTATATCCCTCTACTATAGAATATAATACTCTTTCAGATTTTAATGTTTCGTCATATAATATTGATTCGTAATTCATTAGTTCTTCAATTATACTTTTAGACTCTTTTTCATCTCTATACTTAAATTTAAAATTTTCTATAGATTCTTTTGATTTTACACAAAATCTATAAAATATTTCCTTTAAGATAGCTAGTCTTACTACTTCGTCTTTTACAACACTATTTGTAACTAAATCTCTAGGTCCTTCTGAATCATTTGGATTGTTAAGTTTTACATTAACTTCTTCTGTTACAAAATTAATTTCAATATTTCCGTATAAATTTAATCCTTCCATCATAACGACATACTGATATTTTAATTGTCTAATATTGTAGCTAAACATCCACGAGTTATAAATTTTTACTCTCTTTACTCTTATCATATGAATACCTCCTAATAATTATAGTGGTCAAACTAAAATATAGTTATATTTTTCTTATGTATATATTTGACAAGCATTAGTATACCATTTTTATGTAAAATAGTCAAATACTTATTCTTAATTCTAGTATTTAGGATAAAAAATTAACACCTTTCGGTGTTACTTTGATTTTTTCTTTTTATCTTTATTTTTTTCTTTCTTTTTATTTGAATCATCTAATTCTTTTAATTCATATATTTTATCTAGTAGTAAATCTGCATATCTTTGCACTTCTGCTTTATCTTCTACTACATTTGCAGGTATATCGATTGGATCTCCATATATAACTCTAGGACTACTAAATACTTTAGCATTTTTAGTCATATATACAGGTAAAATTGGTACTCCTGCTTTTGCAGCTATATATATAGGACCAGCTTTTGCTTTTCCTCTTTCTTTATCTTTTTTTATTCTAGTTCCTTCTGGGAATATTAATAATTTTGCATTTTCATTTTGTTGTAATACATTTATTGAGTGTATTATACTTTTTGCATCTTTCTGTCCTCTTTTAATAGGGAAAACATTAAAGTATAAAAAGAATTTTGCAACAAGTTTGAATTTAAACAATTCAGCCTTTGCCATAATCCACATATTCTTTGTTTTACAATACAACCATGCTGGTTCCATCATAATTGAATGATTTGCACATACAACACATTTTCCCATATTGTCTATTTTTTCTTTATTTATATATTTTACTCTGTAGAATACATGACAGAATAAAAAGTTTACAATTCCAACAACTGCTTTTCTAAACATTTATATCAACCTTCTCTTTCACTTTGCTCATAACGATTTCTTCAACTTCTTCTAAAGTATAATTTGTAGTATCAAGTTCAAAAGCATCTTCTGCTTTTTTTAGAGGTGCTACATCACTGTTTTTATCGTTGTTATCTCTAAATATTACATTTGCTAGTATCTCTTCATAAGGAATATCTATGCCTTTTTCTTTATTTTGAAGAAATCTTCTTTTAGCACGTTCCTCAGCTGAGGCTGTAAGATATATTTTAACTTCTGCATTTGGAAATACGTTAGTTCCTATATCTCTTCCTTCCATCACTATTTTTTTGCCTTGTGCAAGTTTTCTTTGAAGATCTACCATTCTTTCTCTTACTACTGGTACATGTGACACTTGAGAAACAAGGTCATTTACTCTTTTTTCTCTAATTTCTTTAGTCACATCTATGTCATTTAGTAAGAATTTATCTTCTCCATTATCATTAATCATCTCTATTTTAATGTTATCTAATAATGTAGAAATCTTATCTATTTGAGAGATATCTATGCCACTATTTAACATATCTAAAGTTACACATCTATACATAGCTCCTGTATCCATATAAACAATACCATATTTTTTTGCAATATTCTTTGCAAGAGTAGATTTGCCAGTGCCGGCTTCTCCATCAATTGCAATAACATAATTTTTACATAAATTTTCCATGTTTTTTGCCTCTTCTCTTTATTTTTTACTAGAAATATGTTATCATATATCAAAAGATTTGTAAAGCGAAATTTAAGAAAGGTTAGTGATTTGCTTGGCTAAGGATTTAGAACTTTTTGATAACAAAATCATAATATTATATATTTTAGAAAAGAACTCTAAAGCACTTACAATTGAACAAATTGCAAAGTTCTGTGAAGACTTTGAAGATATCACTTATTTTGACATTTGTTCTTACATTCAAGAGCTTGAGAGCAACGGATACATTGATGAGACTTACCAAGAGTCCGGAGATATCCTTTATGGGATAACAAATTCGGGTCTTTCGACCCTACATGAACTTTTAGAACTTATCCCTGGAGTTAATCTCCACAATATAAAGAAAATAATTAATAAAAACATTGTAAAAATTAAAACAGACTACTCCATTGGCAATGTAGTACTTCCTGTTAAAAATGACGAGTTTAAAGTGTCCTGTTACATCAAAGATGGTAGTGACGAACTTGTTAACATTACAATGTATGCTGCAAACAAAGACCAAGCAAGAAACATTACTAAAAATTGGAACAATGATGCCGAAGAAATATATGAAAAGCTTTTACAAATGATGACAAAAGAAATTTTAGAAGATGAATAAAGATAAAACAACTTGAATTTATTTTTACTTTATCATATAATTGAAATGCTTGAATCTAATAAATTTAAAGGAGTGAATATATATGTTAGATATAAAATACATTAGAGAAAACAGTGAAACAGTTAAAGAAGCTGCAAAAAACAAATTAATAAACGTTGATATTGATAGATTATTAGAAGTAGACGCTGAGCTACGTAAATTAAATCAAGAAGCAGATAAAATTAAAGAAGAAAGAAATAGTATCTCTTCTTCTATTCCAAAACTTGCTGATGCTGAGAAAAAAGATGCAATAGCACATGTTAAAGAATTAAAAGATAAAATTGCTGAATACGATGCACAAATTGCTCCACTTAAAGAAGAATTTGATGCAATTATGTATGAAGTTCCAGGTGTTCCACTACCTGAAGTTCCAATCGGTGAAACTGATGAAGATAACGTACTATTTAAAACAGTTGGTGAAGTTCCAACTTTCGATTTTGAAATTAAAGATCACGTTGATTTAGCAGAAGCTTTAGATATCGTAGATATTCCTAGAGGTGTTAAAGTTGCAGGATCTAGATCTTACTTCTTAAAAAATGAAGGTATGTTACTAGAAATGGCTATTTCTAGATATGTTATAGATAAACTAGTTAAAAAAGGATTTACTCCTATGAGTGTTCCTACTCTAGTTAAAGAAGAACCAATGTATGGTACAAGTTACTTTCCAAGTGGTCGTGAACAAAGTTATGCTGTAACTGAAGATAACTTATTCTTAGTTGGAACAGCTGAAGTATCTCTTGTTTCTTACCACAGTGGTGAAACTTTTGAAAGTGCTGAACAACTACCTAAATTATATTGTGGTTTATCTAGCTGCTACAGACGTGAAGCTGGTACATATGGAAAAGATACTAGAGGTCTTTACAGAGTACACCAATTTACAAAAGTTGAACAAGTTATTCTATGTAAAGCAGATTTTGATGAACAATATAAATTACATGATTTCTTACTAAATAACGCAGAAGAAATTATGCAAGATTTAAAAATACCATATAGAGTTGTTAAAGTATGTACTGGAGATATGGGTGTTGGTCAAGTTAGAAAACATGACATTGAAGCTTGGATGCCAAGCCGTGGAAAATATAGTGAAACACATTCTTGTTCTTCATTTAATGATTTCCAATGTAGAAGAAGTAACATCAAATATAAAGATGTTGATGGAACTACTAAATATTGTTTCTCACTTAACAATACAGCTATTGCTTCTCCAAGAATATTAATACCATTACTTGAATTAAATCAAAATCCAGATGGTTCTGTTAATGTTCCAGAAGTATTAGTTCCATACATGGGTGGAATGACAAAAATAATGCCTAAAAACAAATAATGTAAATTATTAAAAATTTAAAATTATAGTAAAACAAAAAATCCTTGAGAATTTCTCAAGGATTTTTTTTATTCTTCTTCGCAGTGTAAAGGATAATCTGTTAGGCCTTCGTGGGAATTACTATACTTGATAGCTTTGATAGCAACCTTTCGTACATCTTGGTAGTCAAATATCTTTAGACGTGGGATTGGAATTTTAACTGTAAAACCATTATCTCCTACAAATACTAAATGTGATCTACCATTATTATAATAGAATTCTTCCTCCTCTGTTTTGAATTCTAGTCCATCATAAGGATCGTCTACATATCCCCCTTTAAAATACATAACAAATTTATCTTCAAGTGCAATATCAAAAAGCATTTTTACTATATCATTATCAGCTTCAAATTTTGCTGTGTCTGTTTTGTCCTTACCTAGCTCAATTTCCTTTACCTCTTCGGGTATATTCAAGAAGCTTCTTAAATTATCAACCTTATTCATAAAAATACTCCTTTCCGACTAACACACATAATTATTATGTCGTCACATATATATTAGTCAATATATATTCAGTTTATCTTAAACTGTTTAAGTATTATAACATAGTTTTTTATACTAGTCAACATTCCTCTATTTTACAAATCTTTAAAAATATGTTATTATATACATATCGAGAAAGGAATTTAATGATATGTTAAAGAACGTAAAATTTGAAACTTCTGTTTTTGACTATAGTAAATTATTAAAAACAGATAAAAAACAAATAGTACTTGTTGGTAAATCTAATGTTGGTAAATCTTCTTTTATTAACGCACTAGCTAACCAAAAGAAACTTGCTAAAGTTGGTCAAACACCAGGTAAAACAAGAAGTATTAACTACTACAATGTAAATAATGAATTCTATATAGTTGACTTACCAGGATATGGTTACTCTACTATGTCTGAAGCTGAAAAAATGAAAATTAATAAATTAATAGATACATATATATCTAACACTAAAGAAATTAAACATATATATTTCTTAGTAGATATTCGTAACAATCCTACACAAAATGATAGACAAATGTATGAATGGTTATTAGATAAAAAAATACCATTTACTATTATAGCTACTAAAGCAGATAAAATTGCTAAGACTAAAATGGATGAATATACTAAAGAAATAACTAAAGCTTTATTTGCTAAAGAAAAAATTATACCATTCTCTAGTGATAAAAAAATAAATATTGAATTAGTTTGTGATGAAATACTAAATATAATACAAAATGAGGAATAGATTTTTCTATCCCTCATCTTTTTTACCATTTTTTGTTAAAAAGTCTTTCAAATAATCTTCCCTTTGGATCATAATAATATCTAACTGTTCTAATATTATATCTATTATTTGAAATATTATCATATTCTTTTACATTACCATATTTCATTATATCCAATGTTTCTTTTCTTAAAAGTGCTGCAAGCTGTTTTACTGCATATTTAATTTCAGCAAGATTTGCCTTTAATTTTATCTCTTTAACATTTTCTCTTACAAACTCATCTTCTATATCACTGATATGTATAGTTTCTTTTAAGTTGTTATCTATTCTTTTAATAACAACACCTGTAACATCTCTTTTCTCAATGATATAAAATATAGTTCTTCTAGCTTGTATGTCTCTTACATACATAAGGTGTTTTTCCACAACGAAATTATTCATTATTTCTTTCTCCTTTATTCTTGCATTATTTTATAGATATGATATACAAAATATATATCTTCGTTTATATAATGTGAATATTTAACTTTTTCGACTACACCATTTAATAACACGTACTTATTTTTATATTTTAAATATTTGTTATTTAATATGTCATTTATAGCATAGTCTAAATGAGATAATTTTACCATTCCATCTTCATGCCAATATACTCTTATAGGTATAAATTCTTCAACATTATATAATATATGATTTTTATCTTTTGGAAGCTCTTTAACTTCATATTTTTTATTTAAGAAAACTAATTTTAATCCTCCTCTTTTATCCACGTCAAAGTTGCATTCTCTAATTTCCATAGATTTTGGAAACTCTATTTCATTATAGTCATATGCAAGTAGATTAGAATATTTCTTTTCTATTGCAATATAATGCAGCTCTTCTCCGTTCTCCCTTAAAAGAATAAATATCATACTTTTTATTTTTTACCACCATACACTACCTCCTCCGCTATATAATTATATATAACTTTTAAAATTTTTCTTGTGGTAGAATTATACCATAGTTTTATTTTTATGTAAAGTATAGATAAAATAAGAAATCATATACCAAAGTATATGATTTAGTTTTCTTTATTTTATTATATGTACATCAATATTCTTTATTTTTCCATTTGTAAAGTTCTTTACAACATCATTTATATATTCTTTAGGTATTTCTACTGTGCTTTGTGCCTCTTTAACTTCTATTTTGCCAATTTTATCCGATTTTATTCCAACCAAAGCTCCTAATGCTCCTACAATATCTTTTGCCTTAATTTTGTCATTTTTGCCCAAATCTAATGTAACTAAATAATAGTTATCATTAACAAGTGGAAATTCTATTGAAGTAGTTGCATTTTTATCTGTTGGTACATCTTGATATTCAAATTTTCTGCTTGTATATTCTTCTATCTCTTTTATTCTCTCTAATTGTTTACCAGTATATAGAATGTATGCTACACCACTTTTTCCTTTTCTTGCGGTTCTACCTATTCTATGTACATAATATTCATTTTCAAAAGGAATATCATAGTTTATTACAAGTTCTAAATCCTCAACATCTATTCCTCTAGCAAGTACATCTGTAACAACTATTGTATCTAATTCTCCATTTTTTAATCTTTTTAGTACTTTTTCTCTTTCTTCTTGTCTAATATCACTATTTAATACTTCTAGTTTTACTCCATTTTGAGATAAATAGTTTGCTACTTCTTCTGTCTTTTTCTTTGTGTTACAGAATACTATACTATTTTTAGCTTTCTCATTTTTTAGTATTCTTAATGTACACTCATTTTTCATCTTTTCTTTTACATCTATAGCTATTTGCTTAATATTATCTACAAGTTTAGATTCATTTGTCATACATTCAAAATATAATGAATTTTTAAGTCTTTTATTTGCAATAGCCTTTACTCTATCGTTAATAGTAGCTGAAAATAATAGTTTTTGTGCATCATAACTTACATGCTCAAATATTTTATTTATATCTTCTTCAAATCCCATACTTAGCATTTCATCTGCTTCATCTAGCACTAAAGCTCTCAAACCACTTAATTTAAGAGTTTTCTTTTTTAACATGTCTACTATTCTTCCTGGAGTACCAGCAACGATTTTAACACCTTTTCTAAGTGAAATAGCTTGCATTTTTACGTCTTGTCCACCATATACAGCCATACAATTTATACTGTGTTCGTATTTACAGAATTTTCTTGCTTCTTGAACAATTTGAATAGCAAGTTCTCTTGTTGGTGTAACAATTAATACTTGTGTTCTCTTATCTTCATAATATATTTTTTGTATTAATGGTAATAAAAAGGCTGCTGTTTTTCCAGAACCAGTATTAGACATTGCAATAACATCTTTTCTTCTAAGTATTGGATCAAATGTCTTTTCTTGAATTTCTGTAAGTTCATCATATCCCATTTCTTTTACAGCTCTTTTTAGAGTTTCACTTAAATTTATTTCTTCAAATTTCATATTATTTTGCTCCTAGCATTATTTACATAATTTAAATTATACCATGCAACCTACTTTTTAGCAAGAAAAAAAACGAGCCAAGATTTAATCTTGACTCTATATGTTAGGTTTTAATATATGAAAAAATTGTATTACTTTCAATACAGTTATTATATATGCTTTATATGATAGTTTTATGATAAAAAGTTGTTAAAAATATAAAAAAAGAAGGGTGCTTCCTTCTTCTATAGGTTTATATATGAAAAATTATGCTTATATAATACAACCTGTATGTGATAATTTTATGATTATTTTTTGTAAAATAGAAAATATTTGAATATCTATTAATAAAAAGAGTTATTTAATTATATACTTTATTGAGGTGATATTTTGTTAAACTTATCTGGTAGCGGTGTTGCTCTTGTTACACCTTTTACAAATAAAAATAATATAAATTATGATAAATTAGATGAGTTAATTGAGTTCCATATTAAAAATAACACAGATTTTCTAGTACCATGTGGTACAACTGGTGAGTCTTCTAGTTTATCTAATACTGAAAAGAAAAAATTAATTAAATATACTGTAAATAAATGTAAAGGAAAAATTCCTGTAATTGCAGGTACCGGTTCAAATAATACCAAAATTACTATTGAAATGAGTAAATATGCAAAATCTGTTGGTGCTGATGGTGTTTTAGTTGTAACACCATATTATAATAAAACAAATCAAGAAGGATTATTTGCACATTACAAAAAAATAGCTGATGCTATATATCCTCTACCTTTAATTTTATATAACGTACCTTCAAGAACTGGGATAGATATTTCTGTAGATACAATAGTTAGACTTTCTAAAATAGAAAATATATTAGGTATTAAAGAAGCAAATCCTTCATTAGAAAAAATTGCTAATATAATCTTAAAAACAGACGATTCTTTTAAGGTGTTCTCTGGAAATGATAACTTACTCCTACCTATTCTATCTCTTGGCGGAGCTGGTGTTATATCCGTTAGTGCTAATATAATACCAAAACAAATGCACGATATATGCAAAAATACTGACAAAAATTTATTCTTTAAATATCTAGAATTAATGGATAATCTATTTTTAGATGTAAATCCTATTATGATTAAAGAAGCTATGAATTATTTAGGATTTAATATTGGTAAAGTAAGACTGCCTCTTTACAAAACTAAAAAAGAAAATCTAGATAAATTATATAAATATTTAGATACAATAAAAGACGAGATTTAAGAATTTCTCGTCTTTATAATACATTATCTATTCTCAGTTTTTGCCTTTGCACAGCATGTTCTAAATTAGTTTTTATTTTTTCAACAGCAACTAAACTCTCTTCTTGCTCTTCATACTGACTGTATTTTTTTAATTCTGCCATTGCATCATCTATATTATCTATCTCATCATTAGTTATAAAAATATTCCATATATTTTTGGTATTTTCCCATGAGTTATATGTCTGTTCTATTTGTTTATTTGCTAGTTCATAATTTTCATTTTCAATAGCATTTTGTATATAGTCCATATCTGCTCTTAAATAAATTGAACTTTTATCAAAATATTTTATTTCACATACTCCACCCACTACAATAATTGCCGCACATATAATCATTGTTATTGTTTGTTTCATATTACACCTCTTTATACTTTAATTGATAAGTAAATTTAAAGTTTTTGTCCATTTGTCCTACTAAAATATCTTCTAGTTTTACTTTTTTAGCTTTAAGTAGTCTTTCTACTTCTCCTTTTGATATTTTAATAAGTTCCATATTATTTTCTGCAAGTTTACCATCTTCTATTATATTTACAGGCAATGATTCGACATTTTGATCATATGTTATAACACTTAAATTTCCATTTGTTTCTATTAGCCCATATTTTACATCTGATATTGAAAATACTTGCTTTTCATGAAGTTGCGACATTATATCTGAAACGGTATATTTTTGTGAATCAAACTCCTTTTCAACTATTTTTCCATCCTTTATAATAAGTATTGGTTTTCCACATACTATATCTTGTACTTTATTACTAGAATGATTTATTAATAAAAATACTAAATATGCAAGAAGTAATGTTATTATTGGAATTATTCCATCAAGTAAAGAAATGCTTCTAGAAGACATTGGAGCTGATGCAAGATCAGATATTACTATGATTATAGCAAGTTCAAAAGGTTGTACTTTTGAAAGTTCCTTTTTTCCCATAAGTCTTATCACTAAAAATACTACACAATATAAAATTAAAGCTCTGAAAAATACAATTAACATTTTATATCACCTATTTATATTTTTTCATATTTTAAAACTATTATACAAATAATATTAACAATATGAGGTGAATTTTAATGACAAGTAGATTCAATCAAAATTTAACAAAGTTATTAGTTTCTATATCCATATTTGTTTTTACAGTATTTCTTACTCCTAACTTTAATATAGATAATATTTATATTTTACTAATATCAAGTCTTTTTATAGTAATAATAGATTATCTTGTAGCAACAATTACTGGTATACACGATTACCCTATGGGACGAGGTGTTGTAGGCTTTTTTAGTGCCATTGTAATAATATATGCAACTCAATTTTTTATTCCTGGATATCAAATATCAATTATATCTAGCATAATTGCAGCATCTATATATTCTTTTATAGACTATATATTACCAAATAATAAAAAAATAGAATAGGAATTTCTTCCTATTCTATAATATTTTTTAATTATTCCATTTCGATTGTTAAGAATTTTGTTAGTTCACTATCTGTTATTAATCCATCTTCGTCGTCTACTTCAACAGCATATGTATATTCATCATTTATTTTTGTGTAATAATATGTTGAAGTATATGTGTGTGAATAGTTTCCAGATTTATATGTATAAGACGTAATTTTCTTGTTGAATGTTACACCATTAACTTCTACTTCTTCAGCATCTGAAACTTTTATATCTACATATCCTTCCATATCTTTTAAATAATCTAAAGATTCATCTAGATATTGAGCATAGTCTTCTACTGTATCCCATTCTGCATCAATATATACTCTTGAAGTATCATATTCTACTTCTTTAGCATATACTTTATATGAATTTCCGCCATAATCTTCTTCAAATGTTGATGGAACCATAAATTTAACTACATCATCATCATAAGTGATAACACAACTTTGACCATTTTTTAAAGTTACACCAGCTGGTAATTCTTCATCATCATAATCATAATCGTAATCATCATCTTCATAGTCGTAATCATCTTCTGCTCCCATATAAGATTCTAATACTGTATATAAAGCAGAATTTTCTAAATTATCTGATATTTCTAATAAATCATCTTCTGTTAAATCTTCTACATTAACAGCATCAGCTACGTTAACTTCTTCTACTTTTACACCATATTCTTGTGTAGTAACAACTTTAAGAGCTATTTCACCTATAAGTTCATTTCCTACAGAGAACTCTACGTTCATTTCTTTATCTGTCATTTCATTTACTTTAACATTAGCAGTTAAAATTGTTTGTTCTGTAGATAATGTTATAGATTTTAAAGCTACTTCATAATTGTTATCTTCTTTTGCAATTACTTCTACAGCAACTGTTTCATCTGCACTAGTATCATTTAAAACTACAGCAGCACCAACAAATGAATCGAATAATCCAGATGTATAATAGTGCACTTCAACTTCTGCTTCGATATCTGTAGCTTCTACTTCATCTTTAAGAAGATCTAAAACAGTTACTAAGTCTTCTGAACTATCACCATAAGCTTTTAAGAACTTATCATCTTCTTTTAATGTTTCAATAACGTCAACAAATAATTTTTGTATTTCATCTCCAGTTAAGATTAAAGCATTGTCTGTTACTTTTTTCTCTTTACTATCGATTGTTACAGTTACTTTTTCTGAACTAAAATATTCTTTATCTAAATTGTTATTTATAGCATTTGCAAAGCTTTTGGCAATTGTATTAGCAGTAGATTTATCACGAAGCTCTACTTCTGCAAGAGCATCTTCAATTGTAGTTAGAGTTTCTTCTGGTATATCTACACTAATTAATTTATCATATATACTTGTTTCACCAACATATATTTTCTTTTCTAAGATATTCATAAACATTTGACCATCTAAATAAGTAACGTCATTTTGTTTAACTTTAGCTTTAGCAAAAATTTCTTTTGCTGATAAATCATATTGTAAATTTACATCAGCTGATATTCCATCTACAGATGCTAGCTCTTCTATATCTGTAGATAATTGTACAGATGTACTAATATTTGCACTTTCACTTGTAGCTGCATCACCAGCAAATAATGCATTAGATGCTGCTGTTACCGTTGATTTGTATATTTTTTCTGGACTACCACCTAGACTCATGCAAAGAAGAACTACTAAAATAGCAACAACTACTACAACACCTAAAATAGCAACTGTTATTATGCTATGTCTTTTTTTGTTATGCATATTTTGTGTAGCATTAACATTTGGTGCAACAGTTTGTTGTACAGTTGGTTCAGGATCTGGTGATCTTAAAGGTTCTTCTGATTTTAAAACATTTGAAGTTTGTGGTTCTTCTGTTGATTTTAAAACCTCTTGTGCATTTTCTACTGGTTCTGGTGATCTTAAAATATCTGATGATCTTAAAACACCATCATTTTTTGGTTCTTCAACTATTACTTCGTTTGCTTCATCTTTTTCTTCAACTATTGGAGTATTTTCTTCATCTTTTATTACTTCTTCAGTATTTTCTTTGACTTCTACTGGACTACCGCAAAAAATACAAAACACGCTTCCAGCTTCGATTTCTTTGTCACATTTTGGACATTTCATGAAATTTCCCCCTTTTTTTCATATATTACCTGTAGTAACTACTAATATGATATAATATATCTTCAAAAAAGTAAATATATTTACATTTTTTTTACAGATTTGAAATAAAACATTATACTATATTATTTCTTATACTAGTTATTCCTCTGTTTAAATTATTTTTATCTAATTTATGTTTTTTTATTATTCTCATTGTACAGTCTACATTATTACAAACAATATCATATTTTTCTTTATACGAATCTAATAAATAATATTTAGCTTTTGTACATGGAGCACTGCATGGCTCATCTTTCTTTCTATTTGCTACAAAAGATCCTAATATACAATACCTTGATGTCATAACAGTTATATAATCTTCTATTAATTCTATTTCTACATATCTATCCATTAAATTAATTTGCTCATTTGAAGTATCAAAAGAAGGTACAATAATGTCAAATCCTAGTTTTTTGAAAAACATTGCACTATATGAATTTGTTATATTAAATGAGTAATCTGCAACTAATGTAAAATCATATTTTTTCTTAAGTTCTAATACTAATTCTATATATCTAAAAGAGCCTAATATTATAGTTTTTAATCCTTTTTGAAGTAGTCTTTCTAAATTTCCTACTATATATCTATCTAAATTTTTTAGTACAAAATTAGATATATTTATTCCTAAATTATATCTTGAATATTTATGGAAAATATCCTCTTCATTTTTTATGTAATCATTTGCTTGAAAATCTATTCTATCTACCTTTTCATTATATTTTCTTTCAAAATCAATATCATATTTTGCCTCTTTATTATATATATAGATAGATAAAACATTTTTTAAAGCTTTTTTTGTTCCTTTTTTAAAGTCTTTCAATTCCATTTGTTTCTTAAGTTCTTTTCTTGCATCCGTTACATCATTTGTTATATAAAATTTAGATTCTATTTTTGAAACAAAATTTCTTCTTATTTCATTTAATTGTGATACTCTTAAAAATAGTCCTTTTTGTACAAAGCCTACAACTTTTTCAAACTTAATACCACTATCTTGTGTCTTTGAAAATACTGTGTATAAGTCTTCTAGTGTAATTTCTTTATTTATAGCATCTTCCGGTACTATATTTGTGTTATATGTATACATTTCATTATTTATTATTGTACTTAAAGTAACTGGAGCATCTTTTTTTATTGTAACATTTAAGACTAGTTCTCTTTTTCTTATAGATTTTTGTAAAAATCTTGTTTGTATATTGTTATTTAATTCATAACTTGATGTCTTAAATATTTTATCTTTAGCTTTTACACTTTCTTTGATATCTCCTAGATATACTATGCTTCCTTTTTCTACTTTGCTATTTATTAGTTTTTGGCTTTCATCTTTTATGCAAGTAACAATAGTTGATGAAACATTGTTATCTGAATAAATTTCAATACCATCATGTAAACCTATATTTTCTTCAAGCTTTACTTTAACTAATTTTCCTTTTTGCTCTAGTACCTCTCCTAAATATATTCCTGTATTTTTAGGAGTTAATGTTGTGATACTGTTTTTATATTGTATTCCTTTTAAATATCCATGACTTTTACCACTTCTATTAAATATTTGAATAATATCCTTTTCATCTTTTAAGTCTATATCTGTCTTTCCTTCTTTCAAATATCTATCTAAATATTTTCTATACATACTTATTACTAAAGCTACATATTCTGGTATTTTATTTCTTCCTTCTATCTTTAATGATACAATTCCACTATCTACAATATCTTTTAAAATATCTAGTCCATAAATATCTTTTTTACTTAATATATATGTGCTTGGTTCTACTTGCTTATTTGCTGTATGTAATGAATATTTCATTCTACAAGGTTGTGCACATGCACCTCTGTTAGCACTTCTTGTCCCTATTGCAAGACTCATTAAGCATTGTCCTGAAAGAGATACACATAATGCTCCATGAATGAATGCTTCTATTTCTACGTCTGTATTTGAAGTAATATACTTAATTTCATCTAGTGTTAATTCTCTTGCAAGCACTACTCTTTTAAAGCCTAGTTTTTCTAAAAATTTAACTTGCTCTAGTGAATAAGCACTCATTTGTGTACTAGCATGCATATGTAATTCTGGTAATACTTTGTGTATTAAAGATGCTAGTCCTATATCTTGCAATATTACTGCATCAAGTCCATATTCATATAACGATATTAGCATTTCTATTGCATCTTGTATTTCTTCATCTTGTACTAATGTATTAAGTGTTAAATATACTTTCACACCTCTTACATGAGCATAATTTAAGCATTCTATATAATCTTGTAATGTAAAATTTTTAGCCATAACTCTTGCATTATGCTTTCCAAGTCCCATATATATAGCATCTGCTCCTGCATTTACAGCAGCTTTGAAACTATCTATATTTCCTGCTGGTGCAAGTAATTCAATTTTTCTCTCGTCCATACATTCTATCTCCTTAAAAAAATGTAGTAATATCCTATTAATATTACTACATTTTTATGTGTTTTATTTTTTATTTTTTTGTCTTACAATTTCATACATGCTAATAGCTGCAGAAACTGAAGCGTTTAATGATTCAATTTGTCCTGTCATAGGAATTTTTACTACGAAATCACAATTTTCTAATACTAATTTTGATATTCCTGAACCTTCATTTCCTACAACAAGTCCGATAGGTCCGCTAAAGTCTGTATCATAAATATTACTTGCGCCTTCCATATCTAAACCATAAATCCATAGTCCTTTTTTCTTTAAATATTTAATACTCTCTGTTATATTAGTAACTCTTGCAATCTTCATATAATTACAAGCACCAGCAGCTGTTTTTTCTACTGTATCTGTAACTTGAGAGGCATTTCTTTTTTGTATGATCACACCATGAGCACCAAGGCATTCAGCACTTCTTACTATTGCACCCAAGTTGTGTGGGTCCTCGATCTTATCTAATATGATTATAAAAGGGGATTCATTTCTCATATCTGCCTCTTGTAGAATGTCATCTACTGTATAATAGTTATAATCTGTAACAGAAGCAACTATCCCTTGAGAATTTTTTAGTTTTTCGTTTTCCTCAGTAATCATTTTATCTAATTTAGATTTATCTGATTCAACAACTACAATTCTCTTTTCTTTAGCTTTTTTTACTATTTGAAATACTTCTTTATTTCCTTTTTGTGCATAAATCTTATTTATAGTTTTACCAGATACTATAGCTTCAGTAACTGGATTTATACCATATATTAAACTCATTTTTATTCTCCTTTAACGTAATTAATTATACAGCATTTACATAAAAATGTAAATATTTATTTCCAATATTTATACACTTTAAGAATTGCAGCAGCATCTGCTGAATTCATTATTCCGTCTTCATTCATGTCTCCAATAGCTAAATCTAATTCTGTTGGATTGTTATATTTGTATAATTTTAAAGCTATTGCGGCATCTGCTGAATTTACTATGCCGTCTCTATTTAAATCACCTTTAATATAATCTGATACAGTAACTTCTATTTCTCTTTCTATTGTCTCTCCTGTTGTACTATTATATATATTTGCAACTACTACTGCTTCACCTATAGCTTTAGCAGTAGCTTCACCTGTAAGCCAATCTATTTCTAGAATGTCTTCATTTAGGCTTGTCCATGTTATTGTTATACTATCAGTTGTGTCAGCAGGTATAGGTGTTACTGTGAACTGATAACTTGAATCTATTGTCATTGTTTTATTTTCTAGAATATCTACATCAGTTAAAGGAACATCTACATAAATTGTATATGATGTAGTTAAATCTTTTCCTGAACTTGTGTAATTTCCAGATATTGTAGCTGTTATAGTGGCAGAGCCTGGTCCTATCGCATCAACATTTCCTAAGAAATCTACTGTTGCAACAGAAGTATTACTAGAAGTATATTTTACTCCACCTTTAAAGCTTGTATTAGAAGGAGTGCATATTACAGGATTTTGTAACATTTCTCCTTTATTTATATGTTTTCCATTAGATGATGCTGAAAAACTTATGTTATCTAGTAGCATTTGTACATTGTACGTAAATGTATCATATACTGATGGTACTTCTTTACTTTTAGCAGTTATAGTAGCTTTTCCTGGAGCAATAAAAGTAACTAGTCCATTTGAATCTACTGTTGCTACTTCACCATTACTTGATGTAAATTCAATTTCATCATTATCTACTTCTGGTGTTCTTATTAAAGTTAACGCATCAGTATTATTAGTTAACGAGCTATTTATTCTCTTAGTTGATATACCACTTAAAGATATACTTTGTATAGTAGCACTTATATTAACAGTAATTGTATCTTTGATATTTGAATTAGCTGAAGAAGTAGCTGTTATAGTTGTGCTTCCTTCTTTTTCAATTCTAAATCTTCCAGATTGGTTATAATCTGTGACAATATTTGAATCTGCTACATACCATGATACTTCTTTAGCATCTGTTGTATTTGTTGGTGTATAATTAATTTTTAAATCAAAATACTTATCTGTAAAAGTATCACAATTTATATTCATTTTTTTACTTGCTATACTTGTTCCAACTGTTACAGGTCCAATTCTTATAGATTGTAGAGGAACGATTATATTAACTGTACAAGTTCCTGTATATTCCCCGCTTAATCCTTCAACTACAGCAATAACTGTATACTCACTATTATTTGTTTCAGCAGTAATTGCATGAACATATGCTCTTCTAGAATCACTTTCGTCTACTTCAATTTTTAAATATTGTGTAATAGCTGGATCATCTATATCATATTCGATACTTGGGTTAGATGCACTTCTTACTTTCCAAGTAACTGTTGCTATTTCAGTCGCGTCAGTTGGCATATATTCAACATATAAAGTTTCAGAAATTTCATCTTGATTATCTTCTCCAAGTGCAAGACAATCTATTTCTTTTTTATCTAATTGAACTTGATCAATTTTTATATATGGTCTTAAAACAACTTCGCTTGTTACATTACTTCCATCATAACTTACAGTTATTGTAACGTCATCTGTTAATTCTTTAACATAAACAATACCATTTTGTGTTACTTCAACTAAAGGATCTGATGATATCCAAGTTATCTTTTTATCTACAACACTTGAATCAATAACAACATCAAAATCTACTTCTTCTCCTACTGGTATAAAGTATATATTTTCATTATCATCATGTTTAAGTGTTTCAGGTGCTTCAATAGTTATATCTTCTAGTTTAGTTGGATAATTATTTACATCTGCATATTCAAAAACAGATCTATAAGTATAATCTACTGTATTACCTGTCTCATCTTCTTTTACATCATGTAATGTTATTTCATATACATAGCCTGCTGTAGGAATAATAGTTGAATCATACATTACTACTTTATTATTTAAAGTAGATAATACATCTGTATATCTTTCAAACCAACGTGTAGCAGTTTTTTCTGCTTCATTAAACTCCCAAACATCTCCTGTATTTAAACATTCAATTGTAGCAGTTGTTGTATCTAAAATAGTATATTTATCTGTAAATTGTGCTGTCCATTGGAATCTTTCATTTTGTAATGTTTCCATGAATGTTATACCATTAGAAGGCCATGCTTCTAAATAATTTGTTGTAGCTTTATATCCTTTAAATTCATTTGCAAACATTTGTGGACTTATTCCATATCCAAATTCTGTAAATTCTGCATTTAATATTTTTTGTCTGTGTGAGAAAAATTGTGGATTCTCTGAACTATCATCTAAAAATAAATTAATGTAATATTTCATTGTACTAACTGTTGTTTCAGTAGCAGAATATCCTAAGTTTTCTGAATATCCAAGCCCATATCCAACAGCAGTTTTATAATATTCATCTGTTACTCCTGAAGGTTGCTCAGGTAAGTGTTGTATACCAAGTCCTAATTTTTCATATCTATATGTCATAAGAGTAGATATATGTTGTGCTACACTAAAAGCTTCTTCATTTAAGTTAAGCTTTGGTAATCCACCTGCTACTCTTATAGCATTTACATAGTCTGTTATTCCTTGTGCTTTTGAGTCTTTTAACTTGCCTGCAACAAGCCCTGATGCAGTTTCTGCAACAGGAATAATTTCATATATTTCACTTTCTTTATTTAAATTTGTTTCAGCTTGATTGTATTCATATCTACCTGCTGAAAGCTTTGATTGTTCTTCTGTAGTAAGATCAATTTCTTCTACACTATCAAAAGCATCTGCACTTAAAGTTAGTGCAGTTATCATTTTTTGTTCTCCATAATAATCAAAAACTGCTATATTTTTATCTCCAAAATCTGCTGACATATTATTAATAGCCATACTAGCAAATTGCAATGGGTTTAATAAATAACAGTTATCTGTTGATAATTCTATATTTTCTTTTACTCCTATTGCTTTCATATATATAGCATCTTTTTTCATTGCTACCATATATTCTCTAATAGATGTACCTAATTCTTTAAATTGCTCATTAATATAAAAGAAATCTTCATCAAATACAAGTGATGTTTTATTGCCAAGTTGTGTACTTAATGCATTATACATAGTAACAGCTTGTTCGCTTATTCCTCTTAAATATTTAACGGGATTACTCGCATACTCTTTTTTAAAAGCTTCTATAATTTCTGCATATCTTCCACTATAAGAAGCTGCATATTTATTATAGTATACACCACCTTCTACAGTTCCTTCATTTGAGAAAAGACATCCATAAAGTCCTTTATTTTCGTAATATGGATAGTCATCTCCATAACTATATGTATTAGTTTTGTATGTAGGATCTATTGCACCGTATGAAATTATGTCTCCATCTTTCGTTGTTTCGATATATAGATAGTTGCTATAATTATCATCTGTATAGAAAGTATATGCTTTTCCACCAAATACTGAATTTGTTACTAATTTAGGTTCGCCTAAAATAGCAGATATTTCACTAATTTGAGTAGTACGTGATACTGTAATAGCATAGTCTCCTGTACCTAATGAAATAAGATCAGTACTAGTTAATGCAAAAATATCATTTGTTGAATTAATAGACAATAAAAGAATTAGTAGTATAAAAAACTTTCCTATTTTTTTCATTTATACCCCTGTCCTTTATATTCAAAAAGGGATATTTATAAGTAAATATCCCTTTTGTCAAATATATTATTCTATTTTATACTTACTTATTTTACAAGTACTTTTTTAGAAACAACAATTCCTGCTAATGATATCATCATTATTCCAACAAATAATGCTACTGGCATATCTCCTGTTGCAGGTGGTTCTTCTTCAACAACTGGTTCAGTTATTTCGAATGTTAATAACCAAACTAGGTCTTCTTCAGTTGCATCTGCTCCTGCAATTACAACTTCAGCTGTACCAGCTTTTTTAGCTGTTACTGTTAATTTACCAACTTTTGTTTCCATATCATATTCTACTTTAACGTCTACTAATTCTTCATCGAATACAGTAACTACGTAATCAAGTATTTCGTCTAAAGTATCTGTGCAATCTTCTGGAGAAATTATAAATGGTATTTCAACTTTGTCTCCAACTAGTACAGATTCTAATTTTTCTAATTCTTCTATTGTAGTATCAGTGAATACGATTCCATCAGCATGAATTTCTTCAACTGTTACTTCAAATGTATCAGTAAATCCAGCCATTGTAGCTTTTATAGTAGCTGTTCCTTCTTTAAGACCTGTTACAGTACCATTTTCATCTACAGTTGCTATATCTTCATTTAAAGATTCCCAAGTTACTGTTGTATCATCAGTTGTTTCATGTTCTGTTTCTGGTATTTCAGTTCCATATACAACACCTAATTCTTTAACTTCTCCTCTTAGAATTGCTTCGTCATTTCCATCAATTTGGAAATCAGTAACTTTGTTTTCTTTAACTACTACTTTTACAAGTTTTACAAGTTCACCTGTTGTAGCTTTGTCTGCTGCGATAACAACTAGAGCTTCACCTTCAGCAAGACCTTCAATTTCTACACCATCTTCTACAGATTTAGCTGTTGCATATTCGCTTCCTGATCTAAATGATGCATCTAAAGTTGTCCATTCTGCACCTTCTGGAGTAGCAGTTACAACTACTTTAGCAACATCTCCTTTAAATACTTCAACAGTTTCTACATCAACAGTTATTCCTTTGATTGGAACTGTTACACTAACTGGTATAGTAGCTGTTTTTCCATCTACTGTTACTGTAATTTCAGCTGTTCCTTTTCCAACAACTTTTACTTTACCTTCAGCATCTACTGTTACAACATCTTCATCTGAAGATTCCCAAGTTATAGATTTAACATCTGCATTTACTGGGTCTGTAACTATTGAATCTTTTAAGTTAGCTTCTGTTTTAGTTTCAGTATCTAAAACTAATTTTGGAAGATCAAAACTTACACTTCCTACTGAAGCTGTTACTGTTACAGGAACTGTAGCTTCAAATTTTCCAACTTTAACAGTTATTTCAGCTGTTCCTTTTCCAACTGCTGTTACTAAACCATCTTTTACGGTAACAACTGTTTCATCACTTGAAGACCATTCATATCCTGCAGCTTCTGCTCCAGCTGGTAATAAGTTAACATTACCAGAAATGTCTATTACTTTATTAGTAGTAACATCTAGTTCTACTTTATCTAAGTTTTTGAATTCAACACCTTCTAGTGGAATTGTTACAGTTACAGGTAATTTAGCTGTATAATTTCCAACTTTAACAACAACGTTAGTTGTTCCTTTTCCAACTGCTGTTATTACCCCATTGCTATCAACTGTTGCAACATTTTCGTTTTCTGAACTCCAAGACATTGTATCAGTTGTATTTGTTGGATCTATAACAACATATTTAGCAACACTCATTTTTTTGTTTTCTGCTGTATCAAGAGTAGCTCCTGTTATTCCATCGAATTTTACTCCTGTAGCAGGTACAGATATTTTTATATCTGTTAAGTTTGTTTTTAAGTAACGTGTTACTGTATCGTCAGTATCTAATACTCCACCAACTTCTTTAACACCTGTTACATAGAAACCATTATCTTCTGCAGATTTAACATACATTGTTATTGGTCCGCCTTCTGCAGTGTTTAATACTTCAAATTTATATGTGCAAACAGTTCCTGTTTGGCTAGTTGCATATTCAATATCTTTTGCAACTAATGCAGATGGAACACTTACACCGTTAGCAATTTCATCATCTGCTACTGTTCCTAAATCGTGAGTCCATCTTTTTGTATTAGCAAAAACACCTTCTGGTATAACAGAAAGATATTCATCGCCATACTCATCTTCATAAGTTTGTAATTTAACTTTTGAAGAATCGAATATTATTCTAGCATCTATAGCAGAAAGACCACTAGCTGGTACTTTATCTAATGTTAATGTTACTGTTATAACATCTCCTGGTTTAACATCAGTTTTATCTGCCATCATGCTACATACAATCGCTGCATCGTTTTCATCTTCAACAGTGTTAACATATCCAGCGGCTTGCACGTTTGGTACAAATGTTAGAACCATCATAGCTAACATACAAAGTACCAAAGTTTTTATTCTGAAAGTTTTTTTCATAATTTAAAATTCCCCCCTTATAAACACATTGTTTACTCTTATATAATAGCATAATAAAAATCTTAATTCAAGCATTTTTGAAGCAATTATATCCGTTTTTTTTAATATTTTTTGTCTTTTTTTTCATTGATTTTAAACTTTCTTTTTATTAGTGGTTTTCTATCTTTTTTGCTAAACATAAAAAAGTAACACAAATAAGTTTTTGTGTTACTTTTATGTTACATTTCTGTTTATTTTTATTTATTATTAGGCGATTCTACTTTATAATAATTTGAAATTATCAGTCCAACTTCACTAAAATCTATTTTCTTTTGATTTTCGATAATCAAAGTTTCTCTTACTGCAATTTCTTTTATTTCTTTTATATTCATAAATTTAGGACCATAACCAATTTTAGATAAAGCTAGTTTTATATTTTCTACAAGCTCGCTATTGGGATTAGAATATACAATGCTTACTTCTATTCCTAATTGCTCAAGTTTTTCTATAAGTTCTAAATTTAAAATTGTATATTTATTTTTTATAGACTTCTCTACATCATCTTGTTTAAAATTTACAAATATTTTTTCTAGTTCAACTAATATCTTTTTAACATAGTTACCTTTTAATTTTGTTTCAAAAGTTATTCTTGAAGAATAGTCTCTATATTTTTCTTCTATCTTCTCTCCTAAACATGAACTCATAGTTTCTTCGAATTTCTTAAAGACTTCATTTGTCTTTTCTTCATTATCTTCTTCGGTATAAATATCATAATCTATAAACTCACCAATGTTTTCTATTGTATCTATATTAATACTATAGTAATATTCTTTTTCTTTTTTCACATATGTCTCTTTTAAAACATTTATACTAACATATTTATAATATCCTAAATCCGCTAAAAATGATACAATATTACCATATTCAGCTATATCTAGAAATACTTTGTCTTGAGATTTTATATTAAGTGCACTTATATTTTCAGTATCTCCGTTAAAAGATAATACTATTTTCTTATCATTTTCACACCTTACTCTTATGCAAGCATCTTTTGATATAAGTTTTTTATTTGTATCTACAAAATATTCATCTCTTTTTAAAGCACTATTTTTAAAGATGAACCCTTCTTCTTTCATAAGCTCTTTTAGTTTATTTTTATCTTCGCATAAATATTTGTTTTTAGACTTTACAGTCATAGACATATTCTATTCCTCCTTTTTAATTAAAATCTTTAAGTTCATATCCTAACTCTTTTATACTTGTATATATTTTACCAAGTGGTAATCCTAAAACATTGTAATAATCTCCATCTATTTTATCCACAAATAACGACATAGTTCCCTCTAAAGAATATCCAGCTTTATCTAGTAAATGATCTTCATGTTCTATATACCATTTTATATCTTCCTCATCAATAACTTTAAATTTAACATCTGTAATACAAGAAAAAGTTAAAGTTTTTCCGCCAAGTTTATCTACTATTGTTACTCCTGTAATCCCTTGATTTACAGAATTACTTAATTCTTTTAAATTAGCAATAACTTCCTCTATACTATGTGGCTTTTCATATTTTTTACCATCTTTATATATAATAGAATCAGCAGCTATTATTACTACATCTTCTCTATCTATTTTTTCTGCAACAGCTTTTGCTTTAATTAAAGATAATTCTTCAACATATTTTCTTGGATCTTCACTTTTATAATTTTCTTCTGCATCGCTTGTTACAACATCATATTTTATCTTCAAACTATCCATTATACTTCTTCTTGTAATGGACTTTGAGGCAAGTACTAATCTCATCTTCATTCCTCCCACCTTAATTATATCAAGATAATGAAAAAAGTCAATAATTTCAATATTTCAAGAATATTTTTCAAATGATTTGCATAAAATATTTCTAAAAAGGGTTGACTTTTGTAATTTCTTGTATTATAATAAAAGAACAATAAGCATCGCGGGATGGAGCAGTTGGCAGCTCGTTGGGCTCATAACCCGAAGGTCGCAAGTTCGAGTCTTGCTCCCGCAACCATCTATAGAACTAGTTTAAACTAGTTCTTTTTTATGTTAGATAAAAAAGAAAGTGCACTATAAAGTGCACTTTTATTTTACATTATTTCTTATCCTTCTTCTTATCTTCTTTACTTATTCTAAACATTTTTAGAACTTATACCTTAACTATCGAGTTAGCATCCATTATTTTAATGTTATGATATTTTTTCTATAACTTGTTTTTGATTTTCTAAATAATCTTTTAAACATATAATATTTTTTGAACTATTTTTAGATGGTAATTTCATTTTTATTTTTTCACCACTATATTCTTCATTAATCTTAATAGTAAAATCATATATCCTTTCCAATATGTTTCTTATTTCATCTGTCGAAAAATCAATTCCAATTTCTTCCCTCTTCACTTCTTCTACTTTATCTAATGATGACATTAAAGAATCAATAGATTTGATATTAATAACACCTTTTTGAGTCTCTTTTAAATATTTGTGAAAATATTTTTGAAAATCATTTATGCATTTTGGTATTCCTACACTTTCTTTGTCATTTTTTTTATTTATTACTAAATTAATAATTCCGCCAATAGTCACAACAGCAGCAGTAACTCCTAATCCAATTACCAAATTTTTTCCAGTAACTTTACTTGCTACTTTTTTTGCATTATCAATTGTATTTTCTGTTCCTAATTTTACATATTTAAGAATCTTACCAGTATCCCTACTTCTAACAACAGCATTAGAAATGTCTACCTTTCCGGCCAACCAATCTTTTGCAACTTTTGTAGATAAATCCATCGTTACTTTGACTTTCATTTTCTTTCCTTCTTTCTAAAAATCTTATATAATGGTCATATTTTTTCACAAACAACCAATTATTTATTTTTTCTATTCTTCAACATCTTTAGCTTTATTTAAAAATTTAGGCATATTTAATTTAACTTTTTTTACTGGTATTGTAATATCAAATATAATTTTTACAATCCAAACAATAAAAAACAATACTGCTATAGGTATAACACAAGTTGTTATTAACAATACTGCAATCGCATCAATAAAATTACTTAATAATTGTTTTCCCTTTTCAATTAATTCAGAAAACGCGTTTCCAATTGATGAAACCACATTCGACACAGCAGATGTAATTTTATTCCATAGTCCATTTTCTTCTTCACTCGTTGCTTCTTGGTCTTCTACATCATTTTGTAATTCATTTGCTTCTTCAATAGTTTGATTTATTGTTGCTTTATATGATTCTTCAATTAAATTACTTATTTTTACACTAATAGGAACAATCATAAATATAATTATTCCAAACATCGCTAATTTCAACGATAAATTTCTTAAAGAATCTTTACGTACATAAATATATATACCATACAATAGACATGCAATTGGTATTAAAAAAGTAAAAGTTATATATCCTGTAAGTGTCAACAATATCTTTTCAAAGAAAATAACACCTATTACAATAATTAAGTATCCACTTAAATCCATTATTTGATTTGCCAATGGCAATGTTGCATCTCCAGGTATTGCTGCAATAGCAGTAGCTGATCCTACAGTCGCCGCTGTTAATTCCATAACAATTATTTTTTTATCATCTAAACTTTTTATTGTTTTTTTATGAAATTCTACTGAACTTGCTATTTTTGATATTCCAAATATTGAAACTAAAGCTACTATAAGAAGTACAACAGTTGCAATAATATTCTTTTTATTAATTACACTATCCATAATTATTCTCCTTTTATATGAGTCCTATATTATCACAATTTGATAGTATTATCAATAAATTTATATATTTTAAACTACTTTAAACGACAAAAAGTGTACTTTATGTACACTTTTTTTTATTTGTTAATCTTATTTCTTATCTTCTTTTTTAACTTTTTCTTTTTTCTCTTCTTTTTTAGCTTTCTCAGCTTCTTCTTTTTCTTTATCCTTCTTTAATTCAGCAAATCTTTTTATTTTCATTGTTGTAGTTTTTTTCAAATTCATCTTTTTTAATTTCTAGTAATTTGATTGCTTTGTATGAAGTTAAAGAATGATTTATAGTTTTTATTTCTTCCCAAATCATATTATATATATCTTCTTCTGTAGCATCAGCTTTAACATTTTCTTTAATATATTCATAGTTTGGTATAACTTTAACAGCAATTGTTAAATCTTCATTTTCACCTTTACCATATACCATACATTCAGATATTAGTGGAACTTTACTTAGTAATAATTCTATTTCTTCTGGATATATATTTTTACCATTAGCTGTAACTATTACGTTTTTGCTTATACCTGTAATATATATGAATCCATCTTTATCCATATATCCTATATCTCCACTATGGAACCAGCCATCTTTAATAACATCATTTGTTGCTTCTTCATTTTCATAGTATCCAAGCATTAAAGTTGTACTCTTAATTAATATTTCGCCTTCACCATCTTCATTTGGATTATCTATCTTAATTTCAGCACAAGATACCGCTTTACCAACAGAACCTACTCTTCTATCTGCTTCTGGAGTTAAAGCTGCAATTGGTGCAGTTTCAGTAAGTACATATCCTTGTCATTTTTTAATAATTAACTTTATTTATTAAAGTATTTAAAATTTAATCTAAAAAAATTTCTAATTATTTCTATTTTAAAATATACGTAAATTTCTCATCCTGTATATTTATTAATATATTGAGATTATTTCAAAAAAACATTGAAATTGCAGCGTTTTCAACGTAAAAAGTTGACATTTTTTATAGGATTATGTTATAATTTTTCCACATCAAAGTTTTTTCAAATAAATATTTAATAATATTTAGAAAGGAGTGAATATTTTTTACATCTAAAGCAATTTTAAAAAAGCACTTTGGATATTTTACAAATTTAATAATTTAAAGGAGGAAATGTCTATGAAGACAAAAATATCATTATTTTTAATTATAATAATCTTATTTAGTTTTATTTTTGCAACAAACGTTAATGCTACTAGTATAGAAGATGAAGACCCATATGGATATTACAGTATTCCAATTAGTATCGTTGTTTCTTCTAAATTTTCAAGTTGGGAAATTTCACAATTACAAGAAGCTATTAATGAATGGAATTCAGTAGGACTTGGTACATTATTTGTATATAAAGGAACCGTATATGATGCAGAATTCAAACCAGTGGGAGTGGTGAGTGTTTCAAAATCTTCTATCGATACCGTTGGTAAGACAATTAGAGTTGCTAATGTAGATGAAGAAGGAAACAAGGTGGCAATAGATGCGAAAGTATATATTAACTCAAATTACACATATAATAATGGTTCTACAACATCAGGAACCTATTATCTAAAATCTGTTCTTATGCACGAATTAGGTCATGTTTTAGGATTAAGAGACTCTGCATATAGAACTTCTGTTATGTTTAGATATTACACTGGTGCTACAGCAATTCATTATACAGATTTAAATACGCTACAAGAATTATATTAAATATCTATCTAAAAGTGTTGTATTTTATAATAAAATTCGACACTTTTAGATTATTGACAAACGTATATTATATGTTATAATGTAACAATAAAGAAAAGTGTACATTTAGTACACTTTTCTTCTTTTATCGACATGAGTTGAATAAATTTGTTGATATTGTCATTAATCTATGGGTATATATCATATATAATAAGATTTATGTCCATAGTTGGAGCACCAACAGAAAATCCAGTAAAAGAGTCTAAAAATGGATGGCTTAAGAAGGAAATGTATATTAATTTTAATATAAGTAATTATAACACAGTTGAAAAATTTATAAAAAAATATCGTAAAAGATAATAATGAATATAGACTAAGTTATGCTTTAAAATATAAAGTCCCAAATTGAGTTTTATACTCAAGTAGGGACTTTATTAAAAAATGTCTACTTTTTATTGACCAGTTTGCTTTTAAATTTACGTTCTTTTCTAAGTGTATTCACTATATGAAAAATTATTTTTAGTATATTTTATAATATCATTTTCAACATTTAAATAATATTTTTGTACATGTTTTTCATTTAATTCTTTTATTTCGTTTGTGATAGTTAAACAATTATTTAAATTATTATATTTTATAGATATAATATATGTTAAGTGACTTCCTACATATTTTTTTTCCAAATTATCAAGTTTTTCTTTTATGACATTTGAATATTCAATACCTGTTACAAAATTATAATACATAGATTTATCTAATATAATATTATACTCATTAAAATTTTTAAATCTATCACTTATTATTTTTTTTATAACTTCAAATTGTTCTGTCTCGCTTTTAAGCAGTTCTTCTTTTTTTATTTTTATGTTTTTATTGATAAAAATAAATGATATTAAACACATACTAAATATAATAAAGAAAATTATATATATTTTTTTCATTTAATTCACCTTAATTTCATATATTATTTCTTCTCTTCTTTTTTAGCTTTTTCAGCTTCTTCTTTTTCTTTATCCTTCTTTAATTCAGCAAATCTTTTAATTTTCATTGTTGTAGTTTTTTCAAATTCATCTTTTTTAATTTCAAGTAATTTAATTGCTTTATATGAAGTTAAAGAATGATTTATTGTTTTTATTTCATCCCAAATCATATTGTATATATCTTCTTCTGTAGCATCAGCTTTTACATTTTCTTTAATATATTCATAATTTGGTATAACTTTAACAGCAATTGTTAAGTCTTCATTTTCACCTTTACCATATACCATGCATTCAGAAATTAGTGGAACTTTACTTAGTAATAATTCTATTTCTTCTGGATATATATTTTTACCGTTAGCAGTTACTATAACGTTTTTACTTCTACCTGTAATGTATAAGAATCCATCTTTATCCATATATCCTATATCTCCACTATGGAACCAACCATCTTTAATAACTTCATTTGTTGCTTCTTCATTTTCATAGTATCCAAGCATTAAAGTTGTACTCTTAATTAATATTTCACCTTCACCATCTTCATTTGGAGTATCTATTTTTATTTCACCACAAGCTACAGCTTTACCAACAGAGCCTACTCTTCTATCTGATTGTGGAGTAAGAGCTGCAATTGGTGCAGTTTCAGTAAGTCCATATCCTTGATAGAATTCCATACCTATATCTTCAACCCATTTACCAACTTTTCCGTCAATAGGAGCAGCAGCAGATACAACATATTTTAAGTTTCCACCTAAATTTTCTAATATCTCAGCAAATACTTTTCTTTTTACATCTATGCCAACCATTTTTAATGCATTAGTAACATGTATCATTGTATTTACTAATGGTTCTTTACCAGATTTTTTAATATTTAAGTTTATCTTTTTGTATAAACTTTCAACAAGTAGTGGTACTGCAAGTAATGCTGTAGGCTTAGTTTCTTTTAAGTTTGGAACTATATATTTTAATCCTTCACATACAGCAACAGATGCACCAATTGAAAATGGATATAAAAAGCCTATTGTTGATTCATATGTATGATGTAATGGTAATACTGAGAATAATCTATCCTTTTCAGAAATATTAACATAGCATCCTACTGCATATAAATTTTCAGTTAAGTTTCTATTACATAGCATAACACCTTTAGATGCAGATGTTGTTCCAGATGTAAATATTAATACTTTAAACTCTTCTTTATCTATTTTAGTATCAAGTAATGAATTATTTCCATTCTCATGTAATTTTTTACCTATATTTTTAACTGTATTGAACCCTACATCTTTACCATTTAAATCTGCATCTGAATACATTTCAATAAAGTATTCAACATCTGGTAAATTAGGTCTAACTTTTTCAACTAGCTCTTTTTTTCTTGATGAGAAAATAATAGCTGAAGCTTTAGATCTTTTAACTAAATTTTCAAGTTCGTTTGCAGGTAATTCTTTATCCATTGGTACAGCAATACCAACACCACATAACATTGCCATGTATGATACATACCAGTTATATGTAGTTTCACTAATAATAACTACTCTTTTATCTTTTAATCCTAAATATTCAATAAGACCTGTTCCAAGGCCAATTACATCTTCCCTAAATTGTCCATATGTAATTTCTTCATATTGTCCTTTATGATTAAATTTTTCTGTAACTAATACATTGTCTTTGTATTTTTCTGTAACTACATTAAATACTTCTTGCATTGTATTATATCTTAGTGGCTCTGGTATAGGATCACCTTGTTTGTATTCTTTTGTTTTTCCTTTCTTTTTAACTTCATCTATGAAGTCTTCAATTTTTTCGAAATTAAGTAATTTAAATTTTGGAAATTTAAAGTCTGGCACTTTAAAATCTCTTAAACTTCTCATAAATATTCCCCTCTCTTTTATCGTGTATATTATACTATTTAGTATTATATTTTGTCAATTGACTAAATTATTAGTTTTTGTTTTATTATTTTCACTTTTAATCCTAATTTCATATCTTTTTTTAATATTTTTTTGTAAACTTTCAATTATTTTACGTATATATATTGACAAATCGCTCTACAAATTATATAATAGTGTACTCGCAAATGATTTGCGTATTTTTTTAGGAGGATGAAATGTTAGAGAAAATTGCTGAGCTGCTTGTACATGCTTTTTCGCATGCATTTGTAGATGCTCTAAAGGTTCTACCTTTATTATTTCTATCTTATCTATTGATAGAGTATATAGAGCATAAAGCTTCTCAAAAATTAGAAAAAGCATTATCTACTTCCGGTAAATATAGTAAAGTAGCTGGAGCAATCCTTGGAATAATACCACAATGTGGTTTTTCTGCTATTGCAGCAACTCTATTTTCTAATAGGGTTATTACTATAGGAACACTTGTAGCTGTATTTTTAGCTACATCTGATGAAGCAATTCCTATGTTACTTGCTCACCCAGAAAAATCTAAGGATTTAATATTTATATTAATTGCTAAATTTATAATAGCTGTTGTATTTGGTACTATTATAGATATGATATTTAGCAAAAAAGCTTCAGATAAAGAAAAAACTGAAGATATGCACAAACATATCGATGAAACATGCAAAGATTGTGATTGTGAACACGGTATAGTTAAATCTAGCCTACGTCATACATTAAGTACTTTTATGTTTCTACTAGTAATTTCTTTTGCACTTACTCTACTTATTGAGATAATTGGTGAAGAAACATTTGAAAGATTTATTCTTTCTGGCTCAATTCTTCAACCATTTGTTACTAGTATAATCGGATTAATTCCTAACTGCTTCTCTTCTGTTCTACTATCTAGACTATATGTAGAAGGATCAATTAGCTTAGGAGCTATAATCTCTGGATTATCTACTGGTGCTGGTGTCGGAAGTATAATACTATTAAAAACAAATAAAAATTTAAAAGAAAATATGACAATATTAGGACTTGTATATATTATTGGAGTATTCTGTGGAATATTAATAGATTTAGTTATGAGGTTAATATAACCTTGAAAAAAGACTTTATATTTGATGTAATAAAAAATTCGCCAAATTCATTAACTGCCGAGGAAATCTATAATGATGTTTCACAAAATATTGATGTTAATCTTTCAACAGTATATAGAACACTAAATAACTTAGTAGATAAAAACTTAGTTACAAAAGTTGTTCGTCAAGATAAAATCGCATATTATGAACTCGCAAATGAAGAAAATCCTAAACATTATCTTATTTGTGATAAATGTAGCGGTGCCTTCTCTACTGAAATGTGTAATTTAGATAAAATTGCAAGAAAGATTAAAAGAGAAACAGGATTTAATATTACAAGTCATACATTAGAGTTTCATGGCATATGCCCTGAATGTATAAAGAATGCAAAATAACATGCATTCTTTTTTTTATTCTCTTTTTATGATATAATCTCGAAAAAAGGAGTTAATTATGACTAAACGAGATAGATTAATAATGATAGAAAAATTATATAATGCATATATAAATGGAAAACTTGGTGGCGAAATTATGCCAGAAGACGAAAATCCAGGCTTTTCTAAAGATTCACTTGAAAACTATACCTACTTCACTTTACCAATGGCTTTAAACTATCAAAGAAATTCATATAAACTATGGGAAAGTGCCAATTTAACATATAATGATCCAGAGACAAGATTTGTTTTTGATACTAAAAAAGTTCTTTCATCTTCTTTTGAGGATGTACAAAAAGCTCTTGTTAAATATAGGGTAGCTTTACAAAAAGATAAACAAACACAAATATGGATAACTCTATGTAATACTATTGAAAATCTACTTTCTGGAGATATTAGAAATATATTTAAAATTTGTGATAACGATGTAAATAAAATACGAAACTTTATTCAAATTGAACATAAAAAAGAATTTCCATATCTTTCTGGTAACAAACTATGTAACTACTGGATGTATGTTATATATCAATATACAGATATGGACTATCTAAATAAACAAGATTTAACTATTGCACCAGATACACATGTTTTAAAGTCTAGTGTAAAACTTGATATTATAACTGAATCTGAATACGAAAGTTCTAATGCTCAACTTATATGTATAGAAAATTGGAATAAACTTTTAAAAGGAACTAAATTTTCACCAATAGATATTCATACTCCACTTTGGTTATGGAGTCGTTCAGGTTTTATAGATATATAATAAATAAAAAAAGACTGGAATTTTCTTCCAGTCTTTTAATTTATGGTAGCGGCAATAGGAGTCGAACCTATGACCTTTCGGGTATGAACCGAACGCTCTAGCCAACTAAGCTATGCCGCCATTTGTAACTTAGAAGCCATTATTTAGCTTCAAGCTACGTGTATTATTATACACTATTAATTTTTACTTGTCAACATTTATTTTATATTTTTTCATCAAAATATGGACTCTCTTCTAACAAGTTTTTATAGTGTAGTTGTCTTTCTGCTTCATATGCTACAATTGCTACTGCATTAGATAGATTTAAAGAACGAATTATATCTCTCATCGGTATTCTTGCAGCATTTTCAAAATTTTCTAGTATATAATCTTCTGGTAATCCTCTTGTCTCAGGACCAAATACTAAATATGCATCATCTTCATATTTAACATCTGTATAACATTTTTTAGATTTAGTAGATAAAAGATATATCTTTTTACCTTTTGTTTTTTCTTTAAACTCTTCTAAATTTTCATATTCTATTATTGTCACTTTATCCCAATAATCCAGTCCTGCTCTTTTCATGTTTTTCTTTACAGCAGCATCTGATGTATCAAATCCAAATGGTTTTACCATATGAAGTGTTGCACCTATTGCTGCACATGTTCTTGCTATATTTCCTGCATTTACTGCTATTTCTGGTTCTACTAATACTATATTTAAAGCCATTTTATTCCTCCACTATTCTTTTTACTTTTTCTTCTAGAACTTCGTCATAGTCTATCCAATCTTGAACGTTCATAATTCTGTAACCACATTCTGCATTTTTATCTTTAACTATAACTTTTTCAATTCCTGCATTAATAACTACTCTTTTACACATACTACAAGAATCTATGTAATCTACAAGTTCTTTTGTTTGTGCATCTCTTCCAACCATATACATAGTTGCACCTATTGTATCTTTTCTTGCAGCAGAGATTATTGCATTTTGTTCTGCATGAACAGATCTACAAAGCTCATATTTTTCTCCACTTTTTATATTAAGTTTTTGACGAGCACAATATCCAAGATTAATACAATTTGTTCTACCTCTTGGTGCTCCTGTATATCCTGTTGAAATTATTTCATCATTTTTAACTATTACTGCCCCGTAATTTCTTCTAATACAAGTTCCTCTTTTTAGAACTGTATCTGCTATTTCTAAATAATAATTTATTTTATCTATTCTATCATATGACATATATTACTCTCTCCTTTACTTAAAAGATTATATCATTTGCTATATCTAAAGTCAATTTGTTATACTTGTTAATTCTACATAAAAATGGTATAATTTAAGTGGATGTGATGTTATGAAACATATTATAATGGCAAACCCAGTATCTGGTAGAAAAAAAGGATATCAAAATGCTGTAATTGTTCAAAAGCTATTAAAGAAAAATGGTATCGAATCTGAGATTTTCTGTTCTAAATATGCAGGTGAACTTACAGAAATATCTCGTAAAAAAGCTAAAAGAGCTAAAACTAGATTTTATTGCATCGGCGGAGATGGTACTTTAAATGAAATTGTATCTGGTATCGTAAATACTAGTTCAGAAGTTGTTGTTCTTCCTTGTGGAACAGGAAATGATTTTTCTAGACACATAAATCATTATCGTTCTTTAAGAAAAATAGTACTAACTTCTATAAAATCAGAAAGCTCTAAATTTGACATTATTAAATTAAATAACAATAGATATTCTATTAACGTTTTAAATGCCGGATTTGATGCTTTAGTCGCATATAATTTAAAACATTTTAGATGGATTCCTTTCATATCTGGTACTGCAAAATATAACTTATCTATTGTATATACACTATTTACAAATAGAAATTATCATTTAAAAATAAAAACAAATGAATTCGAAGAAAAATCTAAATATACATTAGTTGCAGTTTCTAATGGTAAATATTATGGTGGAGGTGTTGTACCTTCTCCTGAAGCTCGTGCAGATGATGGAAAGCTTAGCATTTGCAAAGTTACAGCAACAAATCTTATTACTAAATTAATACTATTACCTAAATATAAGAACTGTGAGCATTTAGATTTAAAACCTGCATATATAAACAATGACATACAAACTATTTCTATAGTATCAAATAAACTATTTCCTCTTAGTATAGATGGTGAAGTAATATTTACTACTCGTGTTAGAGGTGAAGTTTTACCAGGTGCAGTAAATATAGTTAAAATAGATAAAAAATAAATCATATCTTAAAATCCACGGTAAATTACCGTGGATTTCATTATAATAATATATTGCTTTTTATTTATAAGAATACAATTTTTCCTATTTTATTTCTTGTTCAAGTTTTTTAAACTCATCTGTATTAAAAAAGTCCAGTAATGATATATTCAATCCATCACAAAGCATTTTCAAAGTAACAATGCCAGGATTTTGACTTTTACCATACAATATGGCGAATAAAATCTAAAGAAACACCTAGAAAAGCTAAAGCGTGTGGAATTACTGCAATTGTTGCATTTTCAATATCATTACTTTTTAGTGTTGCTGTATTTATAATGAGTATTCTTATGTATATGTAATAAATTCTACAATAAAAGAGTGAACAAACTTAATTGTTCACTCTTTTATTTTGTCCTTAAATAGAAATATAATATTTTTTTATCCAACTGGTTTTAAAGATTTTAAATAATCCTTTAATCTAGATCTAAATTTTGGATATTTCAAAAGTTTTCCTCTTGTACCTATCACATTTTCATATTCTGGAAAAATATCTAATAAATTTTCCATATATAAATTTCCAGTTTTTATTTTTCCATTTGTTAAATATCCAACTATTCCAAATAGTTCTATTCCCATTACTCTTTCATTAATTATATCATTAAGAAGTTTTCCTTCTTCCTCGTCGTTTTTCTTACCAATAATTTTTAAATACTGATCTTCTGTTAATGGTACAATTGGTGAAATCTGAGATTTTACAAAAGTATTAGAAATACGTACTAGTGCAACCGAGAAAAGTTCTGCTTTTTTGCTTTTTTCACTATAATCTAATGCATAATTAAAAGTATATGCTTTCTCCATTATAGCATCAGGATATTTTTCTTTAAAAGCTTTATAATGTTTTTCCATATCCCTTCTTAATATATCGATTACATCTTTAGGGCTTGTATTCACTACATCAATAAATTCTTCTTGTGCAAGTGCCACAATATATTTATCTCCTCTTTTTTCAAATTTTTTATTAGCATATTTTAAAAATGTATATGGTTTAGCAGAACTTTTTGAGTGTTCTACTAATATAATTATTTTCATTCTATCTTTTATTTCTTGTGTAAAATCTTCATTTATATTTTTTATTCCAATATCTACTAATTCTCTATCATTTCTCTTATACATATAGTTAAACTCCTTTTTATAATTACTATATTATAATATCATAAAGATGTTTTAAAGTCAATTTTGAAAAGATGTCTAAAAAAGAAAGAAGACTTGCAAAATGCAAGTCTTCTTAGTATTACTCTTCATCTTCCTCATCTAAATCATCGTCGTCTTCTACATTATCTCTTCTTTTTAATAATGGGTATAATACAACGTCTCTAATATTATAGCTACTTGTTAAGAATTGTAAGAATCTATCGATTCCTAGTCCCCAACCAGAAATTGGTGGCATACCATATTCCATAGCTTTAATATATTCATGATCTATACTCATGGCTTCTTCATCACCATTGTCTTTTAATTTATTTTGTTCGATTAGTCTTCTTTCTTGTTCTTGAGAATCAACTAACTCAGAATATCCGTTAATGATTTCTTGTCCATTTACTATAAGTTGGAATCTATCTGTTATAGATGGATTTTCATCATTGCTTCTAGCAAGAGGAGATAAATCTATAGGATGTCCAGTTAAAAATGTTGGCTTAATTATATATGGTCTACTTACTTTTTTGTATAATTGGTCTATTAAGTTTCCTCTTCCAAGACTTTCAATGTTTTCAACGTCAAGTTGAATATTTCTATTTCTTATTTCAGCAAGTAAACTTTCAGCTGTTGGGAATTCATCTATATCAATTCCACAATCTTTTATTAATAGCTCTCTAAATGAAACTTCATCCCATTCAGCACCAAAATCGATATCTTTTCCACTAATATTTATAATTAAGTTACCATCGAATAATTTTCCTAGAATGAAAGTAATCATTTCTCTCATTAATTTCATATTATCTTTATAGTTATAATATGCACTATATCCTTCAATCATAGTAAAATCTTGTAAATGGTTTACACTTATACCTTCATTTCTGAAGTCTCTAGCTATTTCAAATACATTTGTAAATCCTCCAACAACTAATTTTTTAAGTGTTAATTCTGGAGATATTCTTAAATATACATCTGCATCATATGTATTATGATGAGTTATGAATGGTCTTGCAGTTGCACCTGATGCTGTATTTTGTAATACAGGAGTATCAACTTCAATAAATCCTTTTGACCATAAGAATTCTCTCATTAATTTTATGAAATCTGATCTAAGTAAGAATCTTTTCTTAGTCTCTTCATTCATTATTAAATCAAGGTGTCTTTCTCTGTATAGTAATTCTTGATTAGATATACCATGGAATTTTTCTGGTAATGGTCTTAAAGCTTTTCCTAAAAATTCATAGCTTTTAACTTGAATAGATTTTTCACCAGCTTGTGTTACAAATGTATCACCTTCAACACCAATGAAGTCACCTATATCTACAGTTGAATGTAATAATTTATAATTTTCTTCACCAAGATCATCTCTTTTAAATACTAATTGTATTTTTCCTTCAATGTCTCTTAAATCCATGAAGCTTATTTTACCCATTTTTCTTTTAGACATAACACGTCCTGCTACTCTAACGTTTTCTACACCTTCTCCAAGTTCTCTTACGTCTTTTAATGAATGTGTTACTTCATATCTTTCTGGGTGTACACTAATACCTAAATCTTTTAATTTTTGTTCTTTTTCAAGACGTACTCTTTTTAATTCACTAATATCTCCCATATGCTCACTCCTAAACTTTAATTAATTTATATTCTTTTAATATCTAATACTTTGTATTTAGCAATTCCAGCTGGTGTTTCAACTTCAAAGTCTTCACCTTTTTTCTTGCCCATTAAAGCTTTTCCAACTGGTGATTCATTAGATATTTTGTTTTCAGCAATATTAACTTCAGTAGCACCAACGATACTATATGTAACTTCTTCTTCGAATTCATAGTCAAATACAGTAACTTGTGTTCCTACTCCAGCTTTTCTTGTTGAAATTTCATGATCAGCTACTACTTTAGCATTTCTTATAGTTGCTTCCATATCTGCAATTTTAGCTTCAAGTAAAGCTTGTTCATTTTTAGCTTCTTCATATTCAGAGTTTTCAGATAAATCTCCGAATTCTCTAGCTACTTTTATTCTTTCTGCAACCTCCATTTTTCTAGGTCCTTTTAAATATTGTAACTCTTCAACAAGTTTTTTATATCCGTCTTCTGTCAACATTATATCTCTTTCTTCCATAAATATCCCTCCTAAAATTTAACACTAATATTATACACTATTTGTCAAGTATTAATCTACTTGCATGTATATATAGTTTACCTAATTTTGTTTTTTCATATCTAGATATCTCCATATTTAATTTAGAAAATATATTTTTAAAATACTTTTCATTCTTTTTATATATTAAATATGTGTTAGACTCTATATCTAGATCACTATTGTTATAGTCTAAGATAAATGAGCTGTTATTGTAATATTCCTTGTGCATACTTGAAAACACAAGGAGAATATTATAATTCGTTTTTGGCATTTTGTCAAGAACTTCTATTGTTGTTCCTTCTTCTTTATTTAGATTTTCCACATATTCTTTTAAAGAAGAATAATTTTCTAGATTTGTAAGGAAGATATCTACAATTTTATATTCTTTTAAAAATTGCTCAATTTTATCTTTTGTTCTTTTATCTTTTATATTATCTATAACAAATAACACTTTTAGGGCTTTTTTATTTAATTTCTTTTCTTCTATGTATTTATCTATATATTTTTTATCATTTTCATATAAATTGTTTTGCTCCGTAACTATTGTTTTGTTTAATATGTTATTATTTATTATTTCTGTTATATTTTTGTTTTTTTCTGCCTGCCTACTAAAAGTAACATAAACTTTTTGATTTTTATACATCTTTTTTAATAAATAAGCTAATATTTTTTTATTTATTTTTTCTTCATTATAAGTTAAATATTTAATCTTTTCTTTACTAAATATATCAATATAAAAACCTAATTTATTATATATATAATTTTTTACCTTATTACCTTCCTTTTGGTAATAGGTATCTATAAAAAGAATATTCATATATAACCTCTCTTTCAATTTGTTATATATGAATATATCTTAATATATATTACTTTTTAACTATGTTTCTAATAACATTAGTTTTTGTTCTATCTAATTTTTTATCTAGTAATTCTCTTAATTTGTCTGCTGTAAGATCTCTTGTAAGTTTTCCACCTTCAGCAAGTGAGATTGTACCTGTTTCTTCTGATACAACTACAACTAATGCATCAGATATTTCTGTTATACCAACTGCAGCTCTATGTCTTGTTCCAAGATTTCTAGGAACTGATACTTCTGATGCAAGCGGTAAAATACATTTAGCGGCAAGAATTTCTGAACCAGAAATTACGATTGCACCATCATGAAGTGGTGTTCTTGGCATAAAGATGTTTTGTATAAGTTCAGATGTAACTTTAGCATTTAAAGGTACACCTTCTCTTAACACTTCTGATACTTTAGTATTTCTTTCAAATACTATAAGAGCACCAATTTGTTTCATAGACATTATTTCTGTAGCTTTTGTTACTTCAGATATTGCATGTTTAACAAGTATATTATCGTCCATATCAAAAACATCTACAATTTTGCTTCTACCTAATTTTTCAAATACACTTCTAAGTTCAGGTTGAAATACTATAAGTAATAGTATGATACCATATGACATGAAGTTATCTAACAAGAAAGTAAGTATTACCATATTAGATAATTTAGCTGCTATATAAATAAAAGCTAATACTATAATTCCTTTTACTATTTGACCAGCTCTTGTCTTTTTAATAAACTTAGCTATGTATATAAAAATTGTTATTACTAGTATAATATCTATTGCAGTAATTGCATATCTAATTGGACTTGTTAAATCCAATACATCAACAATAACAGATAACATCCCGCTTAAGGATTTAATAATATTTTGCATAACATATTCCTCCAGTTATCTTCGCTACTATTGAATTGCTGCTACTAAACCAGCAAATACTGAGAAAACCATAGTAAAAGTTAAAATACCAATTACTACATATGTTGCTACTTTTGTTTTTACACTAGCTTGTTTGTTCTTATTTTTCATACTCTTTTCCCCCTCAATACAACAATTATATATCAAATTTATTTGCAAACCATGCATCTAAATCTTCAATCTTTACTCTTACTTGTTCCATAGTATCTCTGTCTCTGATTGTAACAGATTTATCTGTTTCTGATTCGAAATCATATGTTATACAATATGGAGTACCAATTTCATCTTGTCTTCTATATCTTTTACCAATACTTTGTGATTCATCATAATCTACATTGTATTTTTTAGCTAACATTTCTTGAACTTCTTTTGCACCATCTGCTAGTTTTTTAGATAAAGGTAAAACTGCAATTTTAATTGGAGCTAAGAATGGATGTAAATGTAATACTACTCTTGTATCATCTTCAGATATTTTTTCTTCATCATATGCATTACATAAGAAAGCTAAAGCTACTCTATCACATCCTAAAGATGGTTCGATACAATAAGGTACATATTTTTCATTTGTATCTGGTTCTGTATAAGTCATATCTTCACCAGAGAATTTCATATGTTGAGATAAGTCGAAATCTGTTCTATCAGCTATACCCCAAAGTTCTCCCCAACCAAATGGGAATAAAAATTCAATATCTGTTGTTGCATTACTATAGTGAGAAAGTTCTTCTTTAGAATGGTCACGTAATCTCATATTTTCTTCTTTTACACCAAGATTTAATAACCAATTTTTACAGAATGTTTTCCAATATTCATGCCACTCTAAATCTGTTCCTGGTTTGCAGAAGAATTCAAGTTCCATTTGTTCGAATTCTCTCATTCTAAATACAAAGTTACCAGGTGTTATTTCATTTCTAAATGCTTTACCAATTTGAGCAATACCCATAGGTATTTTTCTTCTTGTTGTTCTCATAACATTTTTATAGTTAACAAAGATACCTTGTGCTGTTTCAGGTCTTAAATAAATTGTTGTAGTATTATCTTCAGTTACACCTTGGAATGTTTTAAACATAAGATTGAATTTTCTTATATCTGTAAAATTATTTTTACCACATTTTGGACAAGGGATTTTATTTTCGTTAATAAAATCTACTAAAGCTTGATCTGTCATACCATCAGCTATCATATCTTTTCCTTGATCATGAGCCCATTCTTCTATCATTTTGTCTGCTCTATGTCTTGTTTTACAATCTTTACAGTCAATTAATGGATCTGAGAATCCGCCAACGTGTCCTGATGCAACCCAAGTTTGTGGGTTCATAAGAATTGCTGCATCTAGACCAACATTATATTTACTTTCTTGAATGAATTTTTTTCTCCAAGCAGCTTTTATGTTGTTTTTTAATTCTGACCCTAAAGGACCATAATCCCAAGTATTTGCAAGACCTCCATAGATTTCTGACCCTGCATATATATACCCTCTATTTTTACATAAATTAACTATTTTTTCCATTGAATCTACCATACTATTCTTGCCTCCTCGTTAAATTTCAACTTCAATATCTATTATTCCACTATCTTTTGGTATTATATTGTCTGTTTGAGTATTAAATACTATATGAAATTTAGAATCTTTTATATAGAAATTTTCAAGACCTGTTATTTCATAATTATATTTATCTTCTGTTGTATATTTATTATCTACAATATACTCTTTAACAGCTGTTTTTAATACTTCTTTATAGTCTTTACCAAGTGTATCAAATAATACATCACTTTGCGCTAAGGTTTTCTTAGAAGATAAATCTACATTATATGTAGTTACTTTCTCTGAAGTCACTTTTTGTGAATCTTCATCTACAATTTGTTGTTTTACTACAAGAGAAACCACTTTTTTTATTCCAACAATGTTATCATAATATGTATATGTTACATTGAAAGAGTAATTACTATCAGCATCTACCATTTGTTCTTTTAAAGTTTCAAATCTAGTTGTATATTCACTTTGGATTTTAGCATTTAATTCCGCTATTTCTTTACCATCGACATATATGGCTGGTAAATGAATATCACTTATATAACTTTTTCTACTTTGGTCTTTAGAACTAATTTCTTTAATTTCATAGTTAAGATTCATTGCTTGTTCTAATTTTTCAGCATCTGTCATCTCAACATTTTCAAGGCCATCAGTAGTTGTTGTAGTTGCTTCATTAGACAAACCTAGCATTTTAGGGTTGTCCTCAAATTTTATAGCATAAGCAACAAAACATCCTCCAACAATTAAAAATAGCATTACTATTATTGCAGGCCATTTTGTTGTTCTTCTTCTCTCTGTATATCTAATTGTTTCCATTAATTATCACCCTCGCGTACATTTTACTACAAAATCCGTTGTATTTCAACAAATTTTAGTATTTTATTTTATCTTTATAATTGACGTAACATTAATATCTATGCCAAATAAATTTATACCTGTCATAGTATCTATTGAACGTATTATAGCTTCTTTTACTTCTTTACTAATATTTGGTATATTGTACCCAAATATTACTTGAATATCTACTTCAATTTTCATTCCGTCAATATATTTTTCTGTAAAAACTTTCTGAACTTTACCAATTCCTCTGATCTGCTCAACAGTATAAGTGACCAAATCTCTCATTACATTATCTGATATTCTAAACTTACCTATATAACTATATGTTGGTCTTATAATTGTTTTTTCAGATGATTCTGCTTCATAAAGATTGCTACTTTCTCTTCTGAAAATATCAAACATACGAAGTGGGTCTATAAAATAACCAGAAAATTGTTTCTTAATTTCAAATGTGGGAACAGGTACAACATGTTTTCCTTCTTCAAATCTAGATTTTCTTGCTTCTTCGATTTTTTCAGGTGTTGCAACATCTTCTATATAAATTGTTTTAAATATTGGTCCTAATTCTAAATTTCCAGCTATTTTTTGTACCATTTCATCAGATGTACCAAGAATTAAAATTTTTTCAATTTTTTCTTTCTTGATTGCATCCATCATTTCTTTTTTTCTATCTTCATAAAAGAAAATAGCTGCTTTAACTGAAGCGATTTTACTCGCTTCAGTTTTGGCAGATTTTCCAGCTATAACCTTCGTTTCCTTAATTAATATTGCATCATCTATTATATATTTAATATCATAAGACTTTGCAACTTTTAATGCATTATAGCTTTTTCCAGTTCCTGTTTTACCAACAAATGCATATACTTGCATCTAAACACCCCTAAACTTTCATAGCGTCTTTTGCAGAAAGACTAAATTTACCTTCTTCTTTATTAATTTCTACAACTTTAACTAAAATTTCATCTCCTACAGCTAGTACATCTTCAACTTTATTTACTCTTTCTTTAGAAATTTTAGAAATATGTAATAATCCTTCTTTTCCTGGTAATATTTCTACTAAAGCACCAAATTGTAATAATTTAGTTACTTTTCCCATATATACTTCATTTAGTTCTACGTCTTTAGTTAGTGATTCAATAATGCTTATAGCTTTATCTAGCATTTCTTGATCTACACCAGCTACATATACTGTTCCATCATCTTCTATGTCTATTTTAACGTGTGTTTCATCTATAATTTTGTTTATTGTTTTTCCACCTGAACCAATAACGTCTCTTATTCTATCTGGGTTAATTTTAATAACTTCGATTTTTGGAGCATATTTTGATACGTTTGGACGTGGTTTATCTATAGCTTTTAACATTACTTCATCTAAGATATAATGTCTTGCTTTATTTGTTCTAGCAAAAGCTTCTTCTATTATTTCATATGATAATCCATCAATTTTTATATCTACTTGAATAGCAGTTATACCGTTTTTTGTTCCTGCTACTTTAAAGTCCATATCTCCAAAGAAATCTTCAATTCCTTGAATATCTGTTACCATTATATAATCATCTGTGCTTCCATTTTTTGTGAATAATCCAGTTGAAATACCAGCAACAGGTGCTTTAATTGGAACACCAGCATCCATAAGAGCAAGTGTTGAACCACATACACTTCCTTGTGAAGTTGAACCGTTAGAACTTAATACTTCTGATACAACTCTAATTGTATATGGGAATTCTTCTTGAGAAGGTATAACTGGTTCTAAAGCTCTTTCTGCTAAAGCTCCATGTCCTATTTCTCTTCTTCCTGGGCCACGTGATGCTCTTGCTTCACCAACGCTATATGGTGGCATGTTGTAATGATGCATATATCTTTTTTGTTCTTCTTCATCTAATCCATCTAGTTCTTGTACGTCTGATGCACTTCCAAGTGTTACCATAGATAATACTTGTGTAAGGCCTCTAGAGAATAGTGCACTTCCATGAACTCTTTCAAATAATCCAACTTCTGCACTTAGTGGTCTTATTTCATCATTTCCTCTTCCATCAACACGTTTGTTTTCAAGAATAACTAAATCTCTAACAGCTTTTTTCTCAGCTTTATATAATGCTTCAGCTACCATTGATTTATTCGCTTCATAAACATCTTCACCGTATTGTTTTTTATATTCTTCAATAACGAAGTTATTTACTTCTTCTACATTTTCATCTCTTTGTTCTTTATCTGTTGTTTGTACAGCTTTTTTCATTTTGTCATAAGCTATATCTTTGATAAAGTCAGCTAAGTCTTGTGGTATAGCAAAAGATTTATATTCAACTTTTTTCTTACCAACTTCAGCTTTAACATTGTATATAAATTCACAAAGATTTTTAATTTCTTGATGTGCTACTTTTATAGCTTCAAGCATTTTATCGTCTGGAACTTCTTTTGCTCCAGCTTCAATCATACAAATTTTTGTTGGTGTTGCAGATACTGTTAAATCTAATGTAGATTTTTCTCTTTGTTCTAAGTTTGGATTTAGAACGATTTCTCCATCTACTAATCCAACTTTTACTGTACCTACTAAAGTATCAAAAGGTATATCTGATATATTAAGAGCAATTGAAGCACCAACTGATGCTGGAATTTCTGGTAATATATCCGGATCAACTGCAAGTACTAATGCATTAATTGCTGTATCATTTCTATAATCTTTTGGGAATAGTGGACGTAAAGGTCTATCTATTACACGTGATACAAGTACTGCTTTTGTAGAAGGTTTTCCTTCTCTTTTAATGTACCCACCAGGTATTTTTCCTACTGCATATAATCTTTCTTCATAATCTACAGATAAAGGTAGAAAATCTATGCCTTCTTTTGGTTCTTTTGACATGTTAACATTAACAAGTACAGCTGTCTCTCCATATCTAACTAGACATGAACCATTTGAAAGAGCAGCCATTTTTCCTACTTCTACTACAAGCTTTTTGCCTGCAAATGTAGTTTCAAATTTTTTAAACATTTTTTATTCCTCCCTAAACACTAAATTTCTAGTAATAACAGGTTGTAATAATAATTTCTAAGCACTTTTATATACTCACAAATTATTACTACAATTACTCCTATCATTACTAGTATATAATTATACTATAAATAATATTATTCTTCAAGTGTCTAAAAACAAAGACAAGCATTTTTCTATCAAAAAAGAAAAAATACTGATAATATTACTATTACCAGTATTTATAATTTAATTAATATAATTCTTTTATTTCAGATTCAGAAAGTTCTGTTAATTTAGAAATAGTTTCAATATTCATTCCTTCTTTTATCATTTTTTTAGCTATTTCTATTTGCTTTTCTTTTTTTCCTTCTTGTAAACCTTGTTTCATACCTTCTTGTAATCCAGCTTCAATTCCTGCTTTTACACCAGATGCTTTTCCTTCTTCATAGCCTTCTTTAAAACCACTATCACGAATAGCAATTTCATCCATTATTGCTTTATCTCTTAGTTCTGCTAGTCTTCTTTCTCTTTCATCTTGACTTATTTTTTCTAATTCTTCTTTGGCTCTTTTTATGTATTCATTTTCTCCCATAATAGAATTACCTACTTTCCCTGGATTTTTAATAAATTCACACCATTCTAAAAGATTTTTATAGTCTTCTGTTTTGATATTATTCTCCAGTTTTTCTAATTCTATTATATGGATTTCTAGTTTATCTGTCAATATCATGTTACGATATTTTTCTTCTCTTATATTCCATACAGTATGGAATTTTGAAACGTCTTTTAAATTTTCTAAATTAAAATCTGCTAGTAATATACAAATAGCCCTTTTTGTACTATCATATCCTTCCCCTTTATTTAAAGAGCCTGCATACATTTTTGACCAATACCAAAGAATTCTGTCTGCTATATATTCACTTTTTACTATCTGCATTTCAATATCTATATTGCTATATTTATTTGCAACAACTTTAACATCTAAAGCTCCCATTTTCTTTTCTAATAGGTCTCTTTCTAAAATTGGAGTATCTTCTAAATTTATATCTTCATATCTTACTCCTGTTACATTTTCTATAAAATTTCTTGTTATATCTTCGTTTCCTTTTTTACCAAATATTCTTTTAAAGACATAATCATTAGTTGGTAATAACAATAATTTATTATTCATATTTTTCTCCTTTCAAGCAACATTTAAACCAGTTCAAATCATGAATTAATTATATTGATATATCTTAGTAATTTCAATACTTCCGCACACTTTTTCGGTCGCAAGTTTTTATGAATATTTTTTATTTTATTGTTGAAATTCTTCTATAATTTTAAGCAAAAAAAGATTGGCCTAAAGCCAATCTTTAATTTATCTTGCATTTTTTATTTCTTCTAATGCTATTGCTAATTGATCTGGACAAGAAGTGCCTCTATATCCACATGGAATACCCTTTAGTAATTCTATAACTTCATCTAGCTTTTTACCTTCAACAAGTTTAGATACTCCAATTGTATTTCCTGGACAACCACCTACTATTTTTACAAACTTAACTGTATCAGTAGCATCATCTATATCTATAATCATTTGCTTTGAACAAACGCCTTTAGGTGTATAAGTATATTGCATAATATACCTCCTATGCTTTTCCAGCACATCCTAAAACATCTTCAATTTTATGTTTTACCATGTCTTTAACAGCTGTTCTTGCTTGACCTAAATATGTTCTTGGATCAAATACTTCTGGTTTATTTGTAAAGCATTCTCTAATATTAGCTGTCATAGCTAAACGAATATCACTATCTATATTTATTTTACAAACAGCCATTGTAGCAGCTTTTCTTAACATATCTTCTGGAACACCTTTTGCTCCTGGGATATTTCCACCATATTCATTACACATTTCAACAAATTTTTGTGGTACTGAAGAAGCTCCATGTAATACGATTGGGAATCCTGGTAATCTTCTACCAATTTCTTCTAATATATCATATCTTAATTTTGCTTCACCTTTGAATTTATATGCTCCATGACTTGTTCCTATAGCTATAGCTAAAGAATCACATCCTGTTCTTTGTACAAATTCAACTGCTTCATCTGGATTTGTATACATTGCATCATCAGCTGATACATTAACATCATCTTCAACACCTGCAAGTTTTCCAAGTTCAGCTTCAACTACAACTCCTCTTGCATGTGCATATTCAACTACTTTTTTAGTTAGTTCCACATTTTCTTCAAATGAATGTTTAGATCCATCAATCATAACTGATGTAAATCCACTATCTATACAATCTTTACAAGTTTCAAAATCTGCACCATGGTCTAAGTGTAAAACTACTGGTATATCTTTTCCAGCTTGTTTGTTACATTCAATTGCAGCTTCAACTAATTTTTTTAAATATATTGGATTAGCATATTTTCTAGCTCCAGCTGATACTTGAAGTATAACTGGTGAATTAGTTTCATTTGCAGCTTCCATTATACCTTGAATAATTTCCATGTTGTTAACATTGAAAGCACCAATTGCATATCCTCCTTCATAAGCTTTTTTAAACATTTCTTCTGTTGTTACAAGTCCCATAAAAATACCTCCTTAAATTAATTATTACTTGTCTTTTTTCTTCTTTCTCTTTGATATTGTTCATTCAATTGTTGTTTTTGTTCATTATAAGCTTTTTTGCCAATTTCTTCTTTAGCAATCTTTTCGACTCTTTCTATATCTTCCTGTTTTATATCATTCATGTCATTTACTCCAGATCTTAAAGTACTAAAGAAAGAGTCATCGCTTATTTCTTGGTTTCTTTCCACCTCTTTTTGTGCTTGAGATGGTGTAGGTTGATTAGGAGTTTTCTCTATATTTTCGTCATATATTCTTTTAGTAGATTGTAAATCTCCAATTTCTTTTGCTACATCAAGATTACCTTTTTCTAATTCATCTTTTTGAATCTTACTTATTGTTTCAAAGTTTCTTTCATCTCTTTTTTCTTCTTTTTCTTGTACTTTATCTAAATGCTCTACCATTTTAGAATCAGTAACTTTTTCACTTACATTTTTTGTATCGTCAAAATGTCTATTATCTATTTTATTATTTACAGCAGATTTATTTTCCACTTTAGCTTCTTTAGCCATTTGCTCGTTTTTTTCTTGCACTTCTAAATCTTTCGTATACTCTTGTAAAGAAGGTACTTTTTGCATTAACTCTAAATTAGCTTCTTGATATTCTCTTTTATAATATGCAATTTCTTGAGAAGATATATTTTTATCCATTAGAGCTTTCATATACTGTCTATGTTTTTCTTCTCTTATTGCATATAATCTATTAATTTTGTCTCCTATATTTTCGGTAATACTATTTATACCTCTTTGATTATATTCAAATTTCTGCTTGAATTCTTCTCGTTTTTCTCTTATATTTTTATCTTTAGAAAAATCTTTTCCCGTTGCTTTATTATACTTTAGTTCTATATTTTCAAGATTCTTTTCCATTGCAATCATTTCAATAGCTTGAGCTTCACTTATAGCTATCTCCATTTTATCAAATTGAGAATCCTTAATTTTTAAAACAGAGTTTGTATAGTCATTATACATTCTAGTGTATGTAGCTTTATATATTCTAGCTTGTAATTCTTGTTTTTTGTCTTTTTTTCCAGTATCAATTTGTTCGTCTTCTAGTAAATCTTTTTTCACTTGTTCTCTAGTTACTTTATCTGTTCCTTCTAGAGTTTTATCTACTTCATCTTCTATCTGATGTTTTTCTAACTCTTTTTTAGCTATTTCTTGTTGATTTAAATCATCTCGAGATAGTTTTAAGTATTTTTTCATTAAATTATTTTGAACATCTTCTTTATTTTTTTTATTATATTTTTCTAGTATTTGATCATTTAATGTAACTGATTCTTTAGTCTTTTTTCTTAAAGTTTTTGAAACTTCTTTGTAAGTTTCAGTTACTTGCTTTGGACCATAAGACGTTGCTAATTGGTCGTTAACATTATAATCTCTACCACTTATATTTGATATAACCTTGTCAAAAATACCCATAATATCCCCTCTTTTCATAAACTATTCTACTATATATTTTTTTATTTTTCAAGGATAAATTTAAAACTCTATTTCTAGACTTACTGGGCAATGGTCACTACCAAGTATTTGTGTATGTATATCTGCCTCTTTAACTTTATCTTTTAAAGCATCAGACACTATAAAATAATCTATTCTCCAGCCTACGTTTTTTTCTCTTGCTTGTCTCATATATGACCACCAAGAATATAATACTTTATCTGGATATTTATATCTAAATGTATCTATAAAACCATTAGATAATAACCTTGTCATTTTTTCTCTTTCTTGATCTGTAAATCCAGCACTAAAATGATTAGTTTTAGGATTTTTAATATCTATTTCTTCGTGTGCAACATTTAAATCTCCACAATATACAACTGGTTTAGTTTCTTCTAATTTTTTGAAATATTTTAACATTTCATCTTCCCAAACCATTCTATAATCTAATCTTTCAAGTTCTCTTTTTGAATTCGGAGTATAGCAATTTACTAGATAGAAGTTGTCATATTCTAAAGTTATTATTCTACCTTCATTATCATGTTCTTCTATACCAAGTCCATATGTAACATTTAAAGGTTTATGTTTAGTAAATATCATAGTACCAGAATAACCTTTTTTCTGTGCACTATTCATATATCTATAATATCCATCAAATTCAATTCCTTCAGCTTGCTCATCTTGTAATTTTGTTTCTTGAATACAGAACATATCTGCATCTATATCTTTAAAGAACTCATTAAATCCTTTTGTTATACATGCTCTAAGTCCATTTACATTCCATGATACTAGTTTCATTATTATTCCCCCTTAACAAATTTTGTACAGAAACTCTTTCTATGAAGAGGTGTAAGTCCATATTTACCTATTGCTTCAATATGTGCTTTTGTACCATATCCTTTATGTTTAGCAAAGCCATATTCTGGATATTCTTTATCCCATTCAAGTAGCATTCTATCCCTTGTTACTTTAGCTATAATTGATGCTGCTGCAATTGATTCAGATTTAGCATCTCCTGATACTACAGTTTCAGCATCTATAGTTATATCTATCATTTGATTACCATCAATTAAGACATATTCAGGTTGAACTTTTAAATTGTTAATAGCTTGTTTCATAGCAAGTTTAGTTGCATTTAGAATATTAACATCTTCTATTACATCTACATCACTCATACCAACACCAACTGCCAAAGCATTAGCCATAATATCTTCATATAGTTTCTCTCTTTTTTTCTCAGATATTTTTTTAGAGTCATTTACTCCATCTATCATTTGTCCTGGTTTAAGTATAACTGCTGCTGCAACTACAGGACCACATAAAGGGCCACGTCCTGCTTCATCTACACCGCATACTAGTTTATATCCTTTTTCATATAAACTTTCTTCTATTTCAAGCATATGCTTTAATCTTTCTTGTTCATTTTCTTTCATAATATACCTCACTGTCTTTGGTTATTATATAACAAGAAATTTAAAAAGTATAGTTGTTTTTTAAAATTATTTTTAATTGTTATTTTTATATAAAAAGTAAAGAGTGGTATTTCTACCACTCTTCATCTTTAATTATATATCTAAACATTCTTTATACACTTCGTTTTTATTTACACCAAGTTCTTTAGCTGCTTTTTTAATAGCATCTTTTTTATCTATTCCTTCAGCCATATATTGTTTTACTAAATCTGCTGGCCCTATTTTTTCTAGTTCTTCTTTTCTTTTTTCTTCAAGTTCTAATTCAGATTTCCCTTCAACTATTAAAACAATTTCACCTTTAATACCATTTTCTTCAATTCTAGCTATAGCTTCAGTAAATGTAGTATTTAAGTATTCTTCATGAAGCTTTGTAAGTTCACGACAGATACAAATATTTCTTTCACCTAATACTTCATACATATCTTTTAAAGTATAAAGTATTTTATGTGGTGCTTCGTAAAATACCATTGTTCTAATTTCATCTTTAAGTTCTGCAAGTCTTTTAATTCTTTGTTTTTTACTTACAGATAAAAAGCCTTCAAATGTAAATCTTGTAGAATCCATACCTGAACGAACAATAGCTGTAATTAAAGCAGTAACACCAGGTATTACTTCTATTTTATATTCATTTTCTACTAGATATTTAACAAGACCTTGTCCAGGATCAGATATAATTGGCATACCTGCATCTGATACTAAAGCTATATTTTTCCCCTCATCAAGAAGTGATACTACCATATTTACTTTAGCATCTTCATTATGTCTATGATAGCTTATCATTTGCTTTGAAATATTTAAATGGTTTAATAATTTTAGTGTTTGTCTTGTATCTTCTGCAAGTATTATATCTACCATTTCTAACGTTTCAATTGCACGTAATGTTATATCTTTTAAATTTCCAATAGGTGTACCTACTACATATAATACACCTCTATTATTTTTTTCCATTATTTATTCTCTCCCATACCATATATTTCAAATATTTCTTTTGTATATTCTCCATTTTCGTTATACTCAATAAGTGGAGAAAGTACCTCAAGTTCATTACCACCAAAATATACATACTCCATAAGTACTATACTTGGTTTGCTATTTATTGTAGGATAAACAAGTCTCATCTTTTTAGGTTCTAATTTATATTTTCGAGCTTCAGATATTAAATCTGGTATTCTTTGTGGTTTATGTACTAAATATAGTTTTCCTTTTTGTTTAAGTAATTTACTACTACATTTAAATATATCTTCTAATGTACATTCTTTTTCGTGTCTTGCGATATATTTAACAGAATTAGTGTTTTCTACTCCTGTTCCAACTTCTTTATATGGAGGATTTGAAACAACTATATCTACTTTCTCATTCATAGAGAAACTTTTAACATCGCCTTTTAAAGGAATTATTTTTTCTTCAAGTGAATTTATCTTAACATTTCTATCTAAAAGGTCATACATTTCATTTTGAAGCTCTACAGCATATATTTTATTACATTTTTTCTTTTGAGATACAATTACAGATATAACTCCACTTCCAGAACATAAATCCACTATGTTATTTTTACTGCTATTTGATTCTACAAAGTTTGCAAGTAAAACACTATCTATTCCAAAGCAGAAATAATCTGTATTTTGTATTATTTTTTTACCATTAATACCTAAATCATCTATTCTTTCTTTATCCATTTTCTCTCACTTTCCAACGTTAATATTATACAATAACATACACATTTTTTCAATAATTTTAGTTATTCTATGTAAAGTTATATTTTTCTTTTCCTTTATTTTTCTTTAAAACTATAGTATAATACTTATCAGGAGAAAAAATATTATGAAATTAAACTATATAGCTAAAAGTTATGACCAAGATAAAAAGTTAAAAGATATCTTAAAGAAAAGATTATATATATCTACAGAACTATTAAAAAAGCTTAAATATTCTAATTGTATTTTTGTAAATAACAAAGAAGAATTCGTAAATTATTTAGTTAAAGAAAATGACACAGTTACTGTAGATTTAGAAAAATATTTAAATATTAAAGATACACCAAAATTTGAAGATAAGTTTATTCTAAAAGATGCACCTTTAGATATACTTTATGAAGACGAATATCTGCTTATAGTTAATAAACCTGAAAATATGCCATCTCATCCTAGTACAGATAATTATGATAACACTCTATCTAATATAGTTGCTGCATATCTAAAGAAACAAGGAATAAATAACATACACATAGTAACAAGGTTGGATAAAAATACAACTGGCATCTGTATATTTGCTAAAAATGAATATATACAAGAACTATTTGTACGTAGAAAAGAAAAACTTAATTTAAAAAAAGAATATATTGCCATAGTTAATGGTATTGTTAAAGAAAATCATGGAATAATTGAGAAAAATATAGCTAGAATAGATAATACTATTATTTTAAGGCATACAGTTAATGACAATACTGGAGACTATGCTAAAACTGAATATAACGTTCTAGCGAGAAATGAAGAAAAAAATTATACAGTAGTAAATGTTCTACTACATACAGGCAGAACTCATCAAATTAGAGTACATATGATAGATTTAGGACATATATTACTTGGAGATACTCTTTATGCGGAACATTATGGTATTCGAGATATAGATAAATTAATTTCAAGACAAGCTTTACACGCTCATTCTATCTCGTTTAATCATCCAATAACAGATGAATTTATACAAATACAAGCAGATATACCAAATGATATGAAAAATCTTATATAAAAAAGAAAAAGTAGGAAAAATATAATTTCCTACTTCTTTTTTTCAAATACTGTTCCAACTTGTTTAAAAGTTCTAAATTGAATTCCTCTGTTATATATAGATTTTATACCTATCTTGTATGCTATTTTATTTACAAGACTTAAAATAAAGTTTATAGCTTTACTTTTCCCTATATAAATAAAAGGTGATCCAATTTTATATGAATTCATTATATCGTCACTTAAGTTATTTCCAATAACGCAGACTTTTCCTTCATATTGTTTAATCATATCTTTGAACTTTTTCTTTTTATCTTTTCTTAAAATTACTAAACTTAAATTATCACTAATTTCTTTATTAGTTTTAAAGAAAGATTTCTCTAACAAGTTTTTTGCATAAACATTTTTTGTTACTATTGCAACTTTATATCCATTTGCAATAATTTTGCTAAGGGTTGAAGCATATACACTTGCAAGCTCTACTCTAGCAAGTTCTTCATACATTGCTCCATACATTTTTTTACACTCCTTTAAAGTGTACTTACTAAACAGCGAATATACTGCAAGTCTTATCTTTAATCCAGCATATCCATTCCCCAACACATCTAATCTATTTACTTTCCACAATATGTTATCGATTGTATCGATTATTCTACTATCTGGGAATAGTTGTTTAATAATTATATTGTCAATTTTTTCAAAATCTATTAATGTACCATCAAGATCTACGATTAATAATTTTGATTCCTGTAGCATTTTCATAAAGTCTTTATCATATTCAGATAAATTTTTAGAGTCCATAATACAGACCACCTCTTTCCATATAAAAATACTATTTCATTATACCATCTTTTACATAACTTTTCAAGTATTCATATATGAAATCATCTATCTTACCGTCCATTACAGCTTGAACATTTCCTGTTTCATATCCTGTTCTATGATCTTTTACCAAAGTATATGGACAGAATACATATGAACGAATTTGGTTTCCCCAAGCATTATCTGTTGTCTCGCCTTTAATGTTACTCATTTTCTTTTCATGATTTTCTTTTTCTAATTTATATATTTTAGCTTTTAACATCTTCATTGCATATTCTCTATTTTGCATTTGAGAACGTTCTGTTTGACAAGACACTACTATTCCTGTTGGAATATGTCTAAGTCTTACTGCAGATGATGTTTTATTTACGTGTTGTCCACCTGCACCACTTGCTCTAAAAACATCCATTTCAATATCTTCTAGTTTAATATCTACTACTATTTCATCTGATATTTCTGGTAATACTTCAAGAGCAGCAAATGATGTATGACGTCTACTATTAGCATCAAAAGGTGAAATTCTAACAAGTCTATGAACTCCAGCTTCTCCTTTTGTATAACCATAAGCGTTTTCGCCTTTAATTAAGAAAGATACAGATTTCACACCTGCTTCTTCACCATCTTGATAGTCTAATACTTCAATAGTAAAGTCCATACGTTGTGCCCATCTAGTATACATTCTATATAACATTAAAGCCCAGTCTTGAGATTCTGTTCCACCAGCTCCAGGATGAATAGTTACAATTGAATTACTTCTATCATATTCATCTGAAAGTAATGTACTAACTTCTAGTTTTTCTAAATTGCTACTTAAACTTGTTGTTAAATTTCTTGCCTCTTTAAATGACTCACTGTCATTTTCCTCTTGAGCAAGTTCTAAATATGTAACTGCATCTTCATATTCTTTTGCTACATTTTCATATTTAGTTATATCCGACTTTAAGTTTTTCATTTCTGTTAGTATTTTAGAAGAAGCTTCGTTATCATTCCAAAAACCTTCTTTTAATGTTTCTTTTTCTAGTTCTTTTAGTTGTTCTCTTTTCTCTTCTACTCTTATTGCATCTTTTAAGGTATCAAGTTTTATCTTAAGTTCCTCTAGAGATAGTCTAATGCTATCAAAATCCATTATATCACATCCCATATTCCATCTTTTTTATCTAGTTCATTTGGTAAAAATTTAAATTCTAAATACTCATCTTTAGTTGGATGAAAGAAAGATAAATAATATGAAAATAACGCTAAATTTTGTCCTACTTTATTTATCTTTTGACCATATTTAACATCTCCGTATAAAGGATGAGCAATATTTGCAAATTGTACTCTTATTTGATGATGTCTTCCTGTATGTAAATCTATATCTACTAAAGAGTATTCTTTACCTTTATATTCAAAGTTTTTTAATACTTTATATTCAAGTATACTTTCTTTAGCACCTTTTACAGATTTATCTACAACTCTAGACATATTTAGTCTTTCGTTTTTAACTAAATAGTTTCTAAGTTCTATTTTTTCATCTGATACTTTCATCTTACCATTTACAACAGCTAAGTATCTTTTTTTTACATTCTTTTGTCTAATATACTCAGATATTCTAGAAGCAGCTTTTGATGTTTTTGCAAACACCATTACTCCGCCTACCATTCTATCTAATCTATGTACTAATCCTAGATATACATTTCCAGGTTTGTTATATTTTTCTTTTATATATTGTTTTATAATTGTAAGCATATCTAAATCCCCTGTTTTATCTTCTTGTACAGGAATTCCAGGTTCTTTTATTACTACAATTATATGATTATCTTCATATAGTATTTTTAAATCTTCCATACTTTATTCTCCCCTAAAAACGCGAAAAAACTCCACAGATGTGGAGTTACTTTTTAATTAAGCGTTTTCTTTTTGTTCTTTAATTTCAACTACTTGTTTTTTATTGTAATATCCACAAGAAGGACATGCTTTGTGTGAAAGAACTGCTTCTCCACAGTTTGCGCAAGTAGATAAATTTGTTTCTTCTAATTTCCAAGTTGCACGTTTAGTATGTGTTCTTTGTTTTGACCATCTTCTTTTTGGTTGTGCCATTTTATATTCCCTCCTTAAAAGCCATATACGACTATGCTTACACATAGGTATTCTCTTTGAATTTAATTTGTTACTCGTATATTATATAATAGTTGGTATAAAAAGTCAAGTTATACTTTGAAAAATAATGACAAATTTAACTTATCTAACAATGTCTTTTTATCATTTTTTATGTAAATTTATGTAAAAAGCTTTATTTTTAGTAAAAACTGTAGTATAATACTATCCGGTTTTTTATATTATATATCTATTTTAATAAAGGAGGTAGTTTTATGCTTACAAGAGATAAAATTGAAGCATTACTAGAAATTAATACTAATAATAAAAAAGATAGCAGATATCTTAGAATCATGTCATGTGATAACCCAATAAAGGAACTTTATATTTATCATTTACCAAAAATAAAAGATGAATTTAATGAAAATCCCAAAGGTTTTGATGAGCAAATTGTTCTATGTATCTTCAAATTTATATCTGATATACATTCATATTTAAATGGTGAAGATGTTAAAATTAATTTTAAATCATGTGCGGTTGAACTTAGTAGATCCCTACTTACCAATGCTTTAAAAGAATTATTCGATTTATATCATTTAATAAATGATGTATATGAGAAAGATGATTACACTTTTAATGAACTTTACCAAATATCTACTTTCAGATTTCCAAACTATATTGCAGTTCTTCAACTATGTGGAATCATTGATATAAATGAAGATGTGTATAGATCAAAGTTACTTGCAAGACTTTTAAATATAAAAGACCAGGTAAGAAATTATCGAGAAAACAGAATGACTCTTGATATATTAAAAACTGAATTTTCTTCTCACGTTGATTTCTTAGCAGAACACGTTGATAGAATTCGTGAATATAATATTTCTGAAGAAGATTTACCAGCTTACCTTATAATGTTTGATGTCAGGCATTACAAGCATAATAGAAAAGATAAAGTATTAAAATTACAATAATTTGATTATTTCTTATCTATTATGTATAATAATTTTATGAGGTGTTATTATGAATATTGAATATTTAAAATATTTATTATTATATCTTTTAGTAGTAAATATAATCGGATTTTTATCTATGGGATTTGATAAGTTTAAAGCTAAGCATAATATGTGGAGAACCCCAGAAAACACATTACTTCTAATACCACTACTTGGTGGAAGTGTTGGTTCATATTTAGGGATGCGTATATTTAGACACAAAACTTTACATCCACAGTTTAAATATGGTATTCCTGTACTCTTCGTTATCAATGTTATTTGTATCTATTTTATCGTTACTAAATTTATAGTATTAAACTAAAGCAAAAAAATCTTGAAAGTGTAATTTTCTTTCAAGATTTTTTATTTACTCTTTTGTTCTATTTATTTCCTTTTAAATAAGCATATATAGGATAATTTAATACACATATAATTAAACCTACAACTCCTGTTATAAGGCCTACTATCATATCTGCTGTACTAGCTTCTCCTACCATTATTCTACTCATTCCAAATCCCATTATTAAAGAACCTACAACTCCAATAATCCAAGTTGCAAGTAATCCAGTATCAATAGGTTTGCTTGTTTTTTTAGGATGTGTACTTCTATAAATTGGTATTATAGCTAGTAACACCAAAAATCCTACTGCACTAACTATCACACCAGGTACAAACATATTCCATTCTGGAATTAACCACATACACATTCCAATTGCGAATATAAGTCCGCCAACTGTTCCTAATATTATTTCTAATAATGTTTCTTTTTTCATTTAAATATCCTCCACTATTTATATCTTTCTTGGCTTTTTCTAACAAGTTCTTCATTTTTCTTTTTTAATTCTTCTTGTTCTTTTTTTATTCTTTCTTTAGCCTCTTCTATAGTTTCATTATCATTTCTTAAAAACATATCTACAAATTCATCTTCAATTTTTTTGTAACTAGAAACAACTGTATTTTCTACTTTTTTATATCCGCCAACAACTTTTTCTTCTATCTTTTTATTTGCATTTCTTATTTTACTCATCTAATTAATCTCCTTTAATCAGGAATAACATTTACTCCATTCCCTTTTATTTGGTAATTTATATTATTTTCTTCTAAGGCTTTTTTGAATTTACTTTCTATTTTAGTATCACCTAATTTAGAACTAAATGTAACTACTAAATTATTTCCATAAGAACATACACCACATTTTATTTTTTCTGCCCAGTCTGGACCAAGCACTACCATAAAATCTTCAATATAATTTTTATATTCTTCTTTTATATCAAATCTTCCTATGTTTGAGAAAGTCATAGTAAAGTTTTTCTTTACATCTAAAGAACCTAATCTTACAGCAAACTTTTTAATAAATAAAGGTACAATTCGTATAAAAGGATTACTTGTTTTTCCAGCATCTACCGATATAGTTTCAACCATCTTTTTTAGTTTTAATTTCTTTTGAAACTCTTTTTTTACCATTTCTAATATTATATTAAATGTGTACTTTTTGTTATCTTTTAGTTCTAAACTTACCATCATATATGAAAAGAAATTAGATTTTGTATCTGTTTCAAAATATTTTTTTAAGTTTATAGGTACACATATATTGATTGGTTTCTTTCCTTTATTTATTTTATAATTTTCTTCGTAAATTGAATAAACTATCATAGCTATTAAATACATAGATATTGTACTATCTTTAGCTTTACTATGCCTTTTTAGTTCTTCAAGATTTATATAAAAATGATTTATTCCAATAACACCTTCTGATAAAGATTTACCTTTTAACTGATATGCTTTTTTGGGCACATCACTTTTTTTCATGTGCTTTTTATAATTTTTCCTGTAAGCATTTTCGCTTTCTTGTACAATTTCATTTAACAATTCAACATTAGTTTCCCCTTTATATTTTAAATCTAGGTACACATATATTAAATCTTTAAAAAATTCTTCACCATTATTTGCATCAGTTAACACATGAAAGAAATCTATATTTATTTTATTTTCAAAGTATGTAACTTTAAATAGATAGTTGTTATTCTTTTTTGTATTAACCCTATTAAAAGGATACTCATTTTCAATAGTTACAATAGCCTGATCTGTATTTGCTTCTAAATAATACCAAAAAAGCCCTTTTTTCATTTTAACTTTAAATACTTTGTATTTATCCAATACTAAATTTAACGCTTTTTGTAATATCTCTTCATCTATTTTTTCTTTTAATATAACAGATAATCTAAAAATAGAGCTATAATGTTCACTACTTGCAAGTGCAAATACTTTAGCTTGATCATCTAACTTTCTCCAATAAAATTTATTCTTTGCCATATTACCTCACTTTTATTAATCGGTTATATTATAACATCATAATAACATAAACGCAAAATTTTATGACTTAATTTCCTCATCTTTTTTAGCACTAATAATCATATAAAGACCTAAAATTATAATTATTATACTAGCACCCATTCCAGTATAACCATTTATTGTTGAATCATATCCAGTATGAAAAGTATCTAGCAATACTACCTGTGTTAATACTATTGAAGTTAATGCACTAGCAAAGTTAGTTACTTTTATCCCTTTAATAATAGGTTCTTCGTTTCTTTTATACTTTATCATTCCATATATAGCATTCCCTATTGAAGAAAAAGCCATAAGTGCAACTAAATATGTAATAAACTCATGCATATTAGTATTAGTTCCTTTATAATACATATATGAACTCACAAAGAAATACATTATCCCTACAAATATTAGCATAACTCCATTTTGTAAGTAATTCTTTACCTCATGCTTCATAACTAACTCTTTATTCTTAAGCTTTTTAATTATCCTATATCTCTTTATTGTTAAATATCTACATATTGCTAAACTTAAACTAAATCCAGCGTTTACAAAGAACCACAATGAAGGCAATGTAAATGATATTAAGAATTTTATTATTGCAATGAAAAAATTACCTATTGTTGAACAGATTAGAAAAAATACAACTTTGTCTCTTTTTTCTAAATTTATAAACTCTTTAACTATATTTTTCATTATTCTTGTTCTTTTTTAATTCTTTCTTTAGCTTCTTCTACAGTTTCGCCATCTTTTTTTAAGAATTTGTCAACAAATTTATCTTCTACCTTTTTGTATCCTGAAACTACAGTATCTTCAACTTTTTTATATCCATCTACAACTGTTTCTTCAATCTTTTTGTATCCACCTACTACTGTCTCTTCGATTTTTTTGTTTACATCTTTTAATTTTCCCATATAATTCACTCCTTTCATTAAAACAACACTTGTTGTTTTTATCTAATTATAGTATAATGTATTTAGAATTTGAAAACAATCATCAATTTTATGACTTTTGTTGGATTAAAGGAGAATGTTTATGAATACACCAAATAATAAAAGAAAAAGAGAATCACAAGAGAAAATAGAAAAAGCATTTATACAACTTATACAAACTAAAGAAGTCGAACAAATAACTGTTTCAGACATCTGTAAACGTACTAATTTAAACCGTTCTACTTTCTATGCTAACTATATAGATATATATGATTTAGTAGATAAAGTAAATCTTAGAATGCAAAAAGAATTTGCAGATATGTATATAAATGATGCAGAAGCTGGACAAAATCCAACTAGCTATTTAAAAATGTTTAAACATATAAAAGAAAATCAAATATTTTATAGAACATATTTTAAATTAAAATTTGATGCTAATCCACCTACTAATCAATTTCACACAGAACTAGCAGAAAAATATTATAACAACAAACATATAGATTATCATATAGAATTTTTTAAAGCTGGTCTTAATGCTATAATAAAGAAATGGTTAAGTAATGATTGTAAAGAAAGCCCAGAAGAAATGGTAGAAATCTTAGATATGGAATATAAAGGAAAAGATTATTAACAAATAAAAAAAGAAGGAAAATAAATTCCTTCTTTTTTGCGGTTATTATAATATATAGTTTTATAAGTTAAAATTTTGCTCTTTTTTGACCGATAATTTTTTATAGGGCAAATTTTTAACTTTTTTTGACCTATACTTTTCTGTAGGACGGATTTTTAATATTTTTCGGCCTATACTTTTCTGTAGGACGAAATTTTAGTATTTTTCGCCTTATATTTTTTTATATCACTTTTTTCGTGATATAATTTTTTATATCACAGATTTTCTTGATTTTTCGTGATATAGATTTTTATATCACGAATTTTCGGCTTTTTTCGTGATATAGATTTTTATATCACGAATTTTCGGCTTTTTTCGTAATATAAATTTTTATATTACGAATTTTCGGCTTTTTTCGTAATATGGATTTTTATATTACGAATTTTTGGATTTTTTCGTAATATAAACTCTATTTTAAAAATAAATCTATATATATTTGAAATGAAAAAACTTGGTTCCTACTATATCCTGTTGTTTCTATCAAAATTCCCTTTTCTTGAAAAGCTCTTATTACTCCTACTAAAGTTGTAAACTTTATTCCTGTGTTTTCAATTATTTTCTTTCTTGATACAATCGGTTCATTATATAGTAAATCTATTACTTTCTTTGCATTTTCTGGTTTTACAGGTAAATCCATTATAATCTTATCCATTTCTATAGTTAGTTCAACAACTCTTCTAAATTTTTCCTTTGCAGCTTTTGATGTTTCAATTATTACTTCCAAGAAAAATTTAATCCAGCCAATAAGATCATTATGAGTTCTTACTTTCGTAAGTTTATCGTAATATACTTCTTTATTTCTTTCAATATAATCTGAAATATATAGACAAGGTTTTTCAAGCATACCTTTACTTTGTATATACAATGGTATTAATAGTCTTCCTATTCTACCATTTCCATCTAAAAAAGGATGTACAGATTCAAATTGATAATGTAAAATTGCAATTTTAATTAAATCTGGAGTATCTATCTCCTCATTATTCATAAACTTCTCAAAATCAGATAAGCATTCCGCTATTTCAGTATGTGGTGGTGGGACATACACAGCTGTACTTGGCATACTGCCACCAATCCAATTTTGTGACGTTCTAAACTCTCCAGGAGTTTTATGTTCTCCTCTAACTCCATTCATTAATACTCCATGAATTTCTCTAATTAATCTTGTGCATACTGGAAAGCCTTCTTTTATTCTTTCTATTCCATAATTTGTTGCTTTCACATAATTTTGTACTTCTTCCCAATCATCTTTCTTTTCTGGAGCAATATCTTCTACATCTAATAAATCTTCTTCTATTGTTGTTTTTGTTCCTTCAATTTTACTAGATTTATTAGCTTCAATTTTTACGTGCATTTTAATGTATAAATCTACATTTGGTATTAATAATGAATAAGCATTTAATTCACCAATTTGTCTATTAGCTTCTGATAACAACTTATCTAGTTTAGTATCATCCCAGCCCCAATTATAATTTATTTTGCTTGGTATAAATGCTTTATAATCATTCATCTTTATAGCTTTGCCTGATTTGTACTCTTCTAACTTCATTCGTTTCCTCCCTTTCATTTAACATTTTTTACTTTGATTTTATTTGTTACTACATGTAACATCTTCTTATTTGCTATCCCATTTTGTTTTTGCCTCCTTTCTTTTACGATGTATATTATAACAAACGTTTGTTTATATCCAAAATAAAAATAGGGTCTAAAACGTGTCAAAAAAGAAGAAATAAAGTCGAATACTTTATTTCTTCTAATATAAAATATAAATAGCACCAAATATTGAAAAAATATCAACATTTAGTGCTATACAATTAATTACATTTTTTCTGGACAATCAATTCCAAGAATTGATAAACCTTTTTTAATAACTATAGATGTTGCATATACTAGAATACATCTTATAATTTTAAAACATATTTTTTTAATCCAAATATTCCATTAAATAATTTTAATTTATCTTTCTCTACAGTCATTCATCTAACTTTGTAATATTTTTTTGAACATATGTATTTAATGATTCCCATTCTCCAGTTTTGTTATTTTTCACTTGTAATTCATCTATATTAAAACTAGTTGTTGTAACCGTTTTAGTTGCTCTAGGTACATTTATTTCTCTTATTCCATTGCCTAATCCAATAATCTCATATTTATCATAATTTCTAACATAATTCAAATACACTAAATAAGTTTTTCCAGCCTCAAGCTCAATATCATTTTCAAATTTAAAATTTATATAAGTATGCTCTTTATCGATTACAATTCCGGCCTTTTTAGCTAGATAGTCTCTTTTTTGAACTGAAGCAGGAGCATCATATTTGTCATATTGTGAAACCGAAATAGTTCCACCTGGTTTTATATATTCTATTACATCTCCTGAATTAATATTTCCTTTTATAACATTATTTACTAACGCTTTTCCATAAGTCATTCCAAAAGGACCATATTCCATACTCGCACCATCTAAGTCAATGATTGTTACCAAAGCAATAGCTTCTGCATTGTTCAACATAAATTTTGGTGTATATTCATTTTCTAATTCTGTGCTTATCATTTGTATACTACTATTATTTTTTATTTCTTCATCAATATATGTATATATATAATATACCTTATTCTTCGTCTGGGACATAACTTCTACTTTATCTGAATTAGTATTAAATTTTTCTCTATTTATTGATATAATTAATGCAAATATAATAATAATAATAATAACAATTCCTATGCCTAAAATATATTTTTTCATAACTATTCCTCCTTAGTTATACAAATAATTAATTGTATCATGATCATCTTTTGCCACTCTATTAACCATTCTTAAAGAACTAGTAGGATACATTATACTATAAAGATTTGAAGAATGTTTCAATCCGAAGCAATGTCCCATTTCGTGTATAATTGTACTAGTATCTATTTCTCGATAATCGGTAATTTTTACTTCGGTATAGTAATAATCGCTGGTCGGCTCTCCTGATACATTATAAGCTAATTCCAACTCATTAATATCCCAAAATGTAGTATATGCATTATTATTAATATTAGATAATACTGCATCATTTCTGTAGTCAATAACATAATAATCTATATGTGTAGCATAGTTTGAAGAAACTGGATATAAATATATAGGATTCCAACCATATCCAGTATCTACCCAATTGTTTACCGCTTCATTTATTTTAGAAGTATAACTACTAGCAGATGAATCCACATAATAATAGGCATTACTCACACCTCTACTAAATTTTGCATCATTGGGATATGTTGGCGACATTGCAAAAATACTAGATGTTGTAAATATTCCAAATATAACTGCGCTTATTGACATTGTAATTTTTTTTACTAAATTGTTCATAAATATATTCACTCCTTTTTATACTTATATATGAAAAACTTTTATCTAATTTAAAATCACACCTCGCTTTCTAGATAAAGCTCATTATTACACAAATTACAAATCTAATTCATACCAAATATTCTCTTTTTCATATAAATTTTTATTTAAATCAAATCTTAAAAAAGGATAATTACAATTACTAATAACTTCATTATTGCTATTTAGAGAAACTATGTATACTTTTCCTTCTACTGGTTCAGCTATCTTTTTAAAATTATTTTCCGATATTACTCTTACAAAAGTATTCTTCTTATATTCTTCAGATAAATTTTTGTATCTATCATCAATAAATTTATTTAAATCAGTTTTCTCTAAATCAAAAATAGATATTTTTCCCTCATTCAAAATAATATTTATATTTTCTGTATCTTTACCTTTTATACATTTTAATATATTTACATTTAATTTAGTAAATGGTGTCTGAGATATAACATAAGATTCTTGAATTTTATTTATTTTTACAATATAGATTTGGGAAATTTCAACTTCATTTACATATTTTTCATTTTTAACTGTTTCTTTATATATTATGGTATTTGGTACATATTCTTGTTCAGCTTGTACCTTTCTCTCATTATATAATTCCGCTTTAGCAATTTCATTACCTCTGTTAAATTCCAAATTAATCTTATCTAGTTTTCCTTTAATATTCAGCATATTATTACTATACAAAAAAATCCCTGTCATCAAAATTATCATTGTTAATATAGCTACTTTAGATATTATCCTATTTCTTTTAATAGTTTTAGCTTTTTGAATAATATGTTTAATTTCATCTTTATTAAATTTTTGTACTTTCATACTTTTAATTTGTTCATACAATATCCTATCTATATCATCTTTATAATTATTCACTTATTTCACCCCTTGTCCTATTTTTCAACTTAATTTTAGCTCTAGAAATTTTACTTTTTATTGTACCTTGACTGATATGTAAAATATTAGATATTTCTTTGGTAGTATAATTATCATCATAATACATTGCTATAATTGTTCTTTCATCGATATCTAAGCAGCTTATATATTTTTTAAAATCGAGATTTTCTACTACATTTTCAAACTCGTCTTCGGAATATATAAAATTCTCTAATTCATTAGCTTCTAAAGATATTTGTGCAAATTTATTATTTTCTAGTATATTATTACATTTACTAACTAGAACTATTGCAAGCCAAGATTTTAACTTTGATGAATTTTTTATTTTCCAAGAGTTTAAATATAAACTCAGAAAAGTTTCTTGAACAGCGTCTTTAGCTAAGTATGCATCTCCAATTCTTAGTTCTGCAATGACTAATAGTTGTTTTTCGTAAGTTTTAACTATGGTTTCGAAAGCTTGCTCATCTCCAAATTTTATTTTTTTTAAAAGTTCTTCCATAATTTTTTATTTCCTTTCAAAAACAAAAGTTTTATACATTATATCACAGATGGGAAGTATAATAAAAGACTTATATACTTAATATCCCCCTATTATTAAGACAGTATTTTTTAGTAAAAAGGTTGCATATTTTTATTTTTTTTTTAAATTAAAAGTGCCTGGAAAATATTTTTTCAAGCACTTTTTTCTTCTAATTGTATATATCTTTCACTTCTATTAATATACTCATATTATTTTTTGCATTTCTTTACTTTAGTTTATATATTTTAAATATAGCCTCATTCCTATGTATATTAATATTGAATTTTGCTAAAATATTGTTATTTAATTCACTAATTATTATTTCTTTCTTTTCATAATCAATTCTGTAGCCTATTCTTTCATTAAGGTTAAATGCATATGATATTTTAAATTGTGAACTAATATCTTTTTCTTCTTTTATGTTCATAGAATTATCTAATAATTCTATTTTAAGAATTTTTTTCATATCATTATCAATAATATATTGTTCACCTTTTGAATTTTTGTAACTTTTAAAATTTAGATCTTTTATTATATTATTATCTGAAAAAAATTCAATTTTTTCCTCTTTTATTTCATAAAAACTTGACTCGTTTACAATAAATATTTTATTTTGTATTTCTAAAATTTTTTGGTATGCTCCAAAATCTGATAAATCTATTTTTTTTATCAAATCATTGCTTACATTATATACATATAGTGAGTCCATTCCTAAAATATAATATTTATTATTATAAATTGCAAAATCTAATATAAAAAAATCTACCTTTATACACTCATTTTCTGTGCAAATTTTACTTTCATATCCATTAGACTTAAAACCATTATTAACAAAATAATACATTTTATTGTTATAAAATTTCACAATATTTATATCTTCATCAGATAATTTTATTGTTTCCATATTTATCGAATCTGTTTTATACAATCCACCAGGTCCAAACGAATAAATATAATTCATATTTGTACAACTATAGCTAACGTCCCCACTGTCTTCAAACTTTTCTTCTTTAATTATTTTTCCGTTTTCATTATAATATTGAAATTTATTTACAACATTACCCGAATTTATACTAGAAATTTGAATAAGGTATATTTGTTTATTTTCAGTTTCGAATACATATATGCTTTTTGACTTAATTAGGAGAACTATAATAATTATTAATAAAATAATTAGAAATTTATATATTTTTTTTATTTTCATTTATCTTTACTTTAGCTAAGAGGGAATGTTACTCCTAATACTGTATCACCATCATTCATAATTTGAGATGGTAATATAAGTGTTCCCCATACTCTAGAAGAAGCTATATTATATCCAGCTGCATCCCATGCATAATAAACTAACTCACTGCAATAAAAACTATTAGTATCCAAAGCATTAAAGTTATAGTCACACCCAAGTTTACTATATGCATAATTCTTGGCAATTGTATATTGCGAAGAAGAAGCTCCATTAACCCAATATATGCCACCTGTTTGACAATTTCCCCAATACTCTTCAACACGGTTTGAGTATAATTTTACCCCAACATTAGGATTAGCCTCTATTACATTTCCTCCTGAAGAATAACCAATTCCTGCATGTCCATGATTCCAACCAGATGTTCTTGAATCTAAAGATGAAAATATATATCCACCTATATCAGCAGTTGAAGCATATATTCCAGATTCAATTACTCCATTAATTGAATATTCATTATTATTTATGGTATATTTATATTCTTCTATTATTTTTACTAATTCTATTTCTTCCTCTACAGATAAGTAATTGATATCACTTTTTCCTTTTGAATCTATAAATTCATTAATTTTGTTTTGAATTAATATTTCTTTATTATTAATCATTTCTTGAGATATAGAAGTATCCTCTGTAGCATATACCTGTGAAAAAGGTAATAACAAAGTAATCACAAATAAAATTAAAATAAAACTTTTTCTCATAAATTTTCCTTCCTTTCTTTTACATCTGCACACTTCTTACATTATTATTAAAAAGATGTCTTAAAATAATTAAGCTATAATTTTAAAAAATAAATTTCATACTATTTATTTCTTATATAATTTAATAAATTATATATGGTTACTCCAAATAATACTATAAATAGTATAACTATAATTATAGCTTCAATAGAGCCCTCTATTATTTTTGATAATAAAAATTCTATTTCACTTTCGTTTCCATCTATCCAATTTCTTTTTAAACTAAAAACCAATGCCCATATTGGTAAAATAATTGATAAAACTATTTGCATTATTCCTGTACACTTTTTTATTTTAATAGTGTGTATCACTCCAAAAACTAAAGCAAATGCTAAAAATAACCAGTATATAACCCATAAATTTTCCATAATTTTCTCCTCCTAACTTATTACTTTTATTCTACTAATTACATTTTATCATATAAAATTAAAGGATTCTATAGAAAGGATAATTAGTATAAGCACTGTAAGTATTTTTATTAATCAAAAAGTATAGTTAATATTTATAATTTGGTAACTATAATGCCAATTTTTTCGTATATAGATTAAAAAACTTTTTATTGCAAGTAATATATATTAGCACAATTTTGTTTCTTTCACTAATCAGTAAATTAGAAAACTATTTTTACCTATACCTAAAAATTTTATTGTATTAATATATTTTAAAACTGAGTGCACATCCAATTTTATCCTTACTCTATTAAGACCGCTTTTTTATATAAAAAGGTTGCATATTTTTAAAAATTTCTTTATTTTTTTCTAAAAATAGTAAAAAGTGCCTAATTTTTTAGGCACTTTTATTAAAATTACTTACATTTTTTCTGGACAATCAATTCCAAGAAGCGATAAACCTTTTTTAATTACTATAGATGTTGCATATACTAGAACACATCTTGCAGCTTTTAGATTTTCATCTTCTAGATTTGCTACGCTACATTCATTATAGAATCTTGAAAATGCAGTTGCTACATCTATTAAGTATCTTGCAAGTACAGATGGCTCATAGTCATTTGCAGCTTTTCTAATTATACTTTCAAATTTTTCTAATTCTTTAATTAATTCTACTTCTTGTTTTTCTTTTAATGCGTTAAAATCTATAGAATTTATATCTATATTTTCTGCATTAAATCCCACTTTTTCAAGTATAGATTTTGTTCTTACATATGTATATTGTACATATGGTCCTGTTTCTCCATCAAATCTTAATGTATCATCTAAATCAAATATAATGTCTTTGTTTTTACCACTCTTTAGATAGTTAAATATTAATGCACCTACACCTACTTGATTTGCAACTGTATCTGCATTTTCTAAGTTTGGATTTTTATTTACTATTATATCTTTAGCTTTTTTTACTGCTTCGTCTAAAAGTTCTGTAACATAGATTACATTACCTTCACGAGTAGACATTTTACCAGTTTTAAGTCTTATCATACCATAAGATACGTGTACTAAACCTTTTTGATGTTCAGCATCTATTAAATGTTTTGCAGCTTCAAATACTTGTTTAAAGTGTAGTATTTGTTCTGTTGCAGTAATGTATATACATTTAGTAAAATCATAAGTTCTTGTTCTATATAATATAGCAGCTAAATCACGAGTTGCATATATAGTTGAGCCATTAGATTTAAGTACAATACATGGTGGCATATCATCGCCAACATTTACAACTTTTGCTCCTTGACTATCAATAAGAGCACCATTTTTATCTAGTATATCTACTACTTCTTGCATTTTATCATTATAGAAAGCTTCTCCATTATATGAATCAAATTGACTTCCTAAAATTTTATATATTCTGTTATATTCTTTTAAAGATACTTCTCTAAAGTATGCCCATAATTTAGTTAATTCTTCATCGCCTTCTTCTAATTTTTTGAAGTTTTCACGAGCTATGTTCATAACTTCTTCATCTTCTTTAGCTATTTTATTTATTCTTACATAAATATCAGATAAAGCTTCTAAAGGATTATTTTCTAAATCATATTCATCTTTAAATCTTCTATATCCTTCAATTAAGATACCAAATTGTCTTCCCCAGTCTCCTAAGTGGTTTATACCTGTTACATTATATCCAAGTTCTTTATATAAAGAATATAATGCATTACCTAGTACTGTATTTCTAAAATGTCCTAAGTGGAATGGTTTAGCAATATTTGGTGAAGAATATTCAACTATAATGTTTATACCATTTCCTTCAGTAGATTTTCCATATTCTGTACCTTTTTCTACTATTCCTTTTAATACATCATTTACTATATTTTCACTATTTAAATAGAAGTTTAAAAAACCATTTACTACTTCTACTTTAGATATATTTTCATTTTCTTCAATATTTTCTTTTATTTGATTAGCTATGTTTATTGGTGAATTTCTTAAAACTTTAGCTAAATTGAAACATGGATATGCAAAATCTCCATTTTTCTTATCTTTTGGAGTCTCTATTTTTGACTCAATTTCTTCTATTGTTATATCTGAATTTTGCAAAGCATTATATATCATGCTTGCAATTATCTTTTTCTTTTCTTCCATTTTCTTCTTTCCTTCCATTATTATATATATGATATTTTTATTAGTTTCTTTAGTATGCTCGGGATTACTCCCATCTACGTCTCCTTACCACATATCTATATAATAACTTATTATATTCCATTATCTTACAACTCCTTTTGCATAGTTTTCTACAACTTTATATATTTCATCTTGACTATCATCACTAGCTACTATATTTCTTAATTCTTGACCGCATTTTTTACATCTATAGATAATTACTTTACCTTTTTTAGCAGTATCTATAACATTAATTGGTACAAGTAGCCCTAAACAATCATTTGCCCTATCTCCTGGTGTTATATCTATATGTATTGAATGAAGGCAATGATTGCAGTGATCTCTTGATGTATATTTTAATTTTTCTACTTTTTTATTACAGTTTACACAAATAAACTCATTATCATTTTTTACAAACATATTTTCACCTTAATGATTAATATTTTACTACAAAAGTATTGATTTTTCAAGGTTTTATGTAATATAAATAAAAAATACCAAGCTTTTTAATTTGCTTGGTATTTTTCTTTATAATTCATACATAAGATTGCTAAATTATAATTTGCTCTTATATTCTTTCTCTTGATTCGATTTTCATTTCTGTAGGATTAACTCCAAATTCATTATAGAACATTCTCTCTGCTATTGTATCCCAATTTTCATCATAGTCCTCTATAAAAGTATATCTACCTTTTTTTATCTCCATTTGTGCATACTGCAACAATTTTATAACTGTTTTTATTTCTTTGAAACATTTAAATTACTCCCCTACATCTTACTATTTATCTAATATTGCGCTATTTTACATTAAACTCAACAAATTCTTCTTTTAATAATCCAGTAATACATTCATCTACATATTCGTTAGTAGCTAAGCATAAAAATTTCTTTCTTCTTATGCCTTCATTTTTAAATCCTAGTTTTAACTGCATTCTCTCAGATTTATCATTTCCTGGAAAATATCCATTTTCCATCCTTCTTAAACCTAATACATCAAAAGCATATTTTATTTTCATACTAAAAGCTTCAGTCCCATACCCGTTTTTTTGATACTCTTCATTAAGCCATATTCCGCCACCAGCAGTTCCGTCTTTTGTATTAATATTAGTTATCTCAGTACCACCTATAACCTTATTATTTTCCTTTAAAACTATAGCTAATGATATTTTAGATTTAGAATCTAAAGTTTTAGTATATTCAATAAAATTTTTAGCATCATTTTCTGTATATGGAAACGGAACTCCAGCCATCCATTTAGAAACGTTTATATTATTTAAGCCTTCTACTAAATCATTAATATCTTCATCTTTCCAATTTCTTAAAATTAATCTATTACTTTCTATAATCATATTTTTTCTCCTATAAAATACAACTCAAATTATATTCAATATCATTTTTTGAATCTATAATAATTGGTGTTACATTGTATTTATCTTCAAAATATTTATGTGATGCTAAACTTCTTGTAGATAAATCTCCATCATCGTAAAAAGAAGCCCATTTAATAAATTCTGTGTGTTTATTATATAAATTTCCACCTTCTTTTATTCTATCTCCATATCTTGCTTCTTCTCGTTTTTGTAATCTTTCAAGACGAATATTTTTATCTAACATTACTCGCACAAATTTATCTATATAGGTTATTAATTCTGAATAGTCGTAATCCCAGTTCCAAAAACTTCCTGTAATTACTACTAAACTTGTATTAGCCTCTTTAACATCTTTTAACATACTTTTGTATCTTTTTTCTGGTGTATCGTTACTCCAAAAATACTCATCTGTATCTATTAATGCACCATTATATTTTTCTACTAATTTACTTCCAAGTGTTGTAGAGCCAGCACCACTTGCACCATAAATATATATTATTTTTTTATCTTTATACATTAATTATCTCCTTATATTAACTTATTGCATTATATATAAAACTAAATATAAATAGTAATGAAAGTATATAAATTATAGGAGAAACTTCTTTTCCTTTTTTATTTACTAAACTTACTATTGCATACATTATAAAGCCAAATTGTATTCCTGTAGTTATTGAATATGATAATGGCATCATAATTATAATAAAGAATGCTGGTATAGCGATTATAATATCTTTCCAATTTATCTTTACTATATTTTCAAGCATAGATAGACCTACAAATATTAATATAGGTGCTATAGCTGCCATTGGAACACAAGCTACTATTGGACTTAAGAATAAAGATAATCCAAAGCATAAAGCAGCAAACACAGCAGTTAGTCCTGTTCTTCCACCAGCTTCTATTCCAACACTACTTTCTACATATGTTGTAACATTACTTGTGCCAAGTAATGCACCTAATATTGTTGTTGAAGAATCACAAGCTAATGCTTTTTCTAAATTTTTAGGCATATTACCATTTTCATCTAATTTAAATATTCCAGATTTCTTTCCTGTGCCTATAAAAGTACCTATAGTATCAAAAAGATCTGATATTACTAATGCAAATATTGTCATAATAACAACTACTATTCCTGCTTCTGCAGTAAATAGCCCTTTAAAATCTAGTTTTAAAAATGTAGGTTCTAAAGATGGAATAGCACTATAATTTGAAAAATCTGGTAAAGTTGTAACCCCCATAAATATACCTATTATTGTTGTTGCTATAATTGATATTAAATATGAATTTTTAACCTTTTTAGATACTAAAATTCCTGTTAATACTATTCCAATAAGTGCAAGTATTACTTCTTTGTTATTAAATAATGCAAGTTGTGGTACAGTATCTCCCGCAAGTGCTATTCCATTATTTACTGCTGATACAGAAAACTCTATTAAACCTGCACTTTTTATTCCAATATATGCAATAAATAGTCCTATACCAACTGTTATTGCTTCTTGCATAAATTCTGGTATAGCTTTAATTATTCGCTTTCTTATACTTGTAACTGTAATTAATACATTAATAACACCACAAATAAATACCATTGCTAATGCTTGTTGCCAAGTAAATCCCATAGTACCACATATTGTATATGTAAATAATGCATTAAGTCCAAGACCAGCACTTTGTACATATGGTACATTCGCTACAACACCTAAAAATATTGTTCCTATCATTGAAGCTATTATTGTTGCAACATATACTGCATTATAATCCATACCTGTATTAGAAAGTATTGCTGGATTAATAAAAATAACATATGCCATTGCCATAAAAGTTGTTAGTCCTGCAATAAATTCTGTTAAAACTGTTGTCTTATTTTCTTTTAATTTAAATATTTTCTCTAACATATATCTCTCCTTTGATTATATGAAGATTTTATCATAGTGAAAAAATATAATCAACAATTTATATTGTTGTATATAATAAAAAGCAAGGATTAAATCCTTGCTTTCAATCCATTAGCACCAGAACTCAATATACAGCTCGTATCTTTGTTCCTTTTTAATAATTTCATATTAAGAATTTAGAATACTAATATTATTTTCTAATATTAACTAAATCTAATTTATGTTTTAAATTAGATACGATAAGTCTTAAAGTTCCTCTAAAGTATACTATATTATCTTCCTCTATTTCAGAAAACAACATTTGAAGTTCATAAAGTTTAGAAAAATATATTCTCTGATATTTCTTATCTAATTCTTTATCTCCACTAGATACTTCAAGTTTTACTTTTAGATCTTCTAATTCCTCAACTCTTAAATTAAAATTACAAACTTTAGCGCTAATAGAAGTTTCTCCATTAGCTATTTTTTTAAAAATATTATTTTTCATAATAAAACACTCCTTTTTGAGAGTTTGTTAGCTAATGGTTCTAATATATGCTGTATAATTCAACATAATTTAACTAATTTTACTTAATTGGTAAAATCTAATTATGGATAAGCTGTATATATAATATACAGAATTATGTGAATATTATATCACTTTTATACTAAGATTTCAACATAAAAAGGAGTAGATTTCTCTACCCCTTAAAATAATATTTTTAAGTATATAAGGTGTTTGTAAACCTTATATACACCTATATTATATCACTTTTTTGTTTATATTTCAATATAAACAATGAGTATACTTCTTTTTCTTATTTCATATATAACTTATTTTGTTCCAAATATTCTATCTCCTGCATCTCCAAGTCCTGGAACAATGTAGCCTTTTTCGTTTAATTTTTCATCTAAAGCTGCACAGTATATTTTAACATCTGGATGTTCTTTTTGCATTTTTTCTACACCTTCTGGTGCTGCAATTAAGCATAAGAATTTGATGTTTGTTACACCTTCTTCTTTAAGTTGAGCTATTGCATCACATCCAGAGCCACCTGTTGCAAGCATTGGATCTAGAACTAGAACTTCTCTATTTTCTATACCATTTGGTACTTTGAAGAAATATCTAACTGGTTGTAATGTTTCTTCATTTCTATACATTCCTATATGCCCTATTTTAGCATTTGGAATTACTTTAATTAATCCATCTAGCATTCCTGTACCAGCTCTTAATATTGGTAAGAATGCATATTTATCTTCGTTTAATCTTTTAGCATCTATTTTTTGTATTGGAGTTTCTATTTCTACTTCTTCAAGTTCTGCATCGTTCATTGCTTCATAGCATAAGAACATTCCTATTTCTCCAACTAATTCTCTAAACTCTTTTGTTCCTGTTTTCTTATCTCTTAATATAGATAATTTATGTTCTACTAATGGATGATTTAGTACAACTAAGTTATCATTTGGTTTTTCTTCTACTTTTTCAACTCTTACTACTTCTGTATTGTTTTTAGCATTTTTAGTTTTATTTTTGTTTTTACCTTTTTTGTTATTTTCAACAACTACTTCAGCTTTAGCTTCTTCTTTTTCTTCTTTTTTATTTTCTACTTTTTCTTCTGTTACTTCTTCATCATCTTTTGGTAATAATAAGTTTAGAATTACACCTATAACTGCTGCTAAGCTCATTCCAGATACAGTTACTGTTCCTATACCTATAGCAGCTCCACCAAGTCCTAATACAAGCATACTAGATGCTATAATTACGTTTCTTGATTTTCCAAAATCTACTCTATTTTCTATTAAAACTTTAAGTCCATTTACTGCTATAAATCCATATAGTAGTAATGATACTCCTCCAAGTACAGCATTTGGTATTGTTGATACAAGTGCTGTAAATTTACCTAAAAATCCAAGTAATATTGCAAATATTGCTGCAAGTCCTATAACCCAAACTGATGCTATTTTAGTCATACCTACAACTGCTGTATTTTCACCATAAGTTGTATTAGCAGGTCCACCTAAAAGACCAGCTACAAATGTTGCAAGACCATCTCCAAGTAATGTTCTATTAAGACCTGGTTCTTTAATTAAGTCTTTTCCTATTATTGTACTTAAAGCTGAATGATCTCCTATATGTTCAGCTATTGTTACAATAGCTATTGGTGCTATTGTTAATGCTGCACCAAGTGTTGGTGTATATGATATAAATGGTAGTACAAAATCTGGGATACTAAAGAAAGCAGCCTCTAGTACTGGTGTAAAATCTACTAGTCCAAGTATTACAGATAATACATATCCAGATGCCATACCAACTAAGAATGGTATTATTTTTAAAAATCCTTTTGCTTTTAACATAGTTACTGCTGTTACTAAGAATGTAAATAACGCTACTATTACACCTTTATAATCTATAACTTCAGTACCAGCACTGATTCCTATTTGTGATACCGCACTTGATGCTAAAGATAATCCTATGATCATAATCATTGGACCTATTACTATAGGTGGTAATAATTTGTGAATCCAATCTTTTCCGCATATAGCAATTATTGCTGCTACAATCATGTAGATTATACCAACAAGCATCATACCAGTCATTGCTCCACCTACGCCTGCTTTTACTGCCCCAACTGCAAGTGGTGTAATAAATGCAAATGAACTTCCTAAATATACTGGTGATTTTCCTTTAGTACATAAAATATAAAGTAATGTACCTATTCCTGATGTTACAAGTGCAACTGGTATTGTAAGAACTGTAGTACCTGCTGCTGCATTTACAAGTATTGGAACTAATATAGTTGCTCCAAACATTGCAAAAACGTGTTGTAGTGCTAAGATTATCCATTTTAGCACTGGTGGCTTTTCATTAATATCTAATGTTAATTTTGCCTCCTTCATAAAAAAATTCCTCCTTTAAAAATGTATATAAAAAAACACTTAATATATAAAATATTAAGTGTTCTTTACGAAAATTAAATTATATGTTAATGAATTATTATCTGCTGATATTAATGGGGCAAAAATAGAAAGTAAATTTGCTTTACTTTTAAATGAAGTATTTGTTTGTAATGCATAATTTTCTCTTCTCATTTTTCTCACCCTTGAAAGATAATATACTATAAACAGATACTTTTTGCAAGCATTTATTTTAATTTTTTTATAACTTTTTTATGGTTGTTTTTTGTTATGTTAAGAATAGTTTTTAGAACTCGTTAACTTGCTTAACTCTTTCGATTTCCATCATTTCTGTTAAAAATTTATTTTTATTGAAACCACTATTTGCACGACAAGCATAAAGAATATATCCTTCTTCTCTTAGTTCATCCTCTGTTGGTTCCATAAGTCTTACTTTTTTTATTTCAACTTCATATTTTTCTAAAAGTTCATTTACTTTATCTAATACTTCTTTTGGAAAATTAGTAGAAACTTTAAACTTAAATTCCATACTGTGTTCAAGTTGAGCATTTATTAAATATGAGTATTTTAAGATAACAAATACTATTAATGTAGCAATTATTGCATACCAATATAGTCCTGCACCTACACACATACCAATACAAGTTACCGCTAAAAGTCCTGATGCAGTAGTTAACCCTTTTACTTTAAATCCGTTACTTAGTATAGTTCCTGCACCTATAAAACCTATACCAGATAAAAGTTGTGCTGGCATTCTAGATGGATCGTTATTTCCATACTTAGTTGCAAGCTCTACTCCACATGTCATTACTAAAACAGCACTTATACCCACAAGCACGTGAGTTCTAAATCCAGCTGGTTTACTAGAGTGTTCTCTTTCAAATCCAATTAATCCAGATAGAGCTGATACGAGTATTAATTTAAAGAATAATTGAAATTCACTTGTACTTATTATATTCTGTAATACCTCTAACATAATTCTACCTCCTCTTTAAATTTATGACATTATTTTTATTTTATTCTGTAATTAAAAGAGCATATAATGGATATTATACACTCTCTTAATTGTCTATCTACTAAAGCAACCATTACCTATAAACTCTCTTAATAACGAGTCAATTGGAATATTTGATGTTTCCATAGGTAAAAAGTTATTTAAATATTCATATAATCTTCTTGCTTCTGCATAATATTTACTTGATTTATCTAATTGTAATAATAATGGTTGAGCAAATGTTTTAATAACTGCTGGCTCATATATTATACTTGAATTAAATATTACATCTACATCTTCTACATAAGGGAATATATATTTTTCTTCACCTTTTTTAACATTTCCCCATAGTTCAAATGTTCTTTCAACGCTATGACCACGAGTTGCAAAATCTCTTACCATACGTCTTAAGAATCTTGTATCTGAAGATGATACTTTTGTATAACTATCTAAGTTTAATGTTGTAATTGGTGCAATATATATTTTATATTTATTCTTAGCAGGTGTAAATTTAGTAAGTATAGGATTTAATGCATGTATACCTTCTACAACTAAAACGTCTTTTTGTTTTAATGTTAAGAACTTACCATTATATTTTTTAGTTCCTGTTAAGAAATCAAATTCTGGTAATTCTACAGTCTCACCATTTATTAATGAATTCATTTGATTATTAAATAATTCAATATCTAATGCATCAACTGTTTCAAAATCATATTTACCATCTGGTCCTTTTGGTGTATCTGCTCTTTCTTTAAAGTAGTTATCCATTGAAATTGTAATTGGATTATATCCTGTAAGTCTTAATTGTACACCTAATTTTTGAGCAAATGTTGTTTTACCAGATGATGATGGGCCTGCAATAAGAATAAGTTTAATTTCTTTTTTCTTTTCTATATCTTGTACTATTTCAACAATTTTTCTTTGATGTATTGCTTCTGCAACTTGAATTGTATCTAACATATTATTCTTTAATATTTTATCATTTAAAGCTCCAATGTTAGGAATACCAAGTATTCTTTTAAATTTATAGAATTCTTCTACTGCATCTATTAGTTTAGAGTCTCTAATCGAACTAATGTTACCATCTCTATCTGCAGTTACAAGTAAAGCTCCATCTCTAAAAGGTCTTAAATCAAAAGTTTTTAAATATCCTGTTGATGGAACAAGAACTCCATAGAAGTTATTATATAATCCATCACAAAAATATACGTTTGTATAAGATTTAATTCTATTAGCCATATTTTGAAGTTTATCTACGTCACCAGATTTTTGGTAATACATAGTTGCTTCATCTACACTCATAGCTCTTTTTTCTATAGTCAAATTTTTATCTATAATCTCTTGCATTCTTTCTTTGATTTGAGCTATCTTTTCATTAGTTAAATCAAATTCAGGCATTATAAAATATTGATTTCTATTAATAGTTGATTGGAAATCTACTATTTGATTACCAAATAACTGAGTAATAGCCATATATAATACCATTTTTAAACTTTTAGAATATACTCTATATCCATCTTCAGTATCTATTTTTACAAATCCTATTGTTGAATCCTTTATTAATTCATATTTTTGAAATTTTACTTCATTATTAACTGTTAATGCTAGTATATCTTCTACGTTATCTTCTACCATTTTTACAGCATCAATTGCAGTTGTTCCATATGGCACGCTAATTTTTCTGCCATCCTCAAAGTCTACTATAATTTTGTCTGTCATATTAATCAACCTCTCTATTCCATACTATAATTGTATTATTAATCTTTAAAAAAGTCTATTTCTTTTTAATATTTTCTAGAAAAACTTTAATAAATTCCGCATTATTTTTAGTTTTTACTAAAATATTCATTATTTTTTCTACCATATCAACATTTGAATTAGATTGTGATAGTAATCTTCTTATATATGTTGAACATTCTTGTTCTTTACCTTCAAATAATAAATCTTCTCTTCTTGTACTAGATTTGTGAATATCTATTGCTGGGAATATTCTTCTTTCAGATAATTTTCTATCTAAAAATACTTCCATATTTCCTGTACCTTTAAATTCTTCAAAAATCATATCATCCATTCTACTTCCAGTTTCTACTAGTGTTGTAGCAAGAATAGTTAAACTTCCACCATTTTCTATATTTCTTGCAGCACCAAAGAACTTTTTAGGAAAATGTAATGATGCAGGATCTAGACCACCAGATAATGTTTTACCACTAGGTTCTACTTCTAAGTTACTAGCTCTTGTAAGCCTTGTTAAACTATCTAGAAGTATTACAACATCTTTATTATGTTCAACTAGTCTTTTAGCCCTTTCTAGAGCCATTTTAGATACTTTAATATGATGTTCTGGTGATTCATCAAAAGTTGAATGAATTACTTCAGCATCAATTGAACGTTCAATATCTGTTACTTCTTCTGGTCTTTCGTCTATTAACAATACCATAAGTTTTACTTCTGGATTATTTTTTAATATTCCGTTAGCTATTTGTTTAAGTAATGTAGTTTTACCTGCTTTAGGTTGTGCAACGATAAGTCCACGTTGACCTTTACCTATTGGAGCAAGTAAATCTATAACTCTTGTAGAGTACTCTTTAGTATCAGTTTCAAGTCTTAATCTCTCATTTGGATAAATAGGTATTAAAGTTTCAAAAGATCTTCTTTTTAAAGCAATATCCACTCTATCATCATTTATTGCATCAACATAAATTAATGATGGGAATTTATTTTGTGGGTCTGTTGTAAATCTTGCAATACCTTTTAATTTATCTCCAGTTGCAAGTTTAAATCTTCTAATTTGAACTTGAGATACGTATACATCTTTATTTCCAGGAAGATAGTTATCACTACGTAAAAAACCATATCCATCAGGCATTACTTCAAGTATTCCTTCTGTAATATAATCTGTTTCTGGATTTTCTATTTGCACATCTACTTTATCTTCAATTTCATTATTATCTTCTAGATTTTTAATTATTTCTTCAACTAAATATTCTTTCTTTAGTCTTTCATAACCATCTAGTTTTAAATTTTCTGCTATCTGTCTAAGTTCAGATAATGTAGATTTTTTTAATGTCTCTTTATTGTACATACATACCTCCTAATCTATTATTTCTGCAAATAAATCATAATCATTACAATCTATAATTTTTACATTTATATATTCACCAATTATTACTTTAGCTGCTGATTCTTTATCTATTTTAATATATATTCTACCATCAACATCTGGTGCTTCAAGCATTGATCTACAAGAAAAATACTCATCATCTTCTGAAACATCTTCAACTATAACTTCATATTCTTTCCCGATTCTTTCTTTATTTTTAGCTAAAGATATAGGTCTTTGTGTTTCAAATAATTTCTCAAGTCTTGCCTCTTTAACATCATCTTCTAACTGACCATCAAAATCATAACTTTCTGTATCATCTTCTCTTGAATAGCTAAATGCACCAAGTCTATCAAATTGTAGTTCTTTTATGCCTTCTAATAGTTCGTTATATTGTTCTTCTGTCTCACCAGGGAAACCTACTATACATGTTGTTCTAAGTATAGCATCTGGAACAATTTCTCTTATTTTAGCAATTCTATCATATATTAGTTTCTTGTTATCATGTCTATTCATACTTCTTAACATTTCGTCATTTAAATGTTGAATTGGAATATCGAAATAACTACAAACTTTTTTATTTTTACCCATTTCCTCAATTAATTCATCAGTAGTTTCAAATAGATACATATATAGTATTCTAATCCATTTTACTCCTTCAATTTTAGCCATTTTCTCTAATAATTCTGCAAGCTTTAATTCTCCATAAATATCCAAACCATATTTAGATGTGTCTTGAGATATAATACAAAATTCTTTAATACCTTTTTGAGCTAATCCTTCTACTTCTTGTAAAATATCTTCCATTTTTCTGCTTTTGAAAGCACCTCTAATCATTGGTATTGCACAATAACTACATCTATTATCACAACCATCTGATATTCTTATATATGCTAGTGGATAATTTGAAGAAATAACTCTGTTATTAAAATCTAATTTATGAGAAAATTTACATTGATCTAGTAATTTATTTTGACTAAAAAATTCTGATAAAATTTCTGGTAATCTATCGTATTCATCTACTCCTATACACAAATCTACTTCAGGCATAAGTCTAAGTATATCTGCTTTATATCTTTTAGCTAAGCATCCTGTAACTATTAATGCTCTACATATTCCATATTCTTTATATTCTGCCATCTCAAATATTGTATCGATAGCTTCTTGTTTTGCAGATTCAATAAAACCACATGTATTTACTACTATAATATCTGCTTCTTCTACTTGATTTACTATATTAAATCCTTGAGATTTAAATACGCCAAGTATCATTTCACTATCTACTTGGTTTTTAGTACATCCTAGAGTAACAAGTCCTATATTCATATTAAGAGTCCTCCTTGTTTAATACACATGGTATTATACCATAAATTTAACATAAAATAAAGGTATATTTTGCTTTTTTATATATTAATTACACTTTACATATTATGTTAAGTGTGGTAGAATATAAGTATAGTTTAAAAATTGAGGAGGGTTATGATTATGAACCAAAATTTAAGAGTTAAAAAACTTTTTTTAAGCAATGACATGGAGCCTGTTTTACAGGAAAATTGTGATCGGAGTTATAATACAATATAACAACAAAGAAATAGCTTACGAGCTAAATTATCATTACGTTTTTGGAAAACTATTCTGTATAACAGAAAAAAATAAATGTAATGTAAAAAAATATAACTTTATGCAAATATTCTTTGCTAAGTTAAAAACTATAATTTCACACAATAAGATATTTAACACACATTCATTAAATGATTTCATGTTAGTAAATCTATTTAATAATATGTTAATATATTAGTCAAATAAAAATCCTTGAATAATATCAAGGATTTTTTATGTTTATATTATTTAAAAAACAGTTCTCTTTTAACTGTACCATTGACTTCACTATTTACATTATAGTTATATGTTACAAGTTCAAATTTTATTCCATATAATTTTAACATATCTACTAAAACTTCATAATTTTCAAAATATGTTTTTCTTTGTTCTAGTATCTTATTTAAATCTGCAAGTGTATTTCTACCTACAAAATGATTAGACCATACTATTGGTTCCATATACATTGCATATGACTCGTTATATCCTAGTTCATCTAATTTAGATTCATCTCCTAGCGCTATGTAATCATATATTCTTTTATTAAAACTATATTTTTCTACAACTGCAACATCTTCTTTAGATGATACCATAAAAGTATCTTGTGCTACTCTTTTAGCTATTTTTCTAATTAAACTTTTATTTGTCGCCAAGTCACTAAAAGCAAAATATTCAGATGATACAAGACATATGTTGTTTTGATCATCTTGTATTATATCTATTTTAATTTTCGCTTCATCTTTTTCACATTTTGTATATTCTAAATCTATAATCATTTTCTCTAATTTCTCGGCTATGAAATCTATTGTATTATTGTTAAAAATGATTATATTTGAAAATTCTCTACTCATAATCTCACCACTAAAAGTATATATGAGTTTTTAAGATTTGTCAAACAAGAAGTGGTTGTATTTGTTCACCATTTAAAGCAAGTTTTATAGTGTCCATTACTTTATCATAATCTAGAACTAATGATTTAGGTTTCTTTTTATAATCATCTTGTTTAAATGGTACAAAATAGAAATTCTTTGTATCATATAATAGCCCTATATTTTTAAAATTAGCTCCTAATCCATCATTAGTAGATATTCCTATTACAACTGGTTTATTGTTCCTTATATGTCCTTTTGTGGCCATTAGAACAGCAGTATCTGTAATACCATTTGCAAGTTTAGCTACACTATTTCCAGTACAAGGTACTATTACCATAATATCCATCATATCTTTAGGTCCTAAGGGTTCTGCTGCCACTATATTATCTATTACTTTTTCTCCAGTTTCTCTCTCTAGCATTTCTAAAAAATTATCTTTTACAAAAAATCTTGTATCATATGTATTAGTAACTAAAGATACTATTGGTATTATCTTAGCTACTCTTTCTTTTTTTAACGCATCAATTAAAGATTTAATTCTCGGGAAATTACAAAAAGAACCTGTTATACCAAGTCCCACATTTAAGTTATCTAGCATTTCACACCTCCTAATATAGTGTATGAGAATGCTAAAATAACGTGAAAAAAGAGTAAGATTAAATCTTACTCTCTATTTTTTATTTAAAACTATTTTCAAAAATATCCATAAATTGTGCTACAAATCTTGCCGCCTCTTTTTCTTCTTTTGTCCCAGTTGTTACTTGTCTTCCATAAGTCTTATACAGTTGAATTGTTGCTTTTGTTAAAGGTAATAAATTAAACTCTCTTTGTATTAATCTTATAGCATCTGAATATTCTCTTTTTAAAGTTTTAAATGCCTTATCTGGATCTTTAAAAACTGCATATCCATATTTATTTGCACCAATCGAATATACTGAGCCTCTTTCTTCAAATTTTTCTATTTTAACTTCTCCTACAATATTGCCTTGTCCAATAATATATTCTTGTGAATATTTTAAATCTTCACCATATCTAGGAAAAATATTCAGTAATGACGATATTATGATATATATAATCATTAAAACACATAAAGAAATAATAATAATTTTAGATTTCTTCTTAGTATTATATACTTCATTTTTAGATATTTTAATTGTTTCATTAACTACTTCTTCTATCTCTGTATTCTCACCATTTTGCATTTTTTCTGCTTTTATAAGCTCTACTATTGTTATATCTAATGCTTGAGATAAAGGTTCTAAAAGTGTTATATCTGGGAAACTTAACCCTCTCTCCCATTTTGATATGGCTTTATCTGTTAAGTTTAACTTATCTGCTAACTCTTTTTGTGTCATATTTTTCTCTTTACGAAGTTCAGATATAAAATTACCAAACTTTTCATTGTTCATATTTTTTCACCTCAAGATAATTTTAATATGGATACTAAATTTAGTCAATCTACTGTTAGTTTACTTAGCTTTTTTATACTAAACTTATAGTAGAATTAAAAAAAAAAGAAGCATATTTTTATGCTTCTTCTTTCTTAAACATACTACCTGGTACACCACATAATGGGCATGTCTCTGGTGGGTTGTCCCCATAATGTATATATCCGCATACTGGACAAATCCATTTAGTTTTACCAGCATTCTCATCTTCTTCAATTTCTGTTTTTCTTGTATCTTTAAACTCATCTGTATCAATTAGTCTTTCAATTTCAGCAGCCACTTCTTCTGCTTTAGCTAAATCTAATTCTCCCATATCTTTTATTTCCATACCTGTTATTTCACTAAACTTCTTTAATAATGCTCTTTCTTCTGGAAATAAAGTTTCCATTCTTAATTGTCCATTAACAAAGAATATACTAAATGTTTTAGATGGATTGTTTTTATTAATTTCACCAGCAACAACTGGGAATTCTTTTTTTGAGAATAATCCTTCTCCTACTAAAATTACGTTTTTAGTTTTTAGTTGTTCTTTAACTCTACTTAAATATAATTTTGTTAGTTGTGCAGTATATGGTCCTCTAAAATTAAATACTAACACTATATTATCTATTTCTCTTAAATCTTCTGCTTCAAATGGTGTATCTACATTGATACATTTACAATTTAATTTTTCTGAAATTATTTGTGCTACTTTTTTAGCACTACCATGAAATGTTTCATAAGTTACTATTGTTTTGCTCATATTCTTCCCCCCGTTCTTTCTACTATATTAAAGTCATTATTCCTGCAATTATAGCGGCAAAAAGTGGATAAACAAATATTGTTCCTATCCATTTTCTGATAAGTACATTTTTAGGAATATATGGTTTTAAATCATCTGTATTTGGTATTTCCCAAGCTTTAGTTTTTCCAACCCAATACCAATCAATAAAGAATCTATCAAATAATCCGGATATCCAATAAATTATACTCATTTGCCAAAATCCATTCCAAAATCCTACTGCCCCATTTATATAATATACCATAAATGGTACTAGCACTATCATTGGTAAGAATAATGCTATACATGTAATGATAAAACTTTTATTAATTTTCTTTTTAGTTGTATATCCAAGTTCTACAACTCTATCTTGAACATCTTGTTCGTATAATACAACTAGTCCTACAGGACCATTAGCTATACCAATTACACAAGTAATTAGTAATACAAAACACATTACTATACCTTCCATTAAAATAATCATAAATCTACCTCCTTTAACTAAATTACCTTAATTTAACTTTTCTAACCTTTCTTTATTTTATAAACTTTAAGTCTGTATAATAAATAACTTCTTTCCCTAAAGACTCTGCAAATTCTATTTCTCTTTTAGTACTATTACCGATATAGTTGTCTACATTTACTACTAATATAGCATCAGATAATTTTATTCTTTCAAAATGCATTTGTCCCACTATTTTTATTTCTTCTTCAGTATAACTATTTTTATCTGTACTAACTGGATATACAGGTGTAAGAACACAATTACCTTGTTTACTCATTTTCTCTGCTATTTCCATCATTTCTTTTTGAAATTTTAAACTTCCGCATATAGTTATTATTTTCATTTTTATTCTCCTCTAAATTCGTAATTTATATTATTAATTTATTCCAACATATCCAGTTTTTTCTATTATCTCTTGTCCCTCGTCTGATAGAATCCAATCTAAAAGTTTTTGTACATTTTCATTGTCGTTATTTTTATAAGTTACTGCATAAAGAGATGTTGTTATTGGATATTTATCATTTTTAATATTTTGAACATTTGGTTCTATTCCATCAACTTTTAATATCTTTACGTTAGGATTTTTTATAATTCCTTCCATATAATATCTAAATGAAAATCCTATAGAATTTGTTTTATTTTTATAATCTGAAACTTGATCTATTATGCCAACCATAAGATCATTTACTTGTTCTGTTGGTGCATCCATAATTGGTGTTCCTGCCATAAATCTAATTAGCATACTTTGACTTCCACTACCTTCGTTTCTTTGGAATGCTATAATCTCTTCATCTTTTCCGCCAACTTCTTTCCAATTAGTAATCTTTCCTGAATAGATTTTCTTAATTTCTTCTGTAGTTAAACTTTCAACTGGATTATCTTTGTGTACAAAAAATACAAAAGCCTCTTTTGCTATTTCTGTATATTCAAATTCATTTCCTTGTTCTTTTGCAAAATCTATTTGTTCTTTTGATGGAAGTGCTCCAAAAAATAAATCTGATTCTTTTAATGCTAATGATCTGTAACCTCTTACAGTATTTCTATATTCAAATATTCCATCATTTAAACTAACTGTATTTGGATAAGTTGCATTAACAAAAGCTGAATAAACTGGAAATACAGCAGCAGCGCCATCTAATCTTGGTAAGTTATCTGTGAGTTGTAAGCTCGCTTCATGATCTAATTTTACAATTTTTGATTCTTCTACAAATGGTAAATATTCATTGCAATCTATATTTACATTTGTTTTTATAGTTAGGCTTTCTTCATATTTATTTATACCTATGTTAATTCCGAAAAGTAAAACAAAAAGAAAAATAAATATTCCCCATCTTTTTAAATCTCTTTTTTTATTTTTTGAATATATCATAATTAATAATATACTTGGTAATAATAAAACACTCCATACTATTAAAGCAACATTTATTTTTATTAAACTAAGAATTAATAATAAAACTATTGCTACTATATAACTTATATATAATGCAACTCCAGTAAGAATTAGTTTCAAAACTATTTTTAGAAAATTTTTCATTTTATTTTTTTCTTTATCCATAATCTCCCTCCATAAATTACTATTTATCTAACAAATTACTAAATTTGTAATTTATTCTTTAGTAACAACAACACTTCCATCTGCATTTAAAAGTGGAGTTAAACCACCACCCATTAATTCTCCTCTTATTCCAGAAAAATAATATAAGTAATTTACTCCTGTTTCCGTATCAACAATTATTTTTCCAAAGGTTAAACCAGTTGCTTTTTTCACTTCAAATCTATTTTTTTCTTTTTTCATTCTAAATTCCCCCTACAAATTTACTATTTTTCTAACAAATCACTAAATTGTAATTTGTTATTTTCTTATTAATGCTTTTACAAATTGTTTTGGTTTATCAACATGAATACCATGACCACAATCAAATCGTTCTATATCCATATTACTAATTAATTTATTTACTTGTTCTAAATCTTCATCAGTTAAAGCACCTTGAATTAAACCATCATCACCAATAGTTGTTTTTGCTTTCAAAAACAATGTTTCACATTTTATATTTGACAGTATTTTTTTATAATCAACATTTGAATTAAATGAATCATTATAAAAACTTTCTCCAAAATAAGGATCATAATTTTGTATTCCTCTAAATGCTTCTAAAAATTTCTTAGGCCAAAACATTACTTTTAAATTTTTATCTGGGTGTTTTTCTCTATATTTTAATGCAAGAACTCCCAACTTTGTTCTAATTTTTTCTCTAGAATCATCGGGAAAGAAATTCCAACAATATTGATTTACAAAATAATAATATACAAAATCTTTTATTTTGTCTTGATATATGAAATTGTGACATACAGTTGATAAATCTACATAATTGTATGTATTAAATCTTCTATCTCCAACACTTGAAAAAAATGGTGGATCTTCTAATATAAGTCCAGAGCACAATTCGCAATTCGATGCAATGTATGAAGCAATAAGTCCACCAGAAGAATGCCCTAAAACTGAAACATTATCTTTAATCACTTGTTCTATAAATCTAATAATATCATTTGCAATGTCAATCAAATTATATTTTTCTCGATTAAAAGAACTTTTTCCATGTCCGTAATAATCAACTAAATAAATATGAAAATGTTTTGATAATTTATCAATTACGTTCATAAAACTTAATGAATTAGTTCCTTGAGCATGAAGCAATAATAATTTGGATTTATTTGCTTTTATTTCATAATAATTTAGAACACTCTTACCATCGATTTTAAATTGATCATTTATAATTTTCATATTTTTCAACTCCTCAACAAATTCCTATTTACTTAATTCTATCATACTTATTTAAATTTTAAAATACTATATTTTAATTAATTTTAAAACAAAAAAATGCACCCATAAGGTGCATTTTATTTTCTATATTTTTCTAAATAATCCAATTACTTTTCCAAGTATTTGTACATCTTTAACTATAATTGGTTCCATTGTATCATTTTCTGGTTGTAATCTAACATAATCTCTTTCTTTATAGAAAGTTTTAACTGTTGCTTCACCATCTATCATAGCTACAACAATTTGTCCATTTCTTGCTGTTTCTTGTTTAGAAACTATTATATAGTCTCCGTTATTTATTCCAGCATTAATCATACTTTCGCCTTGTACTTTTAAGATGAAATTATCATTTTTTAAAGCATCTTTTGTAAAGAAACTTTCTCCAATAGACATATAGTCTTCTATATTTTCAGTAGCAAGTATTGGTTCACCTGCTGCAACTTTTCCAACTATTGGAACAGATATTGTTGATTCACTTCCAACAACTCTTATTGCTCTTGTTTTTAAATCTCCTTTGTCTATATATCCTTTTTCAGCAAGTCTCCAAATATATTGGTGTGCAGATGATGTAGATTTAAATCCTAATGCTGCACATATCTCCCTTACTGATGGTGGATAACCTGTATCCTTAATTTGTTCTTTTATATATTCTAGTACTCTTTGCTCTTGTGCATTTAAAGTAGCTTCACTCATATTCATTCCCCTTTCAAACTAATGTTTGTTAAATTATATCATAACGATTTTTTATTGTCAAACAAAAGTTCGATTTTTTATTATATATCTAAGAAGATGAAAAAAACACATTACATTTTTGTAATGTGTTTCTTAAATTTGTATTTCTACTCTTGACCAAAACATACTCCCATATCTCTTGCTGTTCTGCAAAGATCATCGTTGTTCATATCTAATAATCTTGGTACTCTATCTTTAGGGAATGCCATTTTAACAACATTTCCACCTTTGATACCAACAATATATCCTGGTTCTCCATTTATTAATAGGTTACAAGCAGCATTTCCTAGTCTTGCTCCTAAGATTATATCTGAAGTAGTAGGCTCTCCACCTCTTTGAATATGTCCAAGAATTGTTGCTCTTGTTTCATATCCAGTTAGTTGTTCTATTTCAGCTGCTAATTTTTGAGATACACCACCATATCTCTTTTGTTCAAAACTATCTTTAACAATTTTAGCAATTGTTTCTTCTCCATCTTTTTCTTTTGCTGCTTCAGAAATTGCAATTATAACGTATCTTTTTCCTGATTCCATTATTTCTTTTACTCTGTCACAAACTACTTTTAAACTATAGTCTTGCTCTGGTAAAAGTATGATATCTGCACCTGATGCAAATCCTGCATAAAGTGTTAAATATCCAGATGTTCTTCCCATAAGCTCAACTACCATTACTCTTCTGTGAGAATATGCAGTAGTTATTAATTTTCTTATAGCATCAACTGCAGCATCAATAGCTGTTTGGAAACCTATTGTTGGTTCAGATGCTGACATATCATTATCTATTGTTTTTGGAATTCCTACTGCTGGTAATCCATGTTCGTAAATTACTCTTGCAGAATCTAGTGTACCATCTCCACCGATGATAACCATTCCTTCTACACCTTGAGCTCTTAATTTTTCAATTCCTTCATCTACTCTATCTTCAAACTCTCCTGTTTCTTTATTATAATAGTGGAATGGACATTCTTTATTAGATGAACCAAGCATTGTTCCACCTTTTATTTCAATACTTCTTACTACTTCTGAGTCTAATGGAATATATCTTCCTTCAACAAATCCGATGTATCCATCCATAACTCCTATTACTTCAATTCCTTGAGTGTTGGCAGTCATTACTATAGATTTAATAGCACTATTTAAACCTGCACAATCTCCACCTGCTGTCATAATTGCAATTTTTTTCATAACTTATCCTCTCCTTATTTTAGTTTGTTCTTTTCTTGTATGCTCATCTTTTCTGTAGCATATGATTTTAAAATACTTGGTATTTTTTTATATTTATTTTTATTAACTAAATACTCTAGTGTATCTTTAGGATTCACTTTATATAACTCTCTTAAAACCCAACCAGAAGCTTTTTGGAATAAATGAAAATCTTCATAAAAGACATCATCAATCGCTTTAAATACCACTTCTTTTCTATTTTCCTTGGCTATATATAGTAAAGATACTATACCTATTCTTTTAGTCCAAATATTTTCTAATTTAGTGTATTCTCTCAATATAGAATAAATATATTCATCACTTTCATTTTTTATTTGTTTTCCTATACAAATAGGGACACATGCATCTACTAAATCCCAATTATTTAAATATACAATATTTTCATCTATAAACTCTTTTATTACACTCTTATTATTCTCATTTACCATATTAACTAAACAAAATACAGCAAATCTTCTATAATCATGAATATCTGATTTTATAAAATAACTTAGAGTATTTAATGAAACTATATTATACCACATCTTTGATAGTTTGCGAAGTCTTGGAACTTTAATTCCTAATAAAATATCTCCTTGTGCATAACCACCTTTTTGTGTTTGTAATGTTCTAGATTCAAACTCAATATTTGCCTCTTTAGGCTGCTCTTCTATTCCTTTTATTATATTTAAAATATTTAAATTATCCTCTAAAACATCTACATTTTTTGTTAAATAACTACCAACTACAGCACTATCGCAGTTAGCTCTTACTGGTAAATGGAAAGTATCTTTATTTACTCCACCATCTACTTGAACAAATATATCTTTATATTTATTTTTTAGAGCTTCAATTTTTTCTGTAGCATCTGGTATATATTTTTGTCCGCCAAATCCAGGTTCAACAGACATAACAAGAACTTTATCTATATCTTTTATATATTTCTCTAATACTAATATGTCCGTTTTAGGTTTTATTGAAACACCTATTTTTAAATTTCCGTTTAGTTTCTTCTTTTTATCTATTAAATATTTTAGTACATTTTCAAAATTTTCTATTTCATAATGTATTGTTATATCATTACAACCATATTCTATAGTTTTATCTATATAGTCATCCTCTATTGGTTTTTCTACCATTAAGTGAGTATCCATATAATATCCATATTCTTTAACTACTTTTATCTTTTCTATATCTATACCATTGTTAGGTACAAATTTATTATCCATAACATCAAAATGTATAGTTATATCTAAAAGATTATCTATTTTTCTTTTTTGTAGTTTGGTTTCTATTTCTTTTAGTTTTCCTAAGAAATAAGGTATATTTTCTACATTTAAAATAGAAATAGATAGATTTTTCATATATTTCCCTCCTCATTTAACGCTATTTTAATATTACTATACTTATCTTAATAATTCAAGGAAAAATTACAAGATTAATATAAAAAATAGGCACTAGGCCTATTTATATTTTCTATCATATTTTTCTTTTAGTTTCTCATAAATATATACATATCTCTCATATCTGCCTTTATCTATTGTTCCATCTTGTACTTTTGTTTTAATAGCGCAAACATCTTCTTTTTCTATTACATGCATACAGTCATCATATGTACAATGTATATCTTCAAATTCAATATAATATTTTCTTAAATCTTTATGTTCTATATCATAAAGTTCATAACTTGAAAATCCTGGTGTATCTAATATATATGTATTATTTTCTAAAGTATAAAGGTTAACAGACTTTGTAGTATGTTTTCCCCTTTTACTTTTCTTACCTATATCTCCTATTTCTAATAATTCTTCTGCATTATCTAATATTTCTTGTGTAATAGAAGACTTACCTACACCAGAATTACCTGAAAATGCAGATGTTTTACCTACAAGTAATTCTTTTAGTTCTTCAAGTCCTTGTTTTTGCTTAGCACTTGTATAAACTATTTTTATACCAAGTTTTCCATAAACATTTTTTATATATTCTATATCATTTTTAGCTGTTTCATCATCTTGTGCAAGATCTATTTTATTTACACAAATAATTGGTGTTATATTTTTAGACATACAAAGTACGATTTGTTTATCTAATAATATATAATCTGGTACAGGTGCTCCAACTGATACTACAATTATCATTTGGTCTATATTACTTACAGGTGGTCTAATTAAAGAATTATTTCTTTCAAGTACAGAATTAATCATATAATCTTCTCCTGCTTGTTCTACACGTACCATATCTCCAACTAAAACATTTTCTTTTTTCTTAATATTTCCTCTTAATTTAGCTGCTATAATTTTATCTGTTCCTTCAACATTTAAAATATATAAATCTAAATCTATTCTAATTACTTTTGCTATTATATCCATATTCTCTCCTAAATTACTATTATATAATACTATAAATTCTCTTTTATTTCAAGATAAAAAAAGAGAAGCTTCATTAAAAGCTTCTTCTTAAGTTTATCTGTTCTTTCTATATTTTAGATAATCTTCTAGTCCTCTATTTACAAATTTATTTTCACCTCTTAGAATTTCTTCCATAAGGTCATTTGCAATACTATATGCAAGGTCATATTGTTCTTCATCTATTTTTTCTCTTTTTAATGCACTTTTTAACTCATCTCTATCATCTAAAATTATAAATGGTAGAGTTCTTGTTGCAGGTATTTGATAAAATATTACATCTAAGTATAAATCATTATAAAATGGTACTTTTTCTCCATCTATTTCTCTTATTTCATGTTCTAATATGATATCAAAATAATATTCTAAGATTTCCATTTTATCATTAATATGAACTCTTACATTATATAGCTTATCTAGTGGTGAATATTCTATTATTGTATAACCTTTATCTAGTTTAGTTATCCATTTACCATTTACTGGTATTCTGTGAGGTGATTCTACCTCTTTTACTTCTTTTAAAGTAATATATGAATTTAGTTCTTTATCCTCTACAATAGTTAAGTCCATATCTATTACTTCTCTTACTTGTTTTTTTCTAACATCCACCCATTTATCTAATTCTTTCATACCAATACCTCCTCAATTTATATTTCTCTTTGGTCAGGATATGACACATCATCATAAAATCTTTCTAGAAACTTTCTGTTTTGCTTATTATGAAAGTTATGAGAATATAAAAATTCTAAATCTTCTTGAGGTATATTATCTAAATCTTGACCATACCTTTTTATTATTCCCATAATTCTTTCTAAAACTTGAGCAGACTCATCTCTATCATCATTTATTATTAACCAGTCACAAACTTCCATTGCATTTGCTATTTGTCTTTTATTTCTAGCAAATCTATCCGGATGTCTTCCTGTCATTTGTCCTACAAGTCTTTCCTTAGTTGGTGGTATAACATATACAAATATAGCATTTTTATATTTCGCTTTAAATTCTCTAGCGCCTTTAGCTCCCATATCTAGTAAAAGATATTTTCCTTGATATTCGGGATTTGACATATCAAGGATTGGTGCACCGATATGAATAACCATCAACTTTAGATTTTGCCATTAGAAGCCCTTGTTCTTCTAGTTTATCATATAAGTCTTGATTAATAAAATGATATTGCTCGTTTTCACTCTCATTTGGTCTTTTTGGCCTAGTAGTAAATGTGGATATTCTTTTTGTACATTGTTCATTTCTAGCTAACACCTTGTTGATAATAGTGCCTTTTCCGCCACCACTGGGCCCAGAAACAACTACTAACAAATTATCCATATTTCTTTTTCTCCTTTTCTAAATTTTCTTTATTAAAAGATTATAATGCCAAAAACTTATATAATTTCCATTTTCATCTTTATGAAATTCTTGTGTTTGATATAAATCTATTATCTCAAAGTTTTTAAATAACTCCGGTATTATATCCATATCTGCATAAAAATGTGGTATGCCCCTTTCAGGACCCTCATCCATTCTTGCTCTAGTATTTTCATCTATATATTCATTTTTTGGATCATTAAAAGTACTAGCATTTTTAGAACCTAATGTTAAGAAACATTCACCATCAGCTTTTAACATATCGTATATCTTATCTATAATCTTCATTATACCTTGTGTATCAGTATGTGAAATAACATTTCTACATAATATACAATCAAAACAATTATTTGCAAATGGTAAGTCTAGCATATCTGCATATTTAACATTAATAAATAAATTTTCTTCATCAGCCCATTCTTTAGTTTGCCTTAATGCTTCAACAGATAAATCTACTGCTGTAGTCTTAAATCCAGCTTTAGCAAACTGTATTGTATGTCTTCCAATTCCACATCCTAAGTCTAAAAAAGACTTTTTCTTTTGTGTTTTCCATCTATTAACTAAATAGTATGATTCAATAGATGGTTCAAGCCATAATTCTCTTCTAGTTTCATGATTTAGATTATTCCAATCCCATGCTTTTGATTTAACCATAAAAATACCTCCAATCTATAATTCACCAAGTTTAGCTTCATCTGGTCTTTTTAACAATTTATCTGCCTTTACATTCTTTTTGCATTTATGTCTTAAGAATGATACTTCTTCTTGCCAGTATGTACCATCAAGTTTAATATAATGCTCCAATATTTCAAAATGTGCGTTTGGTGCATCTATTAACTTTAATAGTTCTCTAAAATACTCTGATGTAATTGGTTTTTCACTTTCCTCTTTACAAATCTTGTAATTTGGACAGTTTGGTTTGCAAAATCCAATTTTGTTTGTTCCTATACATATAGCATAGCTTTTACAACTTGGTTTACAATAAAATATTCTTGCACTATGTCCATTGTAGTCTGGTCTATTTAAAAGATAACTTACTCCACAAGATGTCTTTTTAAAAGTTGGATAGTTACAATCTACTTTTTCAAATATATCGTTAATTCTTTTAAAAGTCTCTGGAAGTAATACTTTGTGATCTGGATCATATTCTTCTGGTAAAGTTATATCTTTTGCACCTAACATATTACATAGATGTTTATTTAGTCTGATACCAGATATTATACTTGCTCTACAATACTTAGTTACAATTTTTGCTACTCTTTCTATAGTTTCTGCGTCACTGTTTATCCCCTCTATTACAGGTCTGTAATAATTAATTAGTTTTAGATTCTTGTGCTTAGAAATATTTTCCATACTCTTAATTTGTAATGATTCCTTTCTATTTTCCATAATTTCTGAAATTCCTGAAAAAGTATACATTACAAGTATTTCTAAATTTATGTTTGCTAGTCTTTGTGCTAGTTCTTCACTAATATATCCTTTTGTAATTAACATTACAGGATTTTTCATGCCTCGAGTCTCCATGGCTTTAAGAATTCTTAGTGTACTTTCTGTCACTTCTTTGTTTAAGAAGGGCTCTGTTTGGTTATTTACAGTTATTGGGATTTCTTCGGTGTATAATCTAAACTCTAATAGTCCGTTTTACTAGTGCTTCTTCATCTGCAATCTTTTTTACCTTTTCTCTGTCTTCGAATCCACTTAAAATACAATATGTACATCCTATAGTACATCCATCATACGATGAAATTGAAATTGAAGATTTTAAATAGTTCATCATAAGACACTCCTCCTTTTTAATAATTTTTTTGCAAATAATTATACATATATTATATAGAAAAAATTAATCTTTTAGCCTTATAATTATTTAGCAATAATACCTATTTTAGTCTGAATAGTAATATATTTTCAAGTACGCCCCTATTGTAACATGGATGCAAACGATTTGCAATCAAAAAGACAAAAAAAGTGCAAATGAATTGCACTTTTCTTTTTTTCTATCTATTTTTTAGAAATTTTCTTCTCCACTCTTAATTAAAGAGCCATTAATCATAATATTATAACTTACTTTTTCGTATCCATCTATTGTGAAAGATAATTCACCTTTTTCATCATCATAAGTAAATGTAGTGTTATTCATAACTCCACCATCAACACTTACTTTAACAGTTATTTCTGATTGAACTGTTCCTTCTGGAATACCTGTTACTGTTACAGTTTTATTTATTATTCTTCTATTTACAGTAAGTTTTATTAAATCTCCTTCTTTTAAAACAGAGTTTTGTGGATAAGATTGAGCAAGCACTGTACCATTGAGTTTTGCTTCATCTTCTCCATATTCTATTTCAACTTTAAGTTTTAAATCTTCTAAAGCTTTTTTTGCCTCTGTTACAGTTTTTCCAACAACAGTTGGTACAACAACTTTAGCTTTTCCATCTCCAGAACTTACTTTTAATTTTATTATACTACCGTATGGTCTTTCTTCATCTTTATATTCTTGAGATATTACAAGGCCAGCCGCAACTGTGTCTGAAATTTCTTCTTCTTGTTCAACTATAAATCCAAGTGTATTCTCTAGTTCATATTTAGCAACTTTAATATCTTTTCCTTCAATATTTGTTACTTTTACAAGTTTTGTACCTTTACTTACTTCTACATAGATATTTTTATCTGTAGTTTTAGTTCCAGCTTCTGGTCTTTGATTCATTATTTGACCTTCTTCGTATTCTGTATTATATTCTGCACTAGTTTGATGAACTGTAATACCCTTTGCTTCATATTCAGTTCTAATTTCCTCAAAGTTTTTACCTAGTAAATTTGGTATTTCAATTTCTTCTTCTTTTCCATTATTTATTATTTTACTAATAAAGTATCCTGAAAAAGCTCCAACAACTATTATTAATACTGCAAATATAGCCACAACTGTTAATGTCTTTTTCTTCTTTTTAGCTTTAAGCTCTTCTAGTCTATCACTAGTAGTTCTTTTTTCTTCTTCAATAACTCTAGCTTCTCTTGCAGTTGGTGTATATGCTGAACGAGAACCATTTGTTTGTCTAGTTCTAACATTTGGTACAAGATTTTCTTGTTCAACATCTGTTAGAATTGGGATAACTTGTGTATCTCCTGCCTCAATTGAACTTTGCGGTCTTGCTACAAGTCCAGTACCAGGTTTAGATAAAGCTATAGAAATATCTGTTAGCATTTCTGTTGCTGATTGATATCTATTAGCAGTAGATTTTTCCATTGCTTTTAATATTATTTGATTTAATGCAGTTGTTACATTAGGATTTACTTCTTTTGGCTCTACTGGTTCTTCTTGTATATGTTTTAGAGCAACCGAAACAGCAGATTCAGCATCAAAAGGTAATTTACCTGTTGCCATTTCATACATTACAACACCTAATGAGTAAAGGTCAGATTTAGCATCTGTATATCCACCTTTAGCATGTTCTGGTGAAAAATAATGTACTGATCCCATTGTTTTCCCAAAGCTTGTTATTGTTGCAGTAGTTGCATTTGATACTTTTGCAATACCAAAATCTGTAACTTTTGCTACTAAGTTTTGATTTAATATTATATTTTGTGGTTTTATATCTCTGTGTACTATATGTGCTTTGTGTGCGGCTTCTAAAGCTGATGCTATTTGTGCTGCTATTTTTAATGTAATATCACTTGAAAGTGCACCTTTTAATTGGATATAATCCTTAAGTGTTTTACTTTCTAAAAGCTCCATTACAATAAAACTTACACCTTTATCTTCACCTACATCAAATACAGATACTATATTTGGATGTATAAGTGAAGCAGCACTTTGTGCTTCCGTTCTAAATCTCGTTACAAAAACTTCGTCTTTAGAATATTCATCTTTTAGTACTTTAACAGCTACATATCTGTTTAAAAGACTATCTCTTGCTTTAAACACGTAGGCCATTCCGCCTTCGCCGATTTTTTCAATTATTTCATATCTCCCAGCAAGGATTTTACCTATCAATTCCATAAATGACTCCCCTTTATATTTCTACAACTATTACAGTTATATTATCTGTACCACCATTTCTATTTGCATTATCTACAAATATATCTGATAGTGCTAAAAATCTATTTAATCTAACTGTTTGTAAAATATCTTCGCTTGTTAACATATTAGTAAGACCATCTGTACATAATATCATGTAACCAGATTTCTTATTTAATATATCAACTTGTGTATCTATTTTATTGAAAATACCAATTGCCTTTGTTAACATATGTTTTTGAGGGTGATTTTCAACTTCACTTTTCTTTATTAATTTCTTCTTTAGTAGTTCATTAACGTATGTATCATCTACTGTAATTTGTTCTATATTTTCTTTATTAGCATCGATATAATATAATCTACTATCACCAACAGATTCGTAGTATAACTTACCATTTATCTTACCTACTAGTGTAATAGTAGTACCCATTCCATTGTACTTTTTATTTGATTTTTGTACGTCGAATACTTTATCATTTGTTACTATTATTAATTGCTTGAAAAATTGCTTAATTTTTTCTTCATCTGATGCTCTTAACACATCTAGATTAAGTTCAAAGTTATCCTTAATAGAATTAACCGCCATTTGGCTTGCAACTTCTCCACTAGAATATCCACCTAATCCATCTGCAACTACAAATAATGCAGTATTTTCATCATATATCTTTGCAAATAAAAAATCTTCATTATTTTCTCTTTTTTGTCCAATATCTGTTCTAGCTGTATATCTCATTGTTTCACCTCTTATTTTGTATTATATCAAAGAAAGAAAACTTTTTTCAAGCCTTTTCACCTATTCCTCACTTTTTGTGTATTTTTTACCTTCAAATTGATCTGTCTTGTCGATATATTTTTTTCTTAATTGTCCACAAGCTGCATCAATATCTGATCCAAGCTCTCTTCTTACTGTAGTTACAACACCACAAGAATTTAAAGTATTCATGAAGTTTTCAATATTTTTTTCTGGTGCTTTTTTATATATTCCGTTCTTAATTTCATTTACTGGTATTAAATTTACATGAGCTATCATTCCACGAAGAAGTTTAGCTAAAGCTAGTGCATCTTCTCTAGAATCATTTTGACCATAAATTAAAGCATACTCAAAAGATATTCTTCTACCTGTTAATCTAATATATTCTTTACAAGCATCTAATATTTCTTTTATTGTATATTTATTTGCTATAGGCATTGTTTCTCTTCTTTTTTTATCTGTTGTAGCATGAAGTGATATAGAAAGTGTACATTGTATATTTTCTTCTGCTAAACGATATATATTTGGAACAAGACCACATGTAGATAAACTAATATGTCTTGCACCTATATTTAAACCTAAAGGATAATTAATTTGTCTTATTGATTTTATAACGTTATCATAATTATCTAGAGGTTCACCTATTCCCATATATACTATATTAGAAATTTTTTCTCCACTATATCTTTCTACAGTTAATAATTGTCCTTCAATTTCAGATGCAAGAAGTGATCTTACGAACCCTTCTTTTGTTGAAGCACAGAATTTACATCCCATTTTACATCCTACTTGTGATGATACACAAATAGTATTTCCATGATTGTATTTCATTAGAACTGATTCTATAGCATTATGATCTGGAAGTTCAATTAAAAACTTCATTGTACCATCTTTTTTAGATACTTGACACTCTAACACTTTTAATTCTAATATATATGTTCTTTCTCTTAATTTTTCTCTTAATGCTTTAGATATATCTGTCATTTGATCAAAATCTAAAACTTTTTCTCTATGTATCCATTTAAATATTTGACGTGCATGGAATTTTTTCTCTCCAAGCTCCTCTATAAATTTCTCTAATTCTTCAAATGTTAATTCATTTATATTTATCTTTTCCATATTTTCTCCTTAAATATTAACATATATATAATACTACAAAATATGCCTTATTTCAAGCAAAAATAATAAATAGATGTACATAAAATACATCTATTTATCTCCTTCAATTTTTATATGAGCACCATTTACTTCTTTATATATTCTTTTTTCATTTTTAGCCATTTTATATTCAACTTGCTCTTTTAAGTCATATCCTAGTATTTCAGAAAGTCCTAGTAGATAGATTGCAACATCTGCAAGTTCTTCTCCTAAATCCTCTTTTCCTTTTAGATATGCATCATATGCTTCTGCTACTTCACCATATAAATAACAGAATTCTTTTGGTACATCTGTTACATTAAATCCTTTATTTAATTTATTTTGATATACTCTTTTTTGCATTTCGCTTAAATCCATTTTAGTACCTCCTTAACTAATACGTTTTTCTTATATTTTTCTTTAATTCATTAGATAAAAATTCATAATTTTTTAATGCTTTTTCATAGTCATTATCTTGTAAAAGATTTTTATGTACAATATTAAAAACTCTACATAGTGCTATAAACGGCATTAGTTTTCTTTTATTTTCTTCATTAAAACATCTACCATAATATTCAAATTCATATACGTATTCTACTTTTTCTAGTTCTCTATCTGCTAATATATTGTTTATATTAAAAAAATTAGATGCTAATTCATCTTCAAGTTGTTTTACACGTTCTTCTATAGTTTCTAACTTATTCCATTTAGTCTCTAATTCTATATATTCAGTGAAACTTTTAACGAACTTCATTAATAGTAATACATAGTTATATGTGTTTTCATCTAAGTCTTGCTTGTCCAAATCTATATTAGGAATTACTGGATATTTTTCTATTTCTTTAGCATTATTTTTAAAGAAATTTCTTATATCTGCGGGAATTTGATTTATACTTCTTTCGGGTAACATATCTATAATTTGTGATACTTCACTAATTACTCTTTGAGTTAAATTCTTATTTTCTTCGATTTTCATACTTATCTCTCCAATCTCGTAGATACTTTTTATCATAATCTTTATCTAAATATAATGTATCCATCATTTCATTTAGTAACATATCAAAAGTTTCTTGTGATAATAGTTTATGTTTTTTACAAGCTGAAATAAGCTTACTTTCTACTGCTTCATACTCGTCTCTATTATTTATAACTTCATAATAAATATCTAAAGCAGATTCAAGCTCATTTTCATTATCATAAGGTATATTTTTAACTATTCTATTATGTATGTTATGGGCGTTGTTACTTCCATAATCTAATAATAATTTACTATTTAAAGTTTTTTCTTTAGAATCGGTTATTCCCTTTTCTAATCTGTATTTATATTTAGGAACTTGTGACATAATAGACTTAGGCATAATTTTATCCGTGCTTATATGCCAAGATAGTTGCCCTTTATATGGTAAATCTACAACAAATACATCTGCATTTTCATACTTAGTTGTGTCTTCTGTCATACCTATTATTACACCATCTTTTTCTTTTCCAATTGCGTTTTTAGCAATTTTTTCTATAGATACATTTTTTATTTTAAATAGTTCATTTCTTATTTCTTTAAATTCTTTTGACTGTTTTTTATTTTCATTTACATATATGTCTACTATATGTGCAGCATTATTTACCATTTCTGTCAAATATGAAAATCTGGTAGTAAACTCTATTACATCTCCACCATTTCCATTAGGTATATACGAATTTTCTAGTTCATCATATATTTCCTGTGCAAATCTTTTTCTATTATTAATAATATTTTGAGATTTATATTCAAATTTTAAATTTTTATCTATCTCTAAATAAACTTTTTCTATTAATGCTTCTAATGCTTTAGAAATATCAAAAAATTTTCTTTCAGCATCTATATCATTTTTTTCTGCTACTCGATATGTATTGTCTTGTAAATCTAACAAAAGTTTACTTAATTGTTCTGATATATTCATAAATTTCTCCTATAACTTAAACTTTTTTTATTTCTCTCAGCATTTTTTTCTTAATTTCTATTGTATCTTTCAAAATTTCTTTATATTCATTCAAAGTTTTAATAGAAGAGTGATAACAATATTCTATTCTAACACCAGATAAAGCATTAGCAACTACTCTAAGTCTTCGCATTTCCTCTATTGGATTATCATTACTATCTTTTGCATACCAAATAGTACCATATGCTACAGCATCATCAGTATAAGGATCATACTTAACATCTGAATACTTATTGTGTACCATCATTAAATTTACAGCAATTTCATACATTAATTTATTTGCTGCCTCTTTATATTTTTTAGCTTTTTTAAGTTCTTTCCATTCTGGCATTTCTATATATTCCATATAAAATCCTCCTTTATGTTTTTTATATTATTATATTCTATATAAACTTATCTAGCATACTTAATTTATTTCCAGCCATAAAAGCTTTAATATCCATTCTCTTAGAGTTTTCTGGTTGTATTTGATTAATCATAACATAACCATCTTTACATCTAATATATAACGCATCTTTAGACATAAGAAGTATATCTCCAGGTTCTACTGTAGGATCAATTTCTTCATCTACTTTATAATCTAAATCAAATACTTTATATTTTTTGCCATTTTTAAGTTCCATATATGTACCAGGAAATGGAGTTAATCCTCTTACAAATTTAAATATTTCTCTTGCATTTTTAGTAAAATCTATTTTTGTCATTTCTCTAGTAATCATTGGTGCATAAGTACCTTCTTCTGGTTGTGGAATACGTTCAATTGTTCCATCTATTACTTTATCTATTGTTTCAACTAAAAGCTTTGCTCCCATTACCATTAATTTGTCATGAACAGATTCAAGATTATATTCGTCTAATATTTCTATTTCATCTTTAAGTAGCATATCTCCTGTATCCATACCAACATCCATAAACATAGTAGTAATACCAGTTTTCTCTTCTCCATTAATAATAGCCCATTGCATTGGAGCAGCACCTCTATATTTTGGAAGTAATGAGCCATGAACATTTATACACCCATATTTAGGAAGCTCTAATATTTCTTTAGGTAGTATTTTTCCATATGCAACTACTGCAATAACATCTGGATTTAACTCTTTTAATGTATTTAGCACTTCTTCATTTTTTCTAACTTTTACTGGTTGATATACTGGTATATTTTGTTCTAAAGCATATTCTTTAACAGCTGATGCTTTCATTTTCATCCCTCTACCAGATGGTTTATCTTGGTTAGTAAAACAACCTACTACATTAAATCCTGCTTCTACTAATTCTTTTAAAGATTCTCTTGCGAATTCTGGTGTCCCCATAAATACAACTCTAACGTCTTTTCTATTCATATTATCTCTTCCTTTCTAAAGAAAAGATTAAGATATATACATACCTTAATCTTGAATTTTCACTTCTACTTTATTAAATTTTAATTTATCTTCTTCAATATTGAAAATTGTTTCTACAATTCCTAATGTTTTATTTTCATTTACTTCATCATCTAAACTATATAATATATGTTGATATGCAACAAGTTCTAATATGCCATCGTTATTTGTATCTTTAAGTTCAAACTCTGAAAATTTATCTCTTAAGTATGTTTCTCTATATTTAGATATATCTATTCCCATTTCAGTAAAGTCTAATTTTTTTGTATCTTTACTTTCGCCAAGATATTCTTTAGAGAAATTATCTATAGTAACATTTACAATATTGCTATTTTCAGCATCTTTTTTTGTATATATAGTATATCCTAAAAACTCATTTGATGTAGTATTTTTAACAATATCTACAATACTGCTACTGCTTTCTACATCTTGCATTTCTGTTTCTACTAATTTGCAAAGACTTATATTTCCACTTAAATCTGAAATAATGAAATATCTGTCTTGCTCATCTTCACAAACTTGTAATGTAACATTTGAATTAAAGTTTTTACCAGTCTCATATGTAGTAACTAGCTCAGTTTGTCCATCGATAATTACAAAATCAACATTATTATACATTTCAACAACTGAATTTAATTCATTTTCACCACTTCTAAGCTCTTCACCAGCTATAAATACATAATCTAATTTTTTGTCTTCATTAACGTCTTTTTTATATATTTTTATTATTTCTTTTCCTTGCAAGTCCATTTTTTGTGACACTTCTTTAGCATATATTCTTTTTAGACCTGATTCGGAATTTTCAAATTCATAGAATAAGTATACTCCTACACCTATTAAAGCAAATAAAAATACTAAGACAAAGGCTTTTCTAGCTCTTTTAAAAGAGAAAGTAAAGCCTAGACTTTTAATGAATTCAGAAATTTTTTTCATTTTTTACCACCTTTGTCTTTTGTGCTAGTTTTGTTCTTTGTATCTATCTAAAAATACAATTCCATCTAAATGGTCTATCTCATGTTGTAATACAATTGCTTCCATATCTTTAGCATTGATTTTTTTCTTTTTACCATCTAAATCAGTATACTCCACAGTTATTTTTTCATGTCTTAACACATTTTTATATACATCTGGGAATGAAAGACATCCCTCTTCTACTTCAACCATATCTTTTGATCTAGAAGTAATTTTAGGATTTATTAATACATGTCCTTCTTTTTTACCTTCTTCATCAATATAACTTATATCATAGACAATCATTCTTTTTAGCATTCCAACTTGACATGCAGCAAGTCCAATACCATCGCTTTTATACATAGTGTCTAGCATATCTTGTGCGAGTTGTTTTATTTTATCGTCTATAACTTCAACCTCTTTAGATTTTTTAGCTAAGATTTCATCTCCATCTTTTCTTATTTCTCTAATAGCCATTTAAATTTTACCCTCCATTTTATAATTCAATATCTATTTTTGATCTTTTTTGTTCTTCTCCTACAAAACTATCTGCATTGTTTTGTGAAGTTGTATCTTGTGCTGTATCTTCATCTTGTTGTGCAGAAGCTCCATTACCCATTTTTAATTCTTGCCATTCTTCTTTAGAAATTAAAACTTGTCTTGGTTTACTTCCATCATAACCAGATATTAGACCTCTTGCTTCCATTTGGTCCACTATTCTACCAGCTCTAGAATATCCAATTTTAAATCTTCTTTGTAGCATTGATGCTGAAGCTTGACCCATATCCATTACTAAATCTATTGCATCGTTTAGTAATTCATCTGCATCGTCTTGTTCTTCATCATCACCTGCTTTAGAATTTTTACCATTAGCTTTTTCTATGCTTTCTATAATTTCATTACTATATTTAACATTAGAATTAGATTTTATTTCTTCTACTATACTTTCTATCTCACTTTCAGAAACAAATGTACCTTGCATTCTTAGCGGTTTTGTTTCACCTACTGGATAATATAACATATCTCCTTTACCAAGTAGTTTTTCAGCACCAGCCATATCTAGAATTGTTCTAGAGTCTACTTGTGAAGAAACTGTAAATGCTATACGTGAAGGTATATTTGCTTTAATTATACCAGTAATAACGTCAACAGATGGTCTTTGTGTAGCTATAATTAAGTGCATACCTGCAGCTCTGGCCATTTGTGCTAAACGACAAATTGCATCTTCAACATCGTTTGGAGCAACCATCATTAAGTCTGCAAGCTCATCTATGATTATTACTATTTGAGGTAGTTTAACACCTTCCTCATCTTTTTCCATTACAGCATTATATCCTTTTATATCCTTTACCCCTTTAGAAGCAAATAGATTATATCTATTTACCATTTCTTGTACAGCCCAGTTTAAAGCACCTGCGGCTTTTTTAGGATCTGTTACAACAGGAATTAAAAGATGTGGTATCCCATTATATCCAGAAAGTTCAACCATTTTTGGATCTACAAGTATCATTTTTACTTCACTTGGTTTAGATTTGTATAGTAAAGATACTATAATTGAGTTTATACATACACTCTTACCAGAACCTGTAGCACCGGCAATAAGCATGTGTGGCATTTTTGCTATATCTCCAACACGTACTTCACCAGCAGCATCTTTACCAAGAGCATATGCAAGTTTTGATTTATGATTTTTAAATGTATCTGATTCTATTACTTCTCTTAACATTACAGATTCAGTAACAGTATTAGGTACTTCTATTCCAACAGCAGATTTACCAGGAATAGGAGCTTCTATTCTGATAGATTTAGCTGCAAGACTTAAAGCAATATCATCTGAAAGATTTACTATTTTACTTACTTTAACACCTGTACTTGGTGTAAGTTCATATCTTGTTACAGTAGGTCCTTTAGTAATATTTGTGACTCTAGCATCAACACCAAAGCTTGCAAGTGTTTTTTGTAGCTTTACTGCAACACCATGAATAGCTTTTCTATCAAAAACTTCTCCTTCTTTAGGCTCAGCAAGTAATTCTATTGAAGGATATTCATAGTTATCATCTTCAACATGAGCTGTATGATCAAGTGTTAGAACTTCTTTTACACTTTTATCTTCTTTTTCTTCCTTTTGAAGTTTGAAAAATTCATCTCTCTTTTGTTTACCTTTAATTTCTTCTTCAGATGGTTTTCCACCTAGTTTATTAAAGTCAAACTCAACTTGCTCTGTTTTATCTATATTAAGGTTAGCATCTACATTGCTACTTCCAGGTTCTCTTAATTTTTCTAGTCTTTCTTGTTCTTTTTCGATTTTAGCTTTTTCTCTTCTAGATAGTTTAGGTACTTTATCTCCAAAATTATCTGTGTATTCATATTTTTTAACTTCATCATCTCTAAATAATGTATTAATCATTTGATTTAAATGATCAATTGAATAGTCTACTGCATATGAAATAGCACCGAAAAATTGTTTAAATGATATATTGCATAAGAATAGTGTAAGTACAAATGTAAGTACTGGGAATATTATTCTTGCTGGAACTATTCCAATAAGTCCTGCAAGTGCACCACCTAGTATAGTACCAACAGCACCACCAAAGTTTCCAGATGCAATACCTGCATTTATACTATCTACAACTGTTTTTACTGGATTTGAATATATAGTTACACTTGGTTCAGTAAATACAGTAAGTGTTGCTGCAATAAGTGCAATTATTATTAATCCTTTTCTTATTTCAGCTAAAGGTTTTACCTTCTTTTCTGACATAATACAGTATGTTCCTACTATCATTAATAATATTGGAAAAGAATATGCTGATTTTCCCAGTGTTCCTAAAAAGAATACTTTACAAATTTCAGCAAAGCTTCCTATATTTCTAAATCCTATAAAAACGACTAAAATTAGACCAAGAACAACAAGAACTCCGCCTAACATATCATTTGTTATAGTCTTTTGCTCTTTTTTACTTGGTCTTCCTCTTTTTCCTTTTCCCATTTAATCACAACCTCTTCTTTAAAATATTTATTTTAATTCTCTTCTATTATTGTGCACAATGTCCATAGTTTCTCTTAGTATGTTTTCTACTCTTTCTAAAATATTATCTGCATACTCTCTAGTACCCTCAGATATTTCTTTAGAAACTTTATTAGCATTTTCAATTATTTCTTCTTTTTGTGCTAATGCTTGTTTTGTTATTTCATGTTCATCTATTAAATTAATTATTCTTCCTTCTGTTTCTTTTAGTACTTTTTGTGCTTCAAGTTCTGCATCAGATATAATTCTTTGTCTTTCTTCTTTAACCCATTTTGCTTGTTTTAATTCGTCTGGTAATTTAAGTCTTATATCTTCAATTATTTCCCTTAACTCCTCTGCATCTACCATAACCTTAGTTGAAAAAGGTACTTTACTACCTGATTCTATCACTTCTTCTAAATTCTCTAACAATGTGAATACTTCCATTTTACTACCTCCATTTATACAACTTCAAAACTACATTTCCATAAGCTCGCTCATCAATACATTGCAGATTTTTAAAACTATTTAGAATCTCTGCTTTATTATTTTTTTCTAGCTTTAAAAGAAAATTCTTATCAGTTTCATATATAATTATGCCATCTTCTTTTAAATAAAGATTTTCAGACTCAGATATTTTATCCAAAGTATCTATAGCTAAATTACTATCATACGGTGGATCTATAAAAATAACATCAAACAGCATATTTTCTTTAGCAATCTGATTTAAACATTTCGCATAATCTTTCTTTGTTATTTTAACACAATCAAGACTATTAGTCAACTTAGCATTAGACAATATAGTCGAAATACTAAAGCTATCTTTGTCGTTTATCCATGCAAATTTTGCTCCTCTACTAATTGACTCTAATGCAAGGTTTCCTGTACCACCAAACAAATCTAAAACATCAGCATCTTTTATATAATTATTTATTATTGAAAACATTGCCTCTTTAACTCTATCAAGTGTAGGTCTTGTCTTCTCGGTTTTAGGACTAACAAGTCTTTTTGCCTTAGCTCGTCCAGCTATAATTCTCACTTTATTCCTCCACTTCTAAAAACATATATGTTTTATTATAATTATTCATTATTTTTTCTATATTTTCTGGTGCAAAAGATATGCTTGCAGTATTATCATTTGGATGAAATGATACTTTTTCAAGTTCCATTAACTCTTTGTCCAGTACAAATGTAACATCTGTATCTGGTGCACCAATTACATTTAAAACAGATACAGAACCTGGTTTAATATGTAACTTTTCCCATAATTCTTCTTCATTTCCAAATGATAATCTATGTGATTGTAATCCATCAGATATCTTTTTTAAGTCAGCTCTCTTATGTGCTGGTAAAGATACTAAATAAAACATTTTGTCTTTTTTATCTTTTAAAAATAGGTTTTTACAAATTACTCCATCAAATTTTATATCTTTTACTTTATCTTCATCTGCTCTACAAAAAACAGCAGGATGTCTAATTAATTTATATTCTATATTTAAATCTTTAAATACTTGTATAACTTGTTCCATTTTAACTCCTTTTACACTAATATAATACTACAAATATACTTATTTTTCAACTTAGATATAAAAAAATAAGAAATAATGTTTCCATTACTTCTTATCACTATTTTATTTTATAAACTAGCTTCATCTATTATATCTAAAACGTGTGGTTTATATTTTAAAGATTTAGCTACATCTTCTTCTACATCATCTATGTATATTGCATCTTCGATGTATTCAAATGCTTTTTCAAATTTCTCTTTATCGTTATAAAGTACTGTAAGAATTGTATCTCCCTCATTTACTTTATCTCCAACTTTTTTAGCAAATTCAAAGCCAACTGCATAGTCTATTTTATCTTCTTTTTTATTTCTTCCGCCGCCAAGTGCAACCAAAGCTTCACCTATTTTTTTGCTATCAATAGAAACTACATATCCATCAGATTGAGCATGAATTTCTTTTAGATATCTTACTTTATCATCTAAAACAGGCATATCTAAATTCATACCAATCCAGTCCATATATACATTATATATATGACCGCCTTGTGCTTTAATAAGTTCAATGAATTTATCATAAGCTGCTCTTGAAGTAATTGCTTTCATTATATCTTTTTTATTTTTCTCCATATCTTCGCATACACCAGACATTTTAATCATTTGTGCTGCTATTTCAAAAATAACTTCTTTTAAATCTCTTACTTCTTCGCTTTCTAATGTTGTTTCATCAGATAATAAGAATGAAATTACTTCTTTTATTTCAAGTGCATTACCAACATTTCTTCCTAGTGGTTCACTCATCGTTGTAACAACTGCTCTTGTTTCAACTCCTGCAAGTGCTCCAATTTTAACCATAGTTTTAGATAGTTCTTTAGCATCGTCTAAAGTTCTCATAAAAGCTCCAGAGCCAACTGTTACATCAAGTAATATTTTATCTGCACCCGATGCAAGTTTTTTAGACATTATTGATGATGCAATTAAGTTTATTGATTCTACTGTTGCAGTAGTATCACGTAAAGCATATATTTTTTTGTCTGCTATTGCGATTTCAGGGCTTTGAGATATTAAGCATACTCCAATATCTTGTACTTGTCTTATTGCTTTGTTAATTGGAATATCTACGTTATATCCAACTATTGATTCAAGTTTATCTACTGTACCACCAGTAAATCCCAGTCCTCTACCACTCATTTTGCAAACTCCAACACCAAGAGATGCTACAATTGGAAGAACAATTAATGTTACTTTATCTCCAACACCACCTGTTGAATGTTTATCTACTATATATTTATCTGGTACTCTAATACTAGACAAATCTATTGTTTTAGCAGAGTTTGCCATAGCAAAAGTTAAATTTTTCAATTCTTCTGGTGACATTCCATTTAAATATATTGCCATAAGTAGTGCAGACATTTGATAATCTGGTATTTCTCCACTACTATAACCATTTACAAAAAATTCTATTTCTTCTTTGGACAATTCATATTTATCTCTTTTTTTCTCTATTATTTCATACATTCTCATAACTAATTCTACCTCTTTCTATTACCTATATTTTTACTTCTTGAGTCCATTGTTTTTCTCTTTCATCTACGCCTATATATATAAGTTTACCTTCCTCTATTTTAAATTTTGACATATCTGTTTCTATTATATCCGGTATGACTGTTTTTAATGCAACTCCACAAACGTTAAATTCTTGTTCATTATACTCGTTGTTTTGTACCATTTGTGTTTTATATGTTTCAATTTGCAAACTATATTGATATACATTTAATTTAAAAGCTTCTTCTTCAGCTTTATCTAGACCGCTATTTGTAAATAATCTGCTCACAAAGACTATTGCAAAGCTCATTACACATATTACGATAACTAGCAATATTAAACTTTTACCTGATTTACCTTTATTTAACATACAACCACCCCTTATATATACGACTTATATTTTTATACTATATTAAAACTAGACATTTTTCAATAATTTTAACAGAAATATAATTATATTCTTCTATCTATTACCTAACATTCATTTTTTACTGTATTTTATCATAAATTAGATTAAATTTTAATATTATACATTGAGGTGATAATTTATGTGCGGCATTTGCGGATACATGCAAGAAAAAAAAATTACAAATAATGATACAATATTTAAAATGCAAAAAAGTATATTAAGAAGAGGGAATTCTGAAAATAACATATACGTAAATAACAATGTTGCTTTAGGGCATGCTCGACTTAGTATAATTGATATTAAAAATGGAAAACAACCTATGGAAAAAAATATTAATGGTAAAAAATATACAATAGTATATAACGGTGAAATATATAACACAAATGTATTAAGAAATATATTAATCACTAAAGGTTATATCTTTGATACAGAATGTGATACTGAGGTCCTTCTACTTCTTTATATTGAATTTAAAGAAAAAATGTTAAAATTTATTAATGGAATATTTGCTTTTGCTATTTATGATGAAAAAGATAGTTCTATATTTGTAGCTAAAGATAGACTTGGGGTTAAGCCATTATTTTATACCTTAACTAAAGATAAATTTATATTTTCTTCTGAAGTTAAAGGGATACTTGCAAGTGAAATGATAGCACCTACCATGGGAAAAGATGAACTTTTAGAACTTTTGGCTCTTGGGCCTGCTCACACTCCTGGTAAAACATATTTTAAAGATATACTTGAACTTCAAGCCGGACACTATGGTATATACAAAGATAATGAGCTTAAAATTACTAAATACTGGGATTTAGAGGAAAAGAAAATGTTTGATAGCGATGAAGATATACTAGATAATGTTAAATATTTAGTAACTGATGCTACTAAAAAACAAATAGTTTCAGATGTTGGTGTATCTACTATGCTTTCTGGTGGGCTTGATTCAAGTATAGTTACAAAAATAGTATCAGATAATGTACACAATGTTCGTACCTACTCTATAAACTATGAAAACAATGATAAAGATTTTGTAGCAAATAGTTATCAACAAACTAAAGATAGTGATTTTGTTAAAGTAATGGTTAAATATTTAAATACTAAGCACTCAGATATTATTGTTACAGATAAAGATTTATTTAGTAACTTATATGAAGCTGTAATAGCTAGAGATATGCCTGGTATGGCAGATATAGATAGCTCTATGTATGTATTTTGTAAAGCCATTTCAGATAATAATGAAAAAGTAGTTTTATCCGGTGAATGTTCAGATGAAATATTTGGTGGCTATCCTTGGTTTTATAAAGAACATTTAAAGCAAGCCAAAGGCTTCCCTTGGGCTTTATCTGAAAATCTTAGAGAAAATCTTTTAAAAGATGGTATTTTAGATAAAAGTGAAATTTTTAGTTATATATTAAAAAGTAAAAAAGATACTTTAAAAAATGTTACACATATATCTAGCGACTCTTTTGAAAATGAATATAAAGAATTAAATTATTTAACTATAAAATATTTCATGAATACTTTAATTGAAAGAACAGATAGAATGTCTATGAGAACCTCTTTAGAAGTTAGAGTTCCTTATGCAGATCATAGAATATTTGAATATGTATATAATGTTGATGCAAAACTAAAACTTGGACTTAGAAATGGAGATAATGTGGTTGAAAAATACATTTTAAAACAAGCTTTTAAAAATGATATTCCAACAGATATAACAAATAGAAAGAAATCCCCATTCCCTAAAACTTATAGTAAAGAATACTTAAAATTACTAGAAGAAAAATTAACACAAATAATTGATGAGCCTACTTCTCGTATTCACGAAATAATTAATGTAGATTATGTAAGAAATTTAATAGCTACTCACGGTGAAGAGTTAACAGAAAATTTATTTGGGCAACTTATGACATACCCTCAAACTTTAGCTTTCCTTATTCAAATAGATTACTGGCTTACTGCATATAATGTTCAAATTAAACTATAAAAAATATATAAAAAAGACCCTACTTTTGTAAGGTCTTTTTGCTATGTTAATGCTGCAATCTGTTCTTTGAATTTATTAGCAGTAGTTAAAAGTATGTATTCAATTATGCTACATACTCGATTGATTTGTCCACCACTTAATGAAATTAGAAGTTCATCTTGCACGTTAACGTTAAATAGAATAACTTTTACTTTTTTAGAAGTTACTTCTATTATTTTATATGCGTATTTTTTACCTTTAAGCCAACTCTTAAAAGATTTACCATTTTCAAAAGAAACTTCTGTAATTTTGAACTTATAGTTTTTATCTTTAGGCTTACTAAATTCAAGTCCAATATTTTGTAATATTACAGTAGCACTTATATAGTCACAATCATTAAAAATATTAGTAACCATTATCCTTTTTCCTACACATTGTTCAAAACAATTCGGTAATGTTTTTTCAATATAGTAGCATAAAGATACGTTTCTAATACTTATGTCATTCCCTAAAGTTAGTCTAATATTTTTTGATTCTTTTTCATTGAAATATACACGATATTTATTGTCTGACATCATATGGCATAATTGCATACATATCTCTCCCTTCCTAATTATTTATTAAAATAATAACACCGTAAAAAACATTCTGTCTTCTATTGTTTGTCTAATTTATTACCGATTAATTATAACACTGTTTTATTTTTATGTCAAGTTTTTTGTTCATTTTTTTGAAACTCATTTGCATCTTTTAATTATTATTTTTTATTTTGTAATATTTAATTATTTTTTTCAAATAATATTATTGAGGTTGTTTTGTATGGAAAATAAAAAAACAGATAATATAATAAGTATAGTTGCAATATTAATAATTGTTGCTATTTTAGCATATACATTTTATGTAATTTTAAAATCTAACAATTTATTTAATTCTAATGAATTAATTAACAATATATCTGAAAATATTGATGATACAGTAGAACTTTCAAAAGAAGTAACTCCTATTGAAAAAGAGATAGTGTATACTGAAACAGAAATTGCATCTTTTACCACTACTCTTTATGATAACGATGAAAATAGGATATTTAATATAACAAAAGCATGTCAGATTTTAAATAACACTGAAATTAAAGCTGGTGAAGAATTTTCTTTTAATAATACTATAGGGCCAATGGGTACTGGGAATGGATATAAACTTGCCAAAGGTTTTGATTCTAATGGAAAACTTATAGATGTTCCCGCAGGTGGAATGTGTCAAGTAAGTAGTACACTATATAATGTTGCTTTAATCGCAAATTTAGAAATAACAGAAAGGCACGCTCATAGCAGAAGGGTTGCTTACGTGCCTGTTGATAAAGATGCTACTATATATTACCCAGATTTAGATTTAAAATTTATAAATAATACACAAAATGATTTAAAAATTACCGCACAAAATGATAATTATACTGTAACAATAAAAATGTATAAAAAAGAACAGTCTAACTAACTAGACTGTTCTATTTATTTGCATCTACATATACTGTTTCGTAAGGTTTTACTAACCCCAACTTTTCTCTTGCAACAGATTCTATATATTCATCTGTTGTTATATTCTCATTTTTATTATTATAATATTCTACTAAATTTTGTTTGGATTCAATTTCTTTTTGGTACATTTCAATTTGAGAGTTGTATTTATTTAATTTTATTTGCTGATCACAGAATGTATATCCGAAGTATATAATAAACATAATCGAAACGACATGCACTATGTTAAGAGATTTTCTTCTCTTTTTTACCATTCTTCTTCCTTTCATACCTTGATTTTTCATAAAATTTCAACCCTCTTCTTCTTCTCAAATTATTTCTTTTAGCCCAAACAGATAGTAGTTTACATTTTAAATTTATCATAAGCGAAAACAATTTGCAACATTTTTTTATTATTTTTTTCATTAATTTACAAATTATACAACTTACTAGTTCCAAAGGAGCACATAAAAATTTTATAAAGCTTTTTATAGTTAAAAAAATGATACTATAAAATTTAATCAAATATTTACTAATAAATTTTCTACTTAAGCCTAATCCTAAAAACATTGCCAGAAACATATAGAATCTTATATCATCATCTAATATAGTTATCATATATATTACTGATATTATAGTTGTTATGACAAAAAATATAATATCTTGTATCATAACAACATATATAGAATTCTTTTTCCTTATCTTTCGTAAAGCTCTAAATACATCAAATATACAAGATATTATAATTCCTAAAATAATAAAAAATATAACATCGCTTACTTGTTTTACAACAGACATCTATCCTACTTAAATAATTTATTCATTAACCCTTGTTTTTTATTTTGTACTGCATCAGAATATGCAATTGCACTAGTTTTTCCTTCAATAATTAATTCATTATTATCTAAGTTTAGTTTATTCATTTTTAAGTTTTCACCTTTTATAGTTAAAAGTCCCAAATCAGTTTGAACTATTACAAGTTCATCATCAAAACTATGAATATCTTCTACACCAGTAACAACTGCCTTCTCCCTGTTTTGAATTACAATATTTTGCTCTTTGAATGTTTTATTTTTATCTTCCATGTTCAATCACCTAATATTATATATGCAGAAGTTACTTAAATATAACAAAAAAGATAGGTTAAAAACCTATCTAATATAATTTGACATCATCTATTCCTTTAAATTCTTCTACAACAATATGTTTTAATGATTTTTTTAGGTCATCACTAAGCTGTGTTATACACATATGTGCCTCTCCACCAATACTTTTACAATCATCCTCAATTAAAATATCTGGTTGTTCTTCTTTAATTAATGTTGCATAATCTTGTCTTGATTGTCTATATCCTACCATTGAGCCTACAAATCCTAGTTCATCTAATCTTTGTGCCATTCCCATAGCCTTTCTTCCCTTTTGTGAAGTAAGATATATTATTTCATATCCTTGCTCTTGCCAATTCTTTATTATCTCTCTAGCATTGCCTATTGGAACATAACCATTAACATTTATCCTTGATAAAAAATTATTATGCTTTGGCTTTAAAATTGTTCCTTCTGAAAATATCATTATTTTCTTATTATTGTTTTTTATTTTGTCTATTATAATAAACCCCATAAAATATCACCTAACTTAAATTTTTTAACTCCTCAATAAAGTCTCTTATTGTAGCAGCTTTTTCAAATTCATATTTTCTAGCATAAGCCATCATTTCTTCAGTTAGTCTTTCGATAGATTCTTCTATTGTTTCTCCGTTTTTTACATTTATTTCTTTTTCTTCTTCCTCTTTAAATGTAGCTTTTACACTATCACGTATTTCTTTTACTATAGTATGTGGAACTATACCATGTTCTTCGTTATATTTCATTTGTATAGCTCTTCTTCTATTTGTTTCATGTATTGCTTTGTCCATAGATTCTGTAAGTTCATCTGCATACATTATTACTCTACCATTAGCATTTCTAGCAGCTCTACCTATAGTTTGAATTAAAGATCTTTCACTTCTTAAAAATCCTTCTTTATCTGCATCTAGAATTGTTACTAAAGATACTTCTGGAATATCTAACCCTTCTCTTAAAAGATTAATACCTACTAAGACATCAAATTTACCAAGCCTTAAATCTCTTATTATCTCTAATCTATCTAATGCTTCAATATCTGAGTGCATATATCTTACTTTTAGATTTTTCTCTGTTAAATATGCAGTTAGCTCTTCTGCCATTTTCTTTGTTAGAGTAGTAACAAGTACTCTTTCGCCTTTTTCAATTACTTCTTTTATATTTTTAGTTAAATCTTCAATTTGACCTTCTGTTGGCTTAACTACAATTTGTGGATCTAGTAATCCTGTTGGACGTATAATTTGTTCAGCAACAGTTGTAGAATGGTCTTTTTCATAATCTGCAGGAGTTGCACTAACAAATATAGCTTGATTTACTTTTTTCTCCCATTCATCAAATCTAAGTGGTCTGTTATCAAAAGCTGATGGAAGTCTAAAGCCGTTTTCAACTAGAGATTCTTTTCTTGCTCTATCACCATTATACATTCCACGAATTTGAGGTATAGTAACGTGAGACTCATCTATTACTACTAAGAAATCATCTCCTAGATAATCAAATAAAGTATAAGGTGTTGACCCCTTACCTCTACCTGAAAGTATAGCAGAATAGTTTTCTATTCCTTGACAGAACCCTGTTTCTTTTAACATTTCAATATCAAAATTAGTTCTTTGCTCTATTCTATATGCTTCGACTATTTTTTCTCTATCTTTAAAATATTTTATTCTTTCTTCTAACTCTACTTTTATTTTCTCTATTGCACCATCTATTTTTTCTTTTTGAATTACATAGTGAGATTTAGGATATATAAATTCATGTTTTGATGTAGCTTTAACTTTACCAGTAATAGCTTCAACAAGACACACTCTGTCTATTTCATCTCCAAAAAATTCAAGACGAATTATATCCTCATTACTTCCAACAGGATATACATCTAAAACATCACCTTTTACTCTAAACTCGCCTCTTTTAAAATCCATTTCGCATCTTGTATATTGCATTTCAACAAGTTTTTGTAATATTTCATCTCTTTCTATTTTCATTCCAGGTCTTACAGATAATACCATTCCAGTATAGTCTTCTGGTGAACCTAAAGAATATATTGAAGAAACAGATGCAACTATAATTACATCTTTTCTTTCAAACAATGCAGCAGTTGCACTATGTCTTAATTTATCTATTTCATCATTTATTTGACTCTCTTTTTCAATATATGTATCAGTAGATGCAATATATGCTTCTGGTTGATAATAATCATAATAACTAATGAAATATTCTACTGCATTTTCTGGAAAGAACTCTTTAAGTTCAGCATATAACTGTCCTGCTAAAGTCTTATTATGTGCCATTACTATTGTTGGCTTATTTACCTGTGCAATTACATTTGCAATAGTAAATGTTTTTCCT
>JAGAIU010000068.1 GCA_017626395.1 Clostridia bacterium | reverse complement strand
GAAGATATGGAAGGAATGACATTTGTAATAGATGAAAATTCACCAGATACTATAATATTTGAAGTAACAAATACAGGAGATATAGCAGTAATTGCACTAGCAGCAGTTGCAGTATTATCTGTAGTAGGAATAGTATTTGTAGTTCTAAAAAATAGAAAAAAAGCTTCTAATATATAATTAAAATAATTATTGAGCAGTAGTAAAAACTACTGCTCTTTTTGTGAAAAAAATTTCACAATTTTTTATTGCTTTTAATCAAAAAAACTATTGACATATCCATTAAACAGGTGTATTATATTGATGTGTTTAGCACTTGAACAAAAAGAGTGCTAAAAGGGTGATAATATGAAATTAGATGAAAGAAAGAAAAAAATACTTTCTTCCGTAGTAGAAGATTATATTGAGTCAGCAGAACCAGTAGGATCTAAAACTTTAGTTGAGAAATATAAATTAAACTATAGTAGTGCTACTATAAGAAACGAAATGAAAGTTTTAGAAGAAGAAGGATTTTTGGAACAACCTCATGTATCAGCTGGTAGAATTCCTTCAACAAAAGGATATAGATACTATGTAGATAATCTAATGAAAGAAAGAAAATTATCTATGGTAGATATAGACTATATAAATAATACAATAAATGGTTTTGGTGATACAGATGCTATATTTGAACAAGTAGCTGATGTGGTATCAAAAGTTCTTTCAACACCAACTGTAATAACTAGAAATAATACAGATACAATTGAGAATATAAAAGTTGTTAAAATTTCAGAAAAATTACTTTTAATAGTGTTAATGTCAAAAAATGGTACTGTTAAGGATTGTATTGCAAAACTTACAGATACAGTTGAAGATTCTGTCATAGATCAAATGACTAGTATCTTAAATCAAAATTTAACAGGAACACCACTTGGAGAACTACACTATGCATTAAATAAAGTAATTAGAAGAGATTTAGAAGCTTTCTCAACTGTTATGGGAGACATCGTAAATAGTATTAAATATGAAATGTCTAAAGATCTTAAAAAGTTAAACAGTGGAGTTGAAAAGATTTTAGATAATCCGGAATTTACGGATATAGAAAGAGTTAAAAATTTTATTAATATGATTTCAACAAAGGAGATAATTGATTCTGCATTACAAAAGACTGAAGAAAATAAATTAAGTATTGTAATAGGGTCAGAAAATAAAGAAGTGTTACTTAACGATTACACTGTTATCTCTTTAGATATAGAAAAAGATAATAAATATTTAGGTAAATTATCTGTAATTGGTCCTAAAAGAATGGACTATGCAAAAACAATATCGACATTAAAGTATATTAAAGATAAATTTAATACTGCTTTAACATCTAATAAAAAAGAAGAGGCAAAGGGGGATAATAGTGAATAAAGAAGAAAACAACGTTCAAAATACAGAAGTGAACGAAGAAGTTATAGAAAATAAAAAAGATAAAGCCACGGCTGCTATTGAAGAATTAAGAGCACAGCTTAAAACAGAAAGAGAAAAATCTGATGAATATTATGAACATTTAAAACGTAATATGGCAGAATTTGATAATTTCAAAAAAAGAATTTCTAAAGAAAAAGATATGATGTATAATACAATAAGTGCAAATATCGTATCAGAACTTTTACCAATTCTAGATAATTTTGATAAAGCTTTAAATGCTACAACAACAGATGAATCATATAAAAATGGTATGGTTATGATATACAATCAACTAATCGAAACTCTAAACAAATTAGGAGTTGAAGAGATAGTAGCTTTAAATACTACTTTTGATCCAAACTTCCACGAAGCTGTTATGCATGTAGAAGATGAAAATTATGGAGAGAAAGAAGTAACAGAAGTATTTAGAAAAGGATATAAAATAGGCGATAGGATAATTCGTCATGCTATGGTTAAAGTAGCAAACTAATTTAGTTAATTACTTAAGTTGGTATTTGAATACAAACTTGAGTATATAATAAATATAAGTAACTTTGTATTTTTAGGAGGTAATTTAATATGTCAAAAGTTATAGGTATAGACTTAGGTACTACAAACTCATGTGTTGCCGTTATTGAAAATGGTGAACCAACAGTAATTCCAAATGCAGAAGGAGCAAGAACAACTCCATCTATCGTTGCATTTGCAAAAAATGGTGAAAGACTAGTAGGTCAAGTAGCAAAAAGACAAGCGGTTACAAACCACGATAGAACAGTTATTTCTATTAAAAGAGATATGGGTTCAGATAAAAAAATAAGAATTGAAAATAAAGATTATACACCACAAGAATTATCAGCAATGGTGTTACAAAAATTAAAAAGTGATGCTGAAAACTATTTAGGAGAAAAAGTAACTCAAGCTGTTATCACAGTTCCAGCTTACTTTACAGACTCTCAAAGACAAGCAACTAAAGATGCTGGTAGAATAGCAGGTCTTGAAGTATTAAGAATTGTTAATGAACCAACAGCTGCTTCTCTTGCTCATGGTTTTGATAAAGATGCAGAACAAAAAATTATGGTATACGACCTTGGTGGTGGTACATTCGACGTATCAATACTAGATATCGCTGATGGTGTATTTGAAGTTATGGCTACAGCTGGTAACAACAAACTAGGTGGAGATGACTTTGACCAAAGAATTATAGATTACTTAGTAGGAGAATTCAAAAAAGATAGTGGTATAGATTTATCTACAGATAGCATGGCTATGCAAAGATTAAAAGAAGCTGCAGAAAAAGCTAAAATTGAACTTTCAGGTGTAATGCAAGCTCAAATTAACTTACCATTCATCACTGCAGATTCTACAGGTCCAAAACATATGGATATAACATTAACAAGATCTAAATTTGAAGAATTAGTTGCTGATTTAGTAGAATCAACAGTAGCTCCTGTTAACCAAGCACTAAAAGATTCAGGTCTTACATTTGATAAACTAGATAAAATATTATTAGTTGGTGGCTCAACTCGTATTCCTCTAGTTCAAGAAACAGTAAAAAGAATTACAGGAAAAGAACCATACAAAGGAATCAACCCAGATGAATGTGTTGCTATTGGTGCAGCTATTCAAGGTGGTGTTTTAACTGGAGAAGTTAAAGACTTAGTATTACTTGACGTTACTCCATTATCACTTGGTATTGAAACATATGGTGGAGTATTTACAAAATTAATCGAAAGAAATACTACAATACCAACTAAAAAATCTCAAATATTCAGTACAGCTGCTGATGGTCAAACTTCAGTTGAAGTACATGTATTACAAGGTGAAAGAGAAATGGCTTCATATAACAAAACTCTAGGAAGATTTAGCTTAACAGGAATTCCTGCAGCTCCTCGTGGAGTACCACAAATTGAAGTTACTTTCGATATAGATGCTAACGGTATTGTTCACGTATCTGCTAAAGATATGGCTACAAATAACGAACAAAAAATAGCTATAACAGCTAGCACAAACTTAACAGAAGATGAAATTCAAAATGCTGTTAAAGAAGCTGAAGCACATGCTGCAGAAGATAAGAAGAAAAAAGAAGAAGTTGAAGTTAGAAACAATGCTGATTCTTTAGTATATAACACAGAAAAAACATTAAAAGAATTAGAAGGAAAAGTTTCAGAAGAAGAAAAATCAAAAGTTGAATCTGAACTTGCAAACTTAAAGAAAACTCTTGAAGGAACAGATACAGCTGCTATTAAAGCTGCAACAGATAAACTTACACAAGTATTCTATGACTTAACTTCAAAATTATATTCTCAAGCACAACAAAATGGTGCAACTGCAGATAATACAGAAGCAGCACAAGACAATGTTGTTCATGATGCAGATTACAAAGTAGAAGACGACAAATAGTCTAAATATAAATTAAAGTAATAAAAATATAAGGGTGGGTGGTTATTCTACCACCCTGTATTTTTGAACATGGGAGGAAATTTTAGTGGCAGAATCAAAAGATTATTATAGCATTTTAGGTGTTTCTAAAGATGCAACTGCTGACGATCTTAAAAGAGCTTATAGAAAACTTGCTAAACAATATCACCCAGATGCTCAACATACAGAAGAAGATAAGAAGAATGCTGAAGCAAAATTTAAAGAAATAAATGAAGCATATTCTGTATTATCTGATGATAATAAAAGAGCTCAATATGACAGATTTGGTTCTAATTTTGAACAAGCTGGCTTTGGTGGTGGATATGGTGGCTTTAATGGTGGAGCATACGATTTTAGTGGTTTTGGTGGAATGGATATAGATTTAGAAGATATATTAGGAAGTGTATTTGGCGGTGGCTTCTCATCAGCTAAAAAAGCTCAAGGTCCATCAAGAGGTGCTGATATCAAAACAACTGTATCATTAAAGTTTGAAGAAGCTGCTTTTGGAGTGAAAAAAGATATTAATGTTACAAGAAATGAAAAATGTGATTCTTGTAATGGTAGTGGTGCAAAAGCTGGAAGTAAGATTATAACTTGTGATAAGTGTGGCGGTAGAGGTAAAGTTCAAGTAACTCAAAATACTATTATGGGAGCTTTCTCTACAGTAAAAACTTGTGATAAGTGTAGTGGTTCTGGTAAAGTTATAGAGACACCATGTGAAAAATGTACAGGAAAAGGTATAGTTAGAAAATCTAGAAAGATAGAAATAAATGTGCCAGCAGGTATAGATGATGGTCAAGCTATTTCTCTAAGAGGAGAAGGAGATGCTGGCAAAAAAGGTGGTCCAAATGGTGACTTATATGTAATAATGAAGGTAGCTCCACATAAATACTTTAAAAGAAATGGTTATGATATATCTGCAAATGTTAGAGTACCATTTGCTAAAATGGCATTAGGTGGAGATATTAAAATACCAACTCTTGAAGGAGAAATGGAGTTTAATATTCCAGAAGGTACTACTAGCGGTACTAAGTTTAGAGTAAAAGAACAAGGTATTCCAATATTAAATGGTAGAGGAAGAGGAAATCTAGAATTTACTGTTGATGTTGATGTGCCTAAAAAACTTACAGATAAACAAAGAGAAATATTAACTGAATTTGCTAAAACATTTGGTGAAGAAGTTAATCCTAAAAAAAGAAATATCTTTGGTAGATAAAATATAATTAAAATACAACTTGAAATAGAAATATTTCAAGTTTTTTTATACTTTAATTGACTTTTTATGGTAACTGTAATATAATTTAATAGCTATAATATTATATACAACTTGAAATTGATTATATTTTAAGGAGGTTTGATAATTATGAAAGATTATGCAAAAAGAATTGTAATTGTTTTTATTTTATTGGTGGCAGTTATATTTATACTAGACTTTGCTTATACTAAATATCAAGTGAATAATGAGACTCAAAATCCAAATGTTCCAGTAGAAAATGTTGGAGATGATGAAATAATTCCTTGGGAACCACTTGCAGATACAGATGTAATAGAGACTTTTGAAAATGCTTTAGGTAGATGTACGGCAAATTTGAATTTTAGAGACTATCCATCTACAGATGGCAAAATAATACAAACTATGCCTAAAAATACTGTTATAGACGTTTTAGCGAAAGTTAGAAGTGGTTGGTATAAAGTTTCGTATAATGATGTAGAAGGATATGTTTCAAATGAGTATTTATCTATATTATCTGAGGAAGAGAAAAAAGAGATAACTGTTGCTGAAGAATATATAAATACATTTGCTAAAGTAAATATAGATACAACTTTAAATATTAGAAGCAGAGCAAATAAAGAGGCAACAAGACTTACTAGTGTAAAAGCAGGCAGTGTACTAAAAGTTATTAAAAGAATGGAAAATAACTGGTATTATGTAGAAGGTAATGCGATAGAGGGATATGTTAGTGGAGAATATATAAAGATATTAACAAAAGAAGAATACAGTACTTATTCATCACAAACTAATAATTTATTAAATCCTGCTGAAAACATTATAGCTACATACACATCAACAAGCTCATATAACCAAAATAGTAGATATAATATGCATTTAGCGGCAGACTATGAAAATGGAACTATTGTAGCTCCTGGTGAAACTTATTCACATCTTAATGTAGTTCATCCAGAAGGTGAGCTAAATAAATATGTTGAATCTACAATATTTACAGGAGATGGAAAAACAGCTCAAGCATCAGGTGGTGGAATATGTCAAACATCGAGTACAACTTTTGCAGCAATTGCATCAGCAGAAGAAAAAGGTATTAAAACTGGACTAAATGTTACAGCACAAGCTCCACATTCTGGAAAGGTTAACTATGTACCAAGAAAATTTGAAGCTACAGTAAGCTCGGGCTCACAAGATTTTTGCTTTAGAAATTGTAATGATTATAGTGTAAAAATTGTTACATCATATAATTATAATACATTAACTGTTACAATATATAAAATTTAAATTTCAATTATATTTTAAAGAAATAAAAAAACATCCTAATACCAGAAATTAGGGTGTTTTTTGTTGAAAAATGTTTAAATATGTTATACGATTTTTATATATACAAAAAATATAAATGAGGGTTGATTATGAGAAAATTTAAAATTTTAATATTAATATTATTTACGTTAATTTTTACTAATTTAAATATAGTAAATGCTGCAGAGGAATTACCAGATAATGCTGCAAAAATTTCATCTGCCGAAATTATACAAACTAAAACAGGAACAGGACCTTTTGATGCTGATGATAATCCTGGTAACGACTCGAGTGAAGATAATAATATTGTTCGTTCATTTGATCAGGTAACTTGGACTATTGAAAATACTATGGCTTTAAAAGAAAGTAGTGCCACAAGTTATACAGGCGGAAAAATTTATTTTGAAGCAGTTTTGCCAGAAGTATTAAATAGTGAAAATTCTAAATGGGACTTAGATTCTATGATTTGGATTGAAGATCCTGTTGTCTCAGAAGATGGTAGAACATTAACAGGATATTATCAAATGAGTACAGAGTCTACAACTATACCAGGAAAGCAAACTTTAGTTTTTGTATTGTCAATTCTTGGTGCATCTGATGGTATAGAATTTCAACCTACTATAAAGATATGGTTAAATGGAAATGAAGAAGCAGATAAAGTTACACTCATTCCAGGAAATATAACAACAAGTGCTGCACCAAAATATAATGTAAGAATTTCTCAAAACTACAATCTTCAAAATAAAGTCACAGTAGATTATGGTGAAGGTGATACTTTAGGAAGAATGTATGGTTATGGACTATTAATTCAATTATATAATGATAATTCTTCAAAAGGATTAAAAGGTATCGAATATCCAAAGGGAGATATTACTTTTGATATAGATATGCAACTTGTAAGAACATTATTTGAGTCTACTGCTACGGAGGATATTACATCTGAATGTACACCAGTATTGTGGAATTATAAAGTAAATAATTTAAGTAGTAATGGTGTAATAGAAGGAAGAACTATGTATTTTGGAAACCATTATAACAGATATCATAATGGTATGCCTTTAGGAGTAATACATAAAGAAAGAAGATATAGTGTATATAATTCTGGAAATTATGCAATGACTCAAAATGGTAGTAAATTATCTGTAACAGTTAGTGACTATGCAATAGACGGAACATTTCCAATTTGGAATTATGGGTATGGTGCTTTAGGTACTACAACAGTTTATCCTGCTAATATAGGATGCTTTAGTGTTGGATATTTTGAAATATTTGTACCAGATAATGAAGCGAGTACTATAGAAGATAGAAACTATTATTTAAAGCTAACAGATAATAATTTTAGTGCCACTTCTAATTCGGGGGTGAGTACTACAACACAAATGGTAACAACAGATGATGCTACTAATACACAACATGTAATATATAAAAAAGGATCATATACACAAACATTATTAATTCAAAATAGTGGTGGCGGAAGTCTTGAAACAAGACCAGGAACAGGAGATTCAGCAGTTGCAATAGGACAAAAATTCCAAGTGTTATTAAAATTTGGTATGGGAGTAACAAATGACTATGATGTATATAGTGCAAGTAAGTTTGTTAAGTTCGATGGAGATAATTTTGAGCCTATAACTTATGCAGATGGCACTAGATATTACAAAAGTGCATTTGCAGGTTCGATGGAATTTAAAGTTTGGTATGCTGCAAAACCGGATGGCACAAATTGGACTTCTAATGATGAAATGGTAAATGCAAATGTAGAAGACATGGTTCTTTATGAGAATATAGAAGACATTCCAGAAAGTGTTGTATGTATAGGAGAATATATAGAATCTACTGAAGGTAACTTATCAAGAACTACAGGAGATAATAACTGTGTAATTATCCCTATTAAAGTTAAAGATACAGCTACAATTGGTGAGACATATGGATTTATTCAAAGAACAAAAGTATGGCTAGATTACTTAGACAGAGACGTATACACAATAACTAATGAAGATGCTGAATGGCCAACTCCTACATGGGATTTTGGAAATAGAAATTATATAAAAACAGAATATGATGAGGATGGAAAAGTCGTTTCAGGAACACATAGTGGTGGAGCACTTTATGGTAATACAGTTTTAGTAATAGCAGCAGATTTAAAAGTTCAGAAAGTGTCTGTAGATGCAGATGGAAATGAAAAAGTAAATTACGATATATCTAAAAATGAATATGATATTACATATAAAATAACTCCTACATTAAATAAAATGTCTACCGTAACAACTGAAATAAAAAATGTTACAGTAAAAATTAAAGATATATTACCTGATGGATTAAAATATGTAACTGGAAGTTGTGAATATGGAGAACCAGAAATAACTGAAAATTCAGATGGAACAACTACTTTGATATGGTATATATATGACTGTGAAGCTGGAAAAGCAATTGAACCTATTTATTATCAAGCTCACATAGATGAATCAACACCAAATGGAACTCAATACACTAATACAGTTATAGTATCCGCTGATGCAGATAAAGTTGGTAATATATCTGAAGCCAAAAGAACAGCTACATATACAAACCAAATAATTAACTTGGCATCACACAGACTATATAAAACAACAGATGATGCAGTAATAGAATTAAATGATACAATAAAATATACTTTAACTTATAAAAATAATACAGATAGTATAATACCAGAATTCCAATTATTAGATATATTACCATATAATGGAGATGGTAGAGGTACTAGTTACAATGGAACATATAAAATCGAGCAAATAGATATTACAAGATACGATGCGGATGGAAATTTAATAACTTCGGGGAACGTTGTAGCATACTATATTAATAATGAAGAAATACGAAATGGATATTCTGCTAAAGACGATTTTATTAGTTCAGTTAATGGATGGACTACAGTAGCAGCTAGAACAACTATAAATAATTATGCAACAGCTATTGCTCTTAAAGGTGAAGCTTCAGCACAAGAAAGAATAGTTGTAGATATATATTTAAAGACAGAAAATAATAAAGCAGAAGATATATATTGTAATTCAGCTACAGCTCAAACAAACTTAAATACAGAAGAAATTAGTTCATCTATTGTAAAAACAGATGTAATAAAAAGAGTTATAGAAGGAAGAGCATTTATAGATAAAGACTATGATTCTGTAATTTCAGATGGAGACACATTAGAGAAAAACATAGAAGTAAGCATTACAGATGAAAATAATAATCAGGTAACAGACATTTACGGAAATATAGTGTCAAGTGTAAAAACAGATGAAAATGGATATTATAAATTTGAAAATCTAGCAAAAGGCAAATATATAATACAATTTAATATAACAGATAAATCATATATAGCTGTAGAAAAATCTGTTGGAACTAACATTACTATAAATAGTAAAGTAAATGAAGACTTTGCAACAGATGTAATAACTACTTTAGATAGTGATACTTCTTCGAAAATTGTTGCTTCAGATTTAAATGCAGGACTTGTAAAGAAACCAACAAAAGTAATAGTAAATTACAAAGAAGAAGGAACAAATACTGTATTACATGATGAAGTAACAATAGATGGTAGAATAGATGATAGCTATACTACAGTAGATAAAATAGATACAATAAATACAAATCATGGAAATAAATATGAATATGTAAGAGTAGAAGGAAATACAACAGGTGCAATGACAGAAGATACAATCTATGTTACATATTACTATCAAAAGAAAGAAACAAATGTAAAAGTATTACATGTTGTACAAGGAACAGATGTAACAAATCCTGAAAGTGTAACAAGTACACTATATCAAACAGAAAATATAACAGGAAGAGTAGATGCTCAATATACAACACAAAATAGATTAACAGAAATAAATACAAATCATAAAGAACAATATGACTTTGTAAAAGTAACAGATAATGCTACTGGAAATATGACAGTAGATACAATCTACGTAATTTATGAATATAAAACAATACCGGCAGTGGTAAAAGTAAATCATTTAGAAAAAGATACAAATACAATATTAAATGAACAAGAAACTTTAAATGGCTTAGTAGGAAATGATTATACAACAGTAGATAGATTAACAGAAATAAATAATAAATTTGCAAACAAATATGAACTTGTAGCACAGCCAACAAATAAAAATGGAAGCTATACAAGAGATGAACAACAAGTAACATACTATTATCAAAAGAAACTAAGCTCAATAGAAGTAAATTATCTAGAACTTGGAACTAATAACGTATTATCTGAACAAATAACAAGTGAAGGCAGAATAGATGACGATTATACTACTGAAAATAAACTAAATGCAATAAATAAAACTTATGCAAATAAATACGAGTTTGTAAAAGTGGATGGAAATGTAAATGGAAGTTATACATTAGATAAACAAGTAATAACATACTGGTATCAAAAGAAGGGAAGTTCAATAGAAGTGAATTATTTAGAAGTTGGTACAAATGTAATACTTGAAACTAAAGTTACATCAACTGGAAGAGTAGATGAACCATATACGACAGTAGATAAAATAGATGTAATAAATGGAAAATTTGCAAATAAATATGAGTTTGTAAAAGTAGACGGAAACACAAGTGGAACTTATACCGTAGATAAACAAGTAATAACATACTACTATCAAAAGAAAATGAGTTCAATAGAAGTAAATTATCTAGAAGTTGGAACTAATAACGTATTATCTGAACAAATAACAAATGAAGGCAGAATAGATGACGATTATACTACTGAAAATAAATTAGATGAAATAAATGAAGCTTATGCAAATAAATACGAGTTTGTAAAAGTAGATGGAAATGCAAATGGAAGTTATACATTAGGTAAACAAGTAATAACATACTGGTATCAAAAGAAGGAAAGTTCAATTGAAGTAAATTACCTAGAAATAGGAACTAATGAAGTACTTGAAACACAAGTAACAAAAACAGGTAGAATAGATGATGACTATACTACTGAAAATAAATTAGATGTAATTAATGAAACTTATGCAAATAAATATGAATTTGTAAAAGTTGAAGGAAATGCAGAAGGAAAATATACTTTAGATAAACAAGTTATTACATATTACTATCAAAAGAAACTAAGTTCAATAGAAGTAAATTACCTAGAAGTAGGAACTAATAATGTATTATCTGAACAAATAACAAGCGAAGATAGAATAGATAATCCATATACTACAGAAAATAAATTGGATGAAGTAAATGAAACTTATGCAAATAAATATGAGTTCGTAAAAGTTGAAGGAAATGCAGAAGGAAAATATACTTTAGATAAACAAATAATAACATATTGGTATCAAAAGAAAATGAGCTCTGTTGAAGTAAATTACTTAGAAATTGAAACTAATGAAGTACTTGAGACACAAGTAACAAAAACAGGTAGAATAGATGATGACTATACTACAGAAAATAAATTAGATATAATAAATGAGAATTTTGCAAATAAATACGAATTTGTAAAAGTTGAAGGAAATACAGAAGGGAAATTTGTATTAGATAAAAAAGTAGTAACATATTATTATCAAAAGAAACCAACAAGTGTAGTAACAAAATACATAGATATAAATACAGATGAAGAAATATATGATCAAGCCAAAACTGAAGGTAGAGTAGATGATAAATATACTACTGTAAATGAGCTAGATAATATAAATGTAAAATATGAAAATAAATATGAATTTGTAAAATCTACAGAAAATACTACAGGAAATATGAAAGTAGAACAAATAGATGTTGTATATTACTACCAAAAGAAAGAAGCAAAAGTAGTTGTATTACATGTTGAGGAAGGAACAGATGTAAGTAATCCTGAAAATGTAACAGATACTTTATATCAAAATGAAGAAATTGGTGGAAGAGTAGACGATAGCTATACAACACAAAATAGACTTGCCGAAATAAATGCTTCACATATAGAACAATATGATTTTGTAAGAGTAACAGATAATGCTACAGGAAATCTTGCATTAAATGTTCAATATGTAATATATGAATATAAAAAGATACCTGCAAAAATAAATATAAAACACGAAGATATAGGAACAAGAGAAGAACTTGTTGAAAAAGAAATAAGAGAAGATTATGTAGGAGTTAAATATACTACATCAGATAGACTAGAAGAAATTAATGAGTTATATGGCAATAAATATGAATTAATAGGTATGCCGGCAAATAAAGATGGAGTATATGAAAGAGAAGAAAAAGACATAATTTATTATTACCAAAAGAAAGAAACAAACGTAATAGTAAAATACGTTGATGTAGATACAGAAGAAGAACTAGCAAATAGTGAAGAAATATTTGGTAGAGTAGATGATGAATATACTACAAAAGATAAAGTAGAAGAAATAAACGAAAACTATGCACCATATAAATATGCACTAGTAAAAACTACAGAAAATGTAGAAGGAGCTATGGCAGTAGAAACAATAGAAGTAGTATATTACTATCAAAAAGTAGAAGCACAAGTGATAGTAAAATATGTAGATGAAAAAACTGGTGAAGATATAGCAGATAAAGAATTTTTAGGTGGATATGTTGGAGATGAATATACTACATCATCTAAAGAAATTGAAGGTTATGAATTGCTAGAAAATAAATTACCAGAAAACAGTGAAGGAAAATTTGAAGAAGAAACTATTGAGGTGGTTTACTACTATAGTAAAATACCAGAACCAGTAGTAGATTTAGTAGAACCACCTGCAACTGGTGATGTAAATTTAATATTAATAGTCGGAATAATGGTAATATCAATATTTGGTATTAAATATATTGCAAAAAATAGCAAAAAAATATAAAAAAAGTCAGATAGGAGAGATTAGTTTAGGCTAGTCTCTTTTTTATTACAAAAACATTACAGTAAAAAGCTAAAATAAGTATAAAATGTTGCAAATGTTTTGCTTCTGTGTTACAATTTATTTGCTTAGTCGTTACATGAAACGAAGCAGTAGGAGCGATGTTATGAAGAATATAAAAAGATTAAAAATGAAAATCATAAGTATTATATTATTAGTAACACTATTAACTTTAGAATTTAGTCCATTTGCTGTTAAAGCTACAGCAAATCAATTACAATTCTATTCTAAAGGTGCTGTATCAGTAGGATACGATTCATATAATGGAAAAAATGTATTCTATGGTAATGCAACTTTAGGTGGTGTTACTGCATATTGTATAGATTATACTTGTGGATTACCAAGCGGAACTATGACATTTAGAGATTACTTATCTGATCAAGGTATGGCAGTATTAATTCATGGTTATCCAAATTGTACAGCTGCATCTTTAGGATGTGCAAATGATGAAGAAGCTTATATGGCTACTCAAATGGCTTTATGGGAAGTATTAAATAGAACTGGTGAATCTAAAAAAGCTGGTTTAATATTTAGAGTAGAAAATGTAACACCAAAATCTGGAATGGAAGGATTTTATAGTAGATCAGTAGCAGCTGCTAAAAAATTAGTTGCTATGGCAGAGGCAGATCCATATACAGATGTACCTACTTTAGTTGTAAACACCCAAAGTGCAACATCTAAGGAATTAGGTAGTGACATATTAATGGGACCATATACTGTAAGAATAGATGGAGCATCAAAATCTAATATAAAATCTATAAAAGCTATGCTTGAAAATGCACCATCAAGTGCAAGAATTACAGATGCTAACGGAAATGATAAAACTTCTGTTGGAAATGGTGATTCTATTTACGTTAGAATGAGTGCAAGCGAAGAATCTACATCATTTAAAGTGAAATTTACAGCAGATGTAGATAGAAAAGTAGGTTGTATTTATACACAAGCAGGTTATGTTCAAGACTATGTAAGACTTGATACAGTTCCAAACAATATGGAACAATCAGTAACAATTAATTGGACAAAAACAGAAAATTTTGGAAGAATTGAACTTATAAAAGTTGACCAAGACGACCAACCTGTAGTCGGTGCTAAGTTTAGACTTGAACAAGCTGATGGAACTTTAATAGGTGATGTTTCAACAGGAACCGATGGAAAAATTACATTTTATAATGTTCCAGTTGGAGATTATGTATTAACAGAACTTGAAGCTCCAGAAGGCTATGTTATAAAAGAAAAAACAACTAATGTAACAGTAAAAGCTGGTGAAATATCAACAGTAAAAGTAAAAAATGAAAGAATAACTGGAAAGATAGTTGTTACAAAAATTGATGATGCAAATAAGCCACTTGCAAATGTAAAATTTAATTTATACGATTCAGAAGGATATTATATAACTTCTATGGTAACTGGTGAAGATGGTAAAGCATCTATTGATGTAGAATATGGAACATATTACTTTAAAGAAGTAGAAGCTCCAGCAGGATACATTATGGATGAAACTATGTATAAATTCTCTGTAACAGAAGAAAATAGAACTTTCTATCAAACAGTTACAAATGAAAGATATAAAGGAACATTATTAATTGTAAAAACTGATGAGGAAGAAACTCCAATTCAAGGTGTAAAATTTAATATCTTAGATTCACAAGGTAATGTAGTAAAAACAATAGTAACAGATGAAAATGGACTTGCAGGTGTTAAAAATATACCTATAGGAACATATTATTATCAAGAAATAGAAGCACCAGGAAATTTTGTAATAGACAATCAAAAATATGAATTTAAGATAGAATCTAATAATCAAATTATAAGAAAAGATATTGTAAATGAAAAAATAAAAGGTTCTTTAAAAATTATTAAAGTTGACGAAGAAAATAAAGCAATATCAGGTGTTAAATTTGATATTTTAGATGCAAATAAAAATGTTATAGAAACAATAACAACAGATGAAAATGGTATTGCAACTTCTAGTAAACTAGAAAAAGGTACTTACTATTATAAAGAAAATTCTGTACCAGGAGATTATATTATTGACTCTAAAGAATATGAATTTAAGATAGAGTCTAATAACCAAGTTATAGAAAAAACAGTTGTAAACTATCAAGCAAGAGGATCACTTAAAGTTATTAAATTCAATAATGCGGGTGAAAATATATCAAACGTTAAATTCAACATTTTAGATGCAAATAAAAATGTTGTAGATACAATAGTAACAAATAAAAATGGAGTTGCTATATCTAAAAAATTACCACTAGGACAATACTACTATCAAGAAGTAGAAGCTCCAGATAACGTGGTTATGGACACTACTATACGTTCATTTGTATTAACATCTAACAATCAAGTTATTACAAAAAATATTGTTAATAAACTTGTAGATGGAAAACTAAAAATCATAAAAGTAGATGAAAATAATAAACCACTTGAGGGCGTTAAATTTAATATTTTAGATGCAAATAAAAACGTAATAGATACAATAGTAACAGATAAAAATGGAGTTGCTGAATCTAAAGAATTAGAAAAAGGAACATATTATTTCCAAGAAATAGAAGCTCCAGAAGGAATAATAGTAGATGACACTATATATGAATTTAAAATAGAATACGATGGACAAAACGTAATCAAAAACATAGTAAATAACTATGCTAAAGGAAACATCGTAATAACAAAATATGATAGCACAGGTAAACTATTACAAAATGTTAAATTCCAAATATTAGATGAAGCAAAACAAGTTGTAGATACAATAGTAACAGATGAAAAAGGTGTTGCTACATCTAAAAAATTAATACTTGGAAAATATTTCTATCGTGAAATTGAAGCTCCAGATAATGTAATAATGGATACTGAAATACATGAATTTTCATTAACTGAAAATAATCAAGTAGTAAGTAAAACAGTAGTAAATGAATTAATTGAAGGAAAACTAAAAATTATTAAAGTAGATGAAAATGATAAGCCACTTGAAGGTGTAAAATTTAATATACTAGATGCAAATAAAAAAGTAATAGATACAATAGTAACAGACGTAAATGGTGTGGCTGTATCTAAAGAACTTGAAAAAGGTAAGTACTATTATCAAGAAATAGAAGCACCAGAAGGAATAATAGTGGATAATACAATGTATGAATTTGAAGTTGAAACAGATGGACAAAACGTAATCAAAAACATGGTTAATTACTATGAAAAAGGTACTTTAGTAATTAAAAAATACGATAGTAACAATAATGTTCTATCAAACGTTAAATTTGATATTTTAGATGAAAATGGTAATGTAGTAGATACAATAGTAACAGATGAAAAAGGTGTTGCTACATCTAAAAAATTAATAGTTGGAACATATTATTACATGGAAGTAGAAGCTCCTGAAAATGTTGTAATTGACAAAAATAAATATGAATTTAGTTTAACAGAAAATAATCAAGTTATTACTAAAGAAGTAGTAAATGAACTTATTGAAGGAAAATTAAAAATCATAAAAGTAGATGAAAATAATAAGCCACTTCAAGGTGTAAAATTTAATATATTAGATTTAAATAAAAATGTAATAGATACAATAGTAACAGACGAAAATGGAATAGCTGAATCTAAAGAACTTGAAAAAGGTAAATATTACTATCAAGAAATAGAAGCACCAGAAGGAATAATAGTAGATAATACAATGTATGAATTTGAAGTTGAAACAGATGGACAAAACGTAATTAAAAATATGGTTAACTACTATGCAAAAGGAAGTCTATTAATCAAAAAATATGATAGTAAAAATAGAGCACTTTCAAATGTTAAATTTAATATTTTAGATGAAAATGGTAATGTAGTAGATACAATAGTAACAGATGAAAATGGTATTGCTACATCTAAAAAATTAATACTTGGAACATATTATTACATGGAAGTGGAAGCTCCTGAAAATGTTGTAATCGACACAAATAAATATGAATTTGGACTAACCGAAAACAATCAAGTTATTACAAAAACAGTAATAAATGAACTTGTTGAAGGAAAACTAAAAATTATAAAAGTAGATGAAAATAATGAACCACTTCAAGGTGTAAAATTCAATATCTTAGATGAAAATAAAAAAGTAATTGACACAATAGTAACAGACGAAAATGGAGTTGCTGAATCTAAAGAAATTGAAAAAGGTAAATATTATTACCAAGAAATAGAAGCACCAGAAGGAATAATAGTAGATAACACAATGTACGAATTTGAAGTTGAAGAAGATGGACAAAATGTAATCAAGAATATGATTAACTACTATATAAAAGGTACATTACAAATTACTAAATTAGTTGAAGGAACAGATGAAGTTTTAGCAGGAGTAAAATTTGCTGTATTAGATGAAGAAAGAAATATAGTAGATACAATAGTAACAGATGAAAATGGAATTGCTACATCTAAAAAATTACCATATGGAACATATTATTTCAAAGAAATAGAAGTTCCAGAAGGATATATTATGGATAACAGAGAATATAATTTTAACATTTCAGAAAATGATGAAATTGTTCAAGCTGTTGTATATAATAAAAAAGCTGAACTACCAGTTACAGGTGGACTAGTAAGTTCAGATGCTACAATAGTTCTTATAGTTTCTATGGTGGCAATATTTGGATATGCAGTAATGAAGTTTTTATCAGATAAAAATGAAGAAATATATTAAAAGAATATATATAAATAATAAATAATAAATAAAAAGCGTCTTAAAAAGACGCTTTTTTTAGTTTTGACCGTATTCTTTGATCTTACTTTTTTGAATTGTTTTTTTATCAGATAGAAAGCCTGTAATTGGATCCATAACAGTTACTGTTATATTTGAATTCTCATCATTAATTAATCTCTTTAATGTATCATAGCTTTCTTCTAAATAAAACACTTCATAATCTGTAGTTTTGATATATGATCTTCCAAAAAACATATCAAACATAAAAACCACTCCTTTAAATTTAAACTTGCCGTACTTCATTATCTAATGACATTATACCACACAATGTCCATATATGTCAATTTTGGTGCCTGTAGCATAGCTATATTTTTACATTATTTTTAAATAAAAAATAATAAATAGGTTGCTTTTTTTTTTCTTATTATATATAATCAAATTAGTTAGAGTAACATCTAACTAAAGCAAAAGATAAAATCATAGGAGGTAGAAAATGGATATATTAAAAATTTCAGCAAAATCTAGCCCTAATTCTGTAGCAGGTGCTATCGCAGGACTTGTTAAAGAAAACGGAAGAGCAGAAATGCAAGCAATTGGAGCAGGGGCTATAAATCAAGCAGTAAAGGCAGTAGCTATCGCAAGAGGATTTGTTGCACCAACAGGAGTAGAACTTGTTTGTTCTCCAGCATTTACAGAAGTTACAATTGATAACGAAGATAAAACAGGTATCAAATTTGTAGTAGAGCCAAAGGCTTAAAAAATATATAATTTTAAAAATATGAACTCAAAAAGATAAAAAACTATCTTTTTGAGTCTTTTTATGATATAATCAGCACAAGATATTACTAATATTTTTAGAAAAAGTAGGTGTAGATATTTGAGTGCTAAAATTATAGATTCACGTAGATATAAAACTATAACAAAGACACAATTAGATAGAAAAAGAAAAAAAGCAGATGCTGCATTAAAATCACAAAAGAAAAGCTACCAAAAATCGATTAAAAATTCTACAAATGATAGTAATAGTTCTTTTATATCAAATTTGAGGATAAAGAGGCATCGTGAAAGAAAACTAGAAAGAGATATGCTTTTATATGCACGTCCTCAAAGGACAGTAATAAAGGAGCCTAAACAAAAGATTTATATTCCTAAGTCTTTTGTTATTTCATGTTGTGTAATTGCAGCTATATTGCTAATATATATTTCTGCAAAAATAATGAAAGTTGATGAAATGATTGCAGTAAATGTATTTAATGATGAACAAGATGAAGAAGTAAAAGTTGATTTAGAACAAAATTATGACTTAAGAATTGGACTAACTTCTTTTGATAATACAAATAATTATACTTCTAGCAATTTAATATTAAATGATTTATATAATCAAGCATCTCTTAAATTGATAGAAGTAAAAAACAATTATTCTATTACATACCAAGTTGCTAGAACTATCGAGAGGGTATCTGATACAGAATATTTAATTGAACTTAATGATAAATATAAATTAGACATAGATGATATTAGACATTCAATAGATAATATAAAAAATGCTGGTCAAGAGTCTATGTATTATGATAGAATAAATAATATAAGCTCCATTGAACAAGGGGACAATAAAAATAGTATAAAAATAACTTTAAAGGAAAAAAATCCATATTTTATATATTATTTAGATTTTCCACTTTTAGATGATGAATCTAAAGTTAATGGTAGATTTATATATACAGCAGAAGAAAGCTCAGTTATATTTAACAGAAATTCAAAAAATGAAAATAAAAATTTAAATAGTATAACATTAAAAAATTATAATAGCATAAACGATGCAGTTACTGCTTTTATAAATGATGAATTAGATGTTTTCTTTGCAACATCAAATAACGACATGCAACTTATAGGTAAAAAAGAATATAACATAAAGAAATATAAAGATGGTGAAACATTATTTATATTTGGTAACAAAGAATCAAGTATATTCTCTAGAAAAGAAATAAGAACGGCACTGATGTATTCTTTGGATAGAGATGAAATAGTTAAAAATAGTGATAATAATTTTATTGAAATAATAGATCTACCATTTTTATATTCAACAATTAGATATAAATATGATATTGTAGGTTCAAATAATCTAATGTCATCAAACGGATGGAATAAAAATGGATATGGAATCTATGAGAAAAACGAAGATGGAACTACAATAACAGCTACACTAAAACTACTTGTAAATGCAGATGATGAAAGTAAGATGAATGTAGCAAATAATATAAAAAATATGGCTTTAAATGCAGGAATAGATATTCAAATTGATGCTGTGTCAAAAGCGGATGTTAGTGTGAAAGTAAATGCTAAAGATTATGATATAGTTCTTGCAGCTGTGTATTTAGACGAAACACCAAATGTTGAATTTTTGAGAAGTTATATAGATATAAATGATAACACTACTCAAGCTTTTACTCAAGTCGAGGAAAGCAGTGTAGAAGATATGGAGAAAAACATTCAAAATTTAGAGTTTGTTTTATCCGACGAAGTTGCATGTATTGGAATATATGCTAGAAATATAAATCTAGTATATCAAAAAGGAATATATGGCTTTGAAGACATTAATTACATGAATATATTTTCTAATATAGATAATATAGGTAAAATTATAGAATAGGGGGAATAAAAAGTGGATTTTAGTGGTATAGTAGCTAAAATGTCTCAAGAGGTAAAAAAAGATTTAAAGAAAATCGTATTACCAGAGACAGAAGATCCAAGAGTGTTAAAAGCTGCAGCAATTGTAGCGAAAGAGGAATTTGCAAAAATAGTTCTAATAGGTAAAAAAGAAGAAATTGAAAAAATATGTAATGATGAAAAGATAGAGTTACCTTTTGAAAAAGTAGAAATAATAGATAACCTAACATCTTCTAAAAAAGAAGAATATGACGAGTTATTATATGAACTTAGAAAGAAAAAAGGTATTACACTTGAAGATGCAAGAAAAATAAATGAGGATAAAGTGTATTTTGCAACTATGATGGTTAAAGCAGGAGATGCAGACGGGTTAGTTAGTGGAGCTATACATTCTACAGCTAATACATTAAGACCAGCACTGCAAATTATTAAAGCTGCTGAAGGTGTAAACAATGTATCATCATTTTTCTTAATGGAAACACATAAAAAAGATTTAGGAACAGATGGAGTATTAGTATTTTCAGACTGTGGCTTAATCGAATTCCCAACAGTAGATCAATTAGTAGATATTACTATAGAGTCTGCTCAAAGTTATAAAATGCTTACAGGTTATGAACCCAAAGTAGCACTACTTTCTTATTCAACAAAAGGAAGTGCTAAAAATGAAGCAATAGATAAATTAAATGTAGTTTTAGAAAAACTAAAAGAAATGAAGGTGGATTTTGAAGTTGACGGAGAGTTCCAACTTGATGCAGCTTTAATTCCAGAGGTTGCTAAGATAAAGGCACCAGATAGTAAAGTAGCAGGAAATGCAAATGTATTAATTTTCCCAAATCTTGAGGCAGGAAATATAGGATATAAAATGGCACAAAGATTTGGTGATGCATTAGCAATTGGACCTGTAACACAAGGACTACAAAAACCAGTAAATGATTTATCTAGAGGAAGCACTGTAGAAGACATAGTTGGTACAATAATAGTTACTTGTATGCAAGCAAAATAAGGTAATAACTTAAATTTTAAGTTAAAATATATATACAATTTTTGAAGGAGGAAATTTAGATGAAGATTTTAGTTATAAACTGTGGAAGTTCAACAATCAAATTTCAACTTATAGATGTTGAAAATAATGACGAAGTAATTGCAAAAGGTAGATGTGATATGGTTGGATATAAAGAATCTAATATCATATACAATAACGTTAGAGATGGATTCAAAATGAATGAAGATAGACCTATGCCAACACACAAAGAAGGTATGGAAGTATTACTTAATACATTAATGGATAAAGAACATGGAGTAATTGAATCTATAGATGAAATATATGCTATAGGACACAGAGTAGTTCATGGTGGAGAAAAATTCAACAAATCTGTTTTAGTTACAGAAGAAGTTGTTAATGAAATAGATGCTTTATCTGAACTTGCACCATTACACAATCCAGGTGCAGTTATGGGAATTAGAGCAATGATGGAAGTAGCACCTGAAAAGAAAAATGTTGTAGTATTTGATACAGCTTTCCATCAAACAATACCAGTATACAACTATTTATATCCAATAGAGTATAAATACTATACAGAAAAGAAAATAAGAAGATATGGATTCCATGGAACTTCTTATCAATATATTCTAGGAAGACTTGAAGAATTACTTGGTAAAAAGAAAGAAGATATCAATGCAATTGTATGTCATTTAGGTGGTGGAGCTTCAATCTGTGCTATTAAAAATGGTAAATCATATGATACTTCTATGGGATTTACTCCGCTTGAAGGTCTAATGATGGAAACAAGATGTGGGGATATAGATGCTTCTATAGTAACAAAAATAATGAAAGATGATAACTTAAGTGTTGAAGAAATGGAAACAATACTAAATAAAAAATCTGGTAGATTAGGTCTTTGCGGAATTGGTGACCAAAGACAAATGATGCAAGCAGAAGCAGCTGGTGACGAACAAGCTAAACTTGCTAGAAAAGTTCAAACTCACAGAAATAAAAAATATATTGGTTCATATATAGCCGAACTTAACAGAGTAGATGCTATAGTATTTACTGGCGGAAATGGAGAAAACAACGCTTTAGAAAGAGAAGATGTTGTTTGTGACATGGAATGTTTAGGAATAGAACTAGATAAAGAAATAAATAATATGTCTTCTGGTAAAGAGGCAAGAATATCTAAAGATTCATCTAAAATTGGAATATATGTAATACCTACAAATGAAGAGCTAGAAATAGCTAGACAAACAGTAGATATTGTTTCAAAATGTTAATAGATTTTATTAATACAATAAAAAAAGAAGATACTATATGGGTGATGGAAAATAGAGAAAGTTCAGATAAAATATTTTCAAAATATGTAACGGACAAGCTATTTTCCTCAACATATGTAATAGTATCTAAGAGTGTTGCATATGTATTTGTACATAAATTAGATGAAGGTAATACACAGGCATTACAAAAAGATAAATGTAAAATATATGTTTATGATAATTATGAAAAGCTAAGAGAATATATACTAGAAGTTTTAAAAGAACTTAATTTTCCTAAAAATATGTTGTTATCATATACAACTATGTCAGATGAAAATACAGATGTTATTTCACATAGTTCATATTTAAGAGTTACTAAAATGTTTAGAAGATTATATAAAGAAAATAATCTAAAATTAAAAGTAAAATCTGCTGAAATGAATATTTATGAAATAATATCAAAATATAATAATGATGAAATTGAAAAATTAAAACTACTTGCAAAATTAACAGAGGAAATTTTAAAAGAAGCATTTGAAAGTATAAAATTAAATCAATCTGAAAAATATATTTATGAAAATACTGTAAAAATAGCAAATGAATATTTAGAAAATGAAAAAAATAAATATGATATAGTAGATTATGGCCTTGCTTGGGATATATGTCCAATTGTTTTAATAGGTGACAACTTAGAAAAAGGTGGTCATGCACTTCCAAGTGATAAAAGAATAAATAAAGGTGATACTATTTATTTTGATTTTGGAATATCTGCTACTTTTAAAAATGGTGTAACTCTTTATACAGATATGCAAAGAATGGGATATTTCCTAAAGGATAATGAAAATGTCGCACCAGAGCCAGTTCAAAAAATTTTTGATACTTTGGTAAATTCTGTTACAAAAGGTATTGAAGCAATGAAAGCTGGTGTTAAAGCACATAAAGTAGATGGGATTGTAAGAGGAGAAATACTAGATAATAACTATCCAGACTATCCTCATGCAACAGGTCATCCAGTAGGAAGAGATGTTCATGGAGCAGGTGCTTTAATTTCGTACATAACAAGTAAAAGAGCTCATTTAAAACTAGTAGAAAATGGTATATATACATTAGAACCTCGTATAAATATTAAAAATGGTGGTTCTATTGAAGAAATGATTTTAGTAACTAAAGATGGTGCAATGCCACTTAGTGATAGACAATTAGAATTATATTTATTAAAAGAAAAGAGGGAGAGAGTATGAGTTTAAAATATGATAAGAAAGATATCTATTCTTCAATGTCACAAGAAGAAATAGATAATGTAAATGGCTATTCAAAAAGCTATATGAATTTTTTAGATAAAGCTAGAACTGAATATTTAGCTGTTGAAGAAGCAGTTGAAATATTAGAAAATAATGGATTTGTTTCATTAGATGAAAAAGTAGCTTTAGAAATAGGAGATAGAGTTTATTTTATAAATAAAGATAAATCATTATATGTTGCTGTAATAGGTAGTGAAGAACTAGTTAATGGTGTAAATATAGTTGGTGCACATATAGATAGTCCAAGACTAGATTTAAAACCAATGCCACTTATAGAGAAAAGTGGAGCTGCACTTTTAAAAACACAATATTATGGTGGTATAAAGAAATATCAATGGATGTCTATACCTCTTGCTTTATATGGAGTAATGTATAATAAAAATGGTGAAAAAATAAAAGTTGCAGTTGGAGAAAATGAAGATGATCCAGTATTTACAATTGCAGATTTATTACCTCACCTTGCAAAAGATCAAATGAAAGGCAATGCAAATGAATTCATTGATCCAGAAAAAATGAGTGTACTAGTTGGCTCTCTTAAAGATAAAGAGGCAGATGCTAAAGAAAGCGAAAAAGTAAAAGCTAATATTCTAAAAATATTAAATGAAAAATATGGAGTAGAAGAAATAGATTTTGCAAGAAGTGAACTATCTTTTGTACCTGCATTTAAAACTAAATTTATTGGTTTTGATAGAGGATTAATTGGTGGATATGGTCAAGACGATAGAGTATGTGCTTATGCTACAATAAGAGCTATTATAGATGCCGCAGATGAGCTAGACAATGTAAATAGAACTATGATAGCGATGATTGTAGATAAAGAAGAAATAGGAAGCACAGGAACTACTTCTATGAATTCTCGTGCATTTGATATGTTTATTAATAAATTAATAGAGAAAACTAACAGTATGGGAGTAGATAAACTTGAAGTATATTATAATTCTAAAGTATTATCTGCAGACGTAACTGCTGGTGTTTCTCCAGAATATGAAGAAGTATCAGACATACAAAATGGAAGTATGCTTGGTTGTGGAATATCTATAGAAAAATACACTGGTTCAGGTGGTAAATATAATGCAAGTGATGCTAATGCTAGTTATATGTCAAAAGTAATGGGGATTTTTGACAGAAATAATATTATGTATCAAGTTGGAACATTAGGAAAAATAGGAAAAGGTGGCGGTGGAACAATCGCATACATTCTTGCAGATAAAGGATGTGAAGTTGTAGATTGTGGTACACCTGTACTTGCTATGCATTCTCCTTATGAAGTAACATCTAAATTTGATGTTTATATGACTTATCTTGCATATAAAGCTTTCTATAAGGAATAAAATAATTGTTTAAAAATATATTAAAAAATACAGATTTTATACTAATAATAGTTGTAGTAGCACTTTTTGTAATAGGTGTATTTGGTATATATAGTGCAGGATATGGTGATACCGATGCAAGCAATACCGAATATCAAAAACAAATTATTTGGTTTGGAGTTGCATGTGTCATTGCCATATTCTTGTGGGCTATAGATACATCTATGTTTGAGTTTTTTGGATATGCATTATATGGTGTAAGCTTGGTGTTATTGATTGTTGTTTTAGCTATGCCATCAATATATGGTGCAAGTAGCTGGTTTTCAATTGGACCATTTTTATATCAACCATCAGAATTAATGAAAATAGGGTATATTCTATGTGCTGCTAAAGCTATGACCATGTATTTAGAAAATAAAGAATCACCACAACCAGATAAAAGAAAGAGTATAGTATTGTTAGTCGTAATAGCTGCATTATTTATAGTTCCATTACTACTTATAATTTTGCAACCAGACTTTGGTACTGCACTTGTATATATTATGATTACAGCTTTTATGATATTTAAAATGGGAATAAAATATAGGTATATAATTGCAGGATTATTACTTGCAGTAATGCTTTTACCAATTGCATATAACTTTTTACCTACACATGCTAAGACAAGAATAGATGTGTTCTTAAATCCAGAACTTGATCCTTTAGGTGATGGATACAATGCTATTCAATCTAAAATAGCGGTAGGTGCAGGAATGTTTTTAGGTACAGGATTACTTCAAGGCTCACAAACACAATATGATTATTTACCTGTACAGTCATCAGATTTTATTTTTTCAGTAATATCTGAGGAAATGGGATTTGTTGTATCTGCACTTGTTGTAATATTATATTTAATAATGCTACTTAGAGTTTTAAGAGCTGCATCTGAAGCAAAAGATGTTTATACATCTTTTGTAGCAATAGGTATTGCTGGAATGTTTTCTTTCCATTTTATAGAAAACATAGGTATGACAATAGGCCTATTACCAATTACAGGAGTACCACTACCATTTGTAAGTTATGGTGGTAGTAATTTACTTACTTCTGGAGTTGCAATAGGTATTATATTAAACATATCTGCTAGAAAATCACAAAATGTATTTTTTGATTAAAATATAAATAAGAGTATAAAAGTAATTATACTCTTATTTTTTTATGTTCATTTGATTCAAATAGATTTTACCACAAGCTATTTTTTCACCAGAATTTCCACTTGGATTTGTATGGAAATCATCCGGATGTGAATGAACTATAACAACTTTGCCAATAATATCATTAAGTGTAAATTTATTTGTAAAAAAAGACATATAAGCATAGCCGTTATTTCCAAATAGTGGTGGCATATCTCCAGAGTGATATGGATGAGGCAAGTCTACTTTGGTAAAATGTGATCCGGCATTTTTGAACTCATCTTGTTCATTACCTGTACATTTATTTCCTTCATGTATATGAAATCCATATATTTCATTTGTATGTTCAGTAATCGGTAAATTAAATATTTCAGCTTTAACTAAAATACCATTTGATTGCTCAACAAATTTTACTTTACCTTTTATATCTGGATATTTAACAGAACCTTTAATATTTGCATATGCTATATTGTTAGAAATTATATAAGGAATCTTCATTTTTTAACCTCCTAATATACATAATATGCACTAAAAAACTAAATATTAATTACATAATATTGAATTTTAAATAAAAGTATGATATAATTATTTCCACGTAATAGTGGAAGACCTCAATTATATTTAAAGGAGGAATGAAGTATGGGATATTTTATTTTTGGTGTAGCAATTTATGCTATTATACTTGTAGTAACATGTATATTTTTAAAAGGTGCTACACAACTCGGAAATGAGTACGACGAGAAAATGGAGAACGAAATGCTTTACAAGAAGCTATACGGCAATAAAGAATGAAAAGGGAGAAGTGCGTAATTGCGCTTCTTTTTTGTTTGCATTAAATATTTCTTAGGTATATAATTTACTTATGAGGGGATAAAATGAAGAAGATAAAAGAGTTATATAATAAATATAAAGAAGTAATAAGTTATTTGATATTTGGAGTACTAACAACTATTGTTAATTTTATATTATATTTTGTATTTACTAAAGTACTAACAATAGATGAAATAATTAGTAATGGACTTGCTTGGTTTTTCTCAGTATTGTTTGCATATATAACAAATAAAGCTTTTGTATTTGAAAGTAAAGGAAAATTTTTAAAAGAAATGATTTCTTTTTTTATTGCAAGAATAGCATCAGGTATTCTTTGTGATATAGGAACTTTTGCTTTAATGGTAAAAGTATTACATATAGATGATACGGTATCTAAAGTCATAACTCAAATTATGGTAGTAGTACTAAATTATATATTTAGTAAACTAATTGTGTTTAAAAACTCTAAAAAAATAGGAAAAAATTAAGTGGATTTGAATGATATCAAATCTACTTTTTTCTTGATTTTTATACACAAATGTAGTATTATATTATGTATGGAATATAAAGGGGATAAAATGTTAGAAAATTACATAAAACCAATTAAAATAGGAAGCATTGAAATAAATAATAACGTATTCTTAGCTCCTATGGCAGGAGTTACAGATATACCATTTAGAAAAATATGTAGAAAATTTGGACCAGGTCTTACTTTTACAGAAATGGCTAGTACAAAAGCTATGGAATTTAATAGTGGTAAAACTGAAAAGATATTACAGGTAATGGAAGATGAAAGACCATCTGTAGTTCAAATATTTGGTAGTGATAAGCACGTTATTAGAAACACAATAGAAAAGTTAAATGAAGACGATAGTATAGATATAATAGATATAAATATGGGATGTCCAGCACCTAAACTTGTTAAAAATGGAGATGGTGCAGGACTGCTACTAAATCTAGAAAATGTAGAAGAAATAATAAAGGAAGCAACTAGTGTATCTAAAAAGCCAATTACTGTTAAAACAAGAAAAGGCTTTAATGATGATATAATAACTGCTGTAGAAGTAGCAAAGTTATGTGAAAAATATGGTGTTGCAATGATTACAGTTCATGGTAGAACTAGAGAACAATACTATAGCGGTGTAGCAGACTTAGAGATAATTAAAAAAGTAAAAGAAGCAGTTAGTATTCCAGTTATTGGAAACGGAGATATAGTAGATGTAGAAAGTGCAAAAAGAATGTTTGAATATACAGGATGCGACGGTATAATGATTGCACGTGGTGCACAAGGAAATCCTTGGATATTTAAAAGCATATTAGATGGACAAGATTATACACCAACAATAGATGAAAGATTAGATACAATTTTAACTCATATTCAGTATGCTTATGATAATGAAGAAAATAAAAAACAAGCTGTACTTAAAATGAGAAAGCATATAGCTTGGTATCTAAAAGGACTACCTAATAGCACTTATGTTAAAGATAGAATTAATAGAGAAGAAGATATAGAAGAAGTAATAAAATTAATAAAAGAGTATTTTGCACTTTTGGAGGATTCTCGTGATAACTAAACTTTCTAAGCAGAATATGCTAAATAATATAAAAGATAAAGAAGAAAGAATGAAATATTCTAATATAATAGATAAATGCAATAGATGTGAAGCCTCTTCTAAAATTACTGCAACGTCTTTTTTAGACTTAAATGAAATCAGGAATATAACAAGTATGCTAAATAGAGAAAATGTAAAATACGACATTTTTTATGCAAATGAGTACTGTGAAAAAGCAACTATATTCTTTTTACCTGAATATATGGAAAATACAGATATAAATTGTGAGGATTATATTTCTTGTATAAAGATTACAGCAAAAGATATGGTCAAACTTAGACATAAAGATTTTATGGGAAGTATATATTCGCTTGGAATAAAAAATGAGTTTTTAGGAGATATATTCTTAACAGAAAAAGCTTGTTATATTTTTGTAAATAAGACAGTAGATAGCTATATATTAGATAATTTATTTAAAGTAGCAAATCAAGAAGTAGTATGTGAATTAATTTCTTTGAATAGTAAAGAGGCAAAAGAGTTAAAAATAGAATATATTACCAAAAGTTATATAATACCATCAAGACGTGTAGATGCTTTACTTGCAGAAGTATATTCTTTAAGTAGAAAAGAATCTAAAGATAAAATTGTAGCAGGAGATTTATATATAAATGCTAAGGAATGTATAAATCCTTCCGAAGAGTTTAATGATGGAGATATAATTTCTTTTAGAAAGTGCGGTAAATTAAAAGTTGGAAGTGAACTTAGAACCACAAAAAGTGGTAATATTTGTATAGATATAAACAGATATAAATAAAGGAGGATAAAATGAAAATAGCTTTTTTTACACTTGGATGTAAAGTTAACCAGTATGAAACAGATTTAATGATGAAGAAATTTGTAGATGCAGGTTATGATATTTGTGATTTTAAAGAAAAAGCAGATATATATGTAATAAATTCTTGTAGTGTAACAAATTTATCTACTAGAAAAACAAGACAATATTTAAGTAGAGCTAAAAAGATGAACGGAATTGTTGTTCTTGCTGGATGTTATGCACAAGAAATTTCAGAAGATGAAAAACTTCAAAATGTAGATATCATTATTGGGAATCAAGAAAAAAATGATATCGTACAAATAGTAGAAGAATATATGAAGAAAAATGCTAAAAAAGTAGAATATAAAGTTAGTAAAATTGGAGAAATCAAAAGATTTATTCAAGAAGATAGCTTAAAATCTGGTAGAGAAATTAGAGAAAGTATAAAAATAGAAGATGGATGTAATAATTTCTGTTCTTACTGTATAATACCATACGTTAGAGGAAGAGTTAGAAGCAGAAGTTTAGAAGAAATTATTACGGAAGTTAAATCACTTGTTAAAAGTGGTGTTGGAGAAGTAGTACTTGTTGGAATTGAAATTGCATCTTACGGTAAAGACTTAAATGATACAAATCTTACTTTAATTGACGTAATAGAAGAAGTATCAAAAGTAGAAGGGCTTAAAAGAATAAGACTTGGATCTATAGAGCCTAGAGTTTTAACAGAGGAAAATATAATTAGAATGTCTAAAGTTAAAATTTTATGTCCACATTTTCATATTTCCGTACAAAGCTTAGATAATGCTGTTTTAAAAAGAATGAATAGAAAATATACTAGAGAAGATATTTTTAATATAACAGGTAATATAAGAAAATATTTTAATGATCCGGCATTTACTTGCGATATAATAGTTGGTTTTCCTGGTGAAACAGATGAAGAATTTAAAAATACTATTGAAGGTGTAAAAAGAGTGGATTTTTACGAAGTACATGCTTTCAAATATTCAAAGAGAAAATGGACTGTTGCAGCAAAAATGGAAAATCAAGTAGATGGAAATGTTGCACAAGCAAGAAGTGAAGAGTTAATAGCTCTTGCGGAAAAGTTGAAAAATAAATATATGACAAATCAAATAAGCAAGAAGACAAATATTTTAGTTGAATCTCAAAGTAATGGTTATGCTCATGGGTATACACCAAATTATATAATGACAAAGGTAAAAACAAATGAATGTTTGATAGGAAAAGAAATTGAAGTAATACTGGAAAAAGTAGAAGATGAAGGTATGAGTGCTACTATTGTTGAAAAGTAAAAATTAATGTGATATAATGAGGACGTATATAAGGTTTTTCTTATTATCTTATATATAATATTTTTTATATGAATTCCTCCTTTTATTAGGAGTTCATTAGCTAATAAAGGAGTAAAGAGTAGAGAAGTTTTTCTCTACTCTTTATTTATTATATAAGTGCAATTATTTGTGTATTACTTGAAAAAAGAAGAAAAACGTTATATAATCTGTTAGAGGTTAATAGGGGGAATAGATATATGAGAAAGGTATTAATACTTATATTTTGTGTTTTAGGCCTAATAGTAGGGGTAATTGTAGGTGATCAAATGACAGGAGTTTTAAGCTGGATGGCACTTGGCGGAACAATTGGATTTACAGAACCTTTAGTATTAGACTTAAAAGTTATCGAAATAACATTGGGATTTTGGTGCAAAATAAATATAGGTGGTGTAATTGGACTTGTTGGATTTGCACTTTTATCAAAATGGATAACAAGTTGGTTAAAAATATAAAAAACAGCACAACATAAGAAGGAGATGTAATATGAAATCAATGTCAAAAGAAATAGGAGTAGATTTAGGTACTTCTCACACAAGAATTAGTGTAAGAGGAAGAGGACTTGTCCTATCTGAACCTACAGTAGTAGCAATAAATAGAGTAACAGGAGAAATACTAGCAGTTGGAAATCAAGCAAAAGAAATGCTTGGTAGAACACCAGATAATATAGTAGCAGTTAGACCACTAAGAGATGGAATTATAGCAGATTTTGAAGCAACAAGAATGTTAATTCAAAATTTAATTTATAGAGTTATACCAAGAAGCTTATTTTACAAGCCAAAGATAGTTATTACAACACCTTCTGCAATTACTGATGTAGAAGAAAGAGCAGTTGAAGGTGTTGCATATAAAGCAGGAGCTAAAGCTGTATATTTAATGGAAGAAGTAATGGCAGCAGCTATTGGTGCTGGGCTTGAAATAGAAAAACCAGAAGGTAGTATGATTGTAGATATTGGTGGCGGTACGTCTGAAATGGCAGTACTATCTTTAGGTGGTGTTGTAACTGAAAATTCTGTTAAAGTTGCAGGAGATAAATTAGATAAAGATATAGTAGAATACATTAGAACAAAATTTAATGTATTAATCGGAGAAAATGAAGCAGAAGAAATAAAGAAACAAATCGGAACAGCTAGTGCTGCTATGACTGAAGAAAAAGTTAGTGTTAAAGGAAGAAACTTATCAACTGGACTTCCAGAAACAGTAACATTAACAACTTTTGACGTTAATCAAGCAATAAAAGACTCTTTAGAAACAATATTAAAAGCAATTAAATATACACTAGAAAATACTCCACCAGAATTATTATCAGATATTATGGGAAGAGGTATTGTTCTATGTGGCGGTGGTGCACACCTTAAAAATATAGATAGATATATATCTGAACAAACAGGAATACCAGTATTTATTGCAGATTCACCAAGTGAGTGTGTAGCAAGAGGTGTTGCAATGGCACTAGATAATATAGAAGTATTAAAGAAATCTGTTAAAACAAAAAAAGGAATAGGTTAGATGGATTATAGATATGATTTTACAAATAACAGCGAAAAAAACAAAAAGAAGATAATATTTGTTGTTGTATTTTCTATACTAGTTATAATGTTTGTTGCATTCTTTTTTAGAAATAGTAATAATAAAATTGTTTCATCAATAGCAGGAGTGATATCTAAGCCAATAACTTTAGTATATAATGCTTTTACAGGTATTTCAAATAGTGCGTCTGATGCATTTACAGATGTTGATACTATTAAACAGGAAAATGATACTTTAAAAGCAGAAAATGAAAGTTTGAGATTGCAATTATTAGAATCACAAAAAATATTAGATGAAAATTCTACTTTAAAAGGAATGTTAAATATACAAAAAGAATATCAACATTTTGAACTGGTAATGGGAAATATTATATATCGTGAGCATGATAATTGGACTCAAACATTTACAATAAATGTAGGTAAAAACGAAGGAATAGAGATAAATCAACCAGTAGTTCATGAAGAAGGATTAGTTGGCTATATTTCAAATGTAACAGACACTACAGCAGTAGTTACAACAATCTTAGATTCATCGTCATCTGTTAGTGTAAATATAAGCACTATTAACGAGCCTGCTGTTGTAAATGGAGATTTAGAACTAAAATCAAACAATAGATTAAAATTAACATATATACCACTTGATACGGAAATAGCTGTTTCAGATATGTTATATACTTCTGGAATAGGACTGATGTATCCAAGTTCAATTCCTGTTGGAAGAATAGTAGAAATTGTAAATAATAAAAACGATGTAAATAGATATGCTTTAGTTGAACCATGTGTTAATATAAGTAAAATATCAGAAGTAGCTGTAATTATAAATTAGGTGATGCAATGCAGAAAGTATTAAAAGTTTTATATACAATAATTTTATTTATATTATCATTAATAATACAATTATTTGTATTTAATAACATGGATTTATTTGGTGTTAAGCCAAACATACTTTTTATATCATGTATAGTAGTTGGACTATATACTAATATATATTCAAGTACTATATATTCTTTTTTACTTGGATTTATAGTAGACTTAATTTATGGAAGTACAGGTATGTTTACTATATCTTATACAGCTATTGGTATGTTAGTTGGATTTATTGGCGATAATTATATGAGAGAAAACTATCTTTCAATTATAATTTTAACTGCACTAAGTGTTACTTTATTTGAAGTGGTGCAGTATATACAAAGTATGATAATTATTTCAGAATTTATAAGCTTTTTCTTTTTATTAAAGCAGTTAATATTAAGTATACTTCTAAATGTGATATTGACATTTATTTTATGTTTCACATTTGGAAAAATAATGGAATACGTAGACAAAAAGCAGAACAAAATATATTGGTAGAAAGGAGGGTACAAGTTTGGAAACTATAAAATCAAAATTTAAAAAAATATTTGAAATTTTAGAGAATAGAGAACTTGTACTCTCTATTATTTTAAGTATAGTAGCTGTAATATTTCTTATACAGCTATTTAATATTCAAATTATTAACGGAGCCTCTTATCGTGAGCAAGCAGAAAATAAAATAGTAAGAACAGAATCTATTGCGGCTTCAAGAGGAGAGATTTACGACAGAAATGGTGTTGTACTTGCTACAAATAAACTTGCATATAATGTTGAGCTTTATAGAACTAAAGTAGGAGTAGAACTTACCAATGATGCGATAAGAGATCTTGCAGATATCTTAATATCTAATAACGATAAAATATATTCATCTTTTCCTATTAACGATGCACAAGATAATTTTTCAGATGAATTATTAGAAGATGAAGAGGCCAGAACTAAATTTTTAGAAAATATAAAACTTGAAACAGATGCTACATTTGAAGATGTAATAAATTATTACACCGAATTATATGCAGCAGAAGAGTATAGCTATGAAGATAAAATAAAGATAATTAAAGTAAAATATGAAGCCAATTATAACGGCTATTCACTATTTAAAAGTGCTGTAATAGCTAAAGACATATCTAAAAATTCGGTTGCACAAATCGAAGAAATGAAAAGTAAATTTTATGGTGTAAGCATAGTTGCTGTTCCGCAAAGATACTATACATCAGATACATTTGCATGTCATATTTTAGGTTATGTTAGTAAAATAAGTACAACAGAGTACAACAATTTAAAAGACGAGGGATATACAATAAATAGTACTATAGGTAAATCTGGTGTAGAAGAGTCAATGGAAAAATATTTAAAAGGAACAGATGGTACTAAAAAGGTTGTAACAGATTCACTTGGAAATGTAACTTCTGAACTTGTTACAGAAGAGGCAGTGTCAGGTAATAATGTAACTTTAACTATAGATTTTAGAATACAACAAGTGGTAGAAAATGCACTTAAAAGTACACTGGAAAATTTACAAAGTGGTGCATTATCTGAAGAACCAATACCAGAAGCTAAAGCGGGAAGTTGTGTGGTTCTTGATGTTGAAACAGGCGAAGTACTTGCTATGGCAAGTTATCCAACATACAATATAAATAGTTTTGCAGATGGTATAAGTAATGCTGAATGGAAACAATTAATAAATGATGACCAAAATCCTATGTTTAACAGAGCTATATCTGGTACATATTCACCAGGTTCTACATATAAGATGCTAGTAGGTCTTGCAGGACTTGAATCTAATGGCATAACAGTAGATGAAATATATACAGATCCGGGAATATATCCATATTCATACAATCCAAAATGTTGGATTTATACTTCACATAATATTACACATGGAGATATAAATCTTTCAGGAGCAATAAAAGGTTCTTGTAACTGTTATTTTTATGAAGTAGGAAGAAGAATAGGAATTGCATCTATTGTTGAATGGGCTAAAAATTTCGGATTTGGACAAAAAACAGGAATAGAATTATCTGGAGAAGCTACAGGTAAAATTGCGGGAAATGATGTAAAAGAATGGTCACTAGGAGATACTTTATCTGCATCAATAGGTCAATCTACAAACTTATATACACCATTACAGCTTGCAAATTATATTTCAACTATTGCAAATGGTGGTAAGTTAAATAAAGTGTCTTTAATTAAAAATGTTGAAAATAACATAACATCTATTTCTTTAAGTGAAATAATAGAATATTCTAAAGAATTTACTGGTGTAGATTTTCAAGCAAAAGACTTAAATATTAGCAGTGAATACATTAATACAATAAAAGAAGGAATGTATGCAGTTACTACTGAAACTGGTGGTACAGCAGCGGATATATTCAAAGATAGCAAAGTAGAAGTGGCCGGAAAAACTGGTACTGCCCAAGTTGGAAATGGAGCAAATAATGCAATATTTGTAGGTTTTGCACCATATGATAACCCTAAAATTGCGGTTGTTGCTGTTGTTGAACATGGTGCAGAAGGATATTATTTAGCTCCAATGGTAAAAGAAATAACAAACGAATATTTTGATATTTATACAAATGATGCTGAAAAAGAAAAATCTCAAGAAATTGTTAAAAATAAAATTGAATTTTAAGATATCTATATTTTTGTAGATATCTTTTTTATTAAAATTTAATTACATCCGTATACTGTAGAAATATATATGATAAAATTACATAGGGTGAGGTAGATATGGAAAATAAATTAATGCTTTCATTATATGAAGATGAAAAAATAGGATTAAATGTTGAACTGGCTTTTGACATTATAACTTTATATGGAAATGGAAACATAGATGGAATTGAATTTAATAGTTATAATTTTGAAAGTTTAAAAAAATGTGCTAAGTTATGTAGAAAGAATAATTTACTGTTTAGATGTCATTTCCCACTAAAGAAGATGAATGAATCGGAAACTAAAAAGTATTTGAATTGTTTAAATGATATATCTAAAGAACTAAGATATAAAATAAATGTAGTTTTTCATAGTGATACTGAACACGAAGAAATGGAAGAAAAAGTTCAAGCAACCAAAAAATATATAAAAAATATTTTAAAATTTGTAAAAAAGTATAATTTAGGGGTTACAATTTCTTTAGAAAATTTAAATTATAGATATGCTACAAGAAGAATAAATATGGATAAAATCGATGAGGTCCTATCCGAATACGACAATCTTAACTTCACATACGACATTGGACATGATATTTATGATAATAAAAAACCGTCAAATTTATCTGAACTTCAAAAACAGAGAATAAATAATGTACACATTCATAGTGTTGTAAAAAAGGAAGATCATCATATGATATTAGAAGAATCTAAAGATTTTGAACAAATAAAAAAAGCTATGAATAATCTTAAAAATATAAATTATACTAATCCTATAGTTTTAGAATATGTAATAGATTATCTACCTGGAAGTAGAATAGAGGAGAAAATAATAAATTTAGTAAAATCTTTTGCTAAGTTTAGACAATATTTTATGTAAAAACTAGTATGATACTAGTTTTTTCTATTTTTTCACGTAGTTTTCATATCTTTTGTTATATTAAATGATATAATAAAGTTTATCATATGTAATAATTTTGCAGTGTCATAATTAATCGATGAAATTAATTTTATATAAAAAACTATGCAAAATTTTAAGGGTATGGTATAATCTATGTGGGGTGAAAAACTATGAACAAATATAAAATTTATAAGAATATTAACCCGAATATATTTAGAGGATATGATATCAGAGCTATATATGGAACAGATTTAAACGAAGATATAGCTTATACAATTGGACTATCTTTTGGATCATATATTCAGGAGAAAGGATATGAAAAATGCTTAGTTGGTCATGATAATAGAAAGTCATCTGATCCACTTGCTGATGCTTTAATAGAAGGTATAACAAGTACAGGTGTAAATGTAGTATATCTTGGTTTATGTACAACACCAATGTATTACTATGCACAAAAATATTTAAAAATTGATCCTGGTGTTATGATTACAGCATCACATAATCCAAAAGAATATAATGGATTTAAAATAGCTTTTGATGATTTTGGAAATGCATGTGGCCAAATGATACAAGACTTTAGAGTATATACTGAAGAAGGTAACTTTAAAGAAGGAAATGGAACTGTAGAAACTTATGACATAAGACAAAATTATCTTGATGCTATTAAAGAATCAATAGATTTAGGAGATAAAAAAGTTAAAGTTGTTGTTGATACTGCAAATGGTACAGCTTCAATTGTAGCAGAAGAAGTATATAATATGTTCCCAAATATTGAACTAGTACCATTATATACAGATTCTAATCCAGATTTCCCAAATCATCATCCAGATCCAAGTGTTGAAGCAAATAACAAAGACTTAAAAGCAAAAGTTTTAGAAACAAAAGCAGATCTTGGTATTGGAATAGATGGTGATGGGGATAGAGTAGGTATTATTGATGAAAAAGGTAATATGATTTTCATAGATTTCTATGCAATAATTATATGGAGAGATATAATGAGCAAAGTTGAAAACAAAAATGCTCTATTTGATGTTAAATGTACAAAATCTTTACCAGATGAAATAATAAAACTTGGTGGAACACCAGTTTGTTATAGAACAGGTAACTCATATATGAAAGCTAAAATGAGAGAAGGAGACTTCGCATTTGGTGCTGAATTATCAGGACACGTATTTTTCAGGGATCATAAATGGGATAACATTGATGATGGACTATATGCAGGTCTTAGACTTGTTGAAATACTTTCTAAAACAGATAAAACAGTATCTGAATTACTAGATGGTGTTGTAAGATATTATGCTAGTCCAGAGATTATAATAAAATCTACTGATGAAGAAAAATTTAAAGTAATAGAAAAAGTAAAACAATACTGTAAAGAAAAAGGTTATGAAGTAAATGACATTGATGGCGTAAGAGCTGAATTTGATAATGGTTGGGCTTTAGTTAGAGCATCAAATACAGGGCCTAATATTACAGCAAGATTTGAAGGTGTAACACCTGAAGATAAAGAAAAGATTCAAAAAGAGTTTATGGCTCTTATATAAATCATGAATGAGAACTTTAATATGAGTTCTCATTTTTTTATTTTATGTGATAATATTGAAAAAATTTTAGTATTTAGTGTAAAATGAAGCTATATAAAAATAGCTATTTTTTAAGTTATGTGAAAACTGTGTGAAAAAGTTATGTAAAGCTAGAGAAATTTGATTTCTAAAGCCCTTAAAAATGGTATTTTTTGTATAAAATGCTTTTAAAAAATGACACATTATGGTATAATTAACACGAACATTTACAGTTTCAAAGGATAACGTTTTTTAAGTATAATTAATAATATTTTTTAAGTTTAAGAAAGGAAGAAGAGAATGAGTTTTATAAATAAAGTTAAAGAGATTTATAGATATAGACATATGTTGATTACTTTAGTAAAACAAGATATCAATGGAAGATATAAAGGTTCAATATTTGGATTCTTATGGACACTTTTAAATCCTCTATTTATGCTTTTAGTATATTCTATAGTATTTCAATTTGTGTTTAAATCAGATATAGAAAATTATTCAATATATTTATTCATTTGTTTAATGCCATGGAATGCATTCAGTAATATGATAGCAGTGGGAACTACATGTGTATCAAACAATGCAAGTATTTTAAAGAAGGTTTATTTCCCACGTGAGGTATTACCATTATCTGTAATAATTAGTAATACTATACAATATTTTTTTAGTCTTGTAATTATATTTATTGCGTTATTAGTGTCAGGAGTAGGAATAACATGGCACGCATTACTATTACCTTTAGTAATATTAGTTCAAATAACTTTTGCTTTTGGAATTGTTTTGATGCTTTCTGCAGCAAATGTTTATGTAAGAGATGTTCAATATATGATGAATCCTATCATGATGATTTGGATGTATGCATCTCCAATATTATATAGCATAACAATGGTACCAGAAAAATGGTTATGGCTATATAAACTAAATCCAATGGTAACTATACTACAAGGATACCAAAGCATATTATATGATCAAACATTACCAGATTTTAAAGCTCTAGGAATTGTATTTCTAGTATCACTTGGTATATGTGTAATTGGTTATTTAGTATTTAATAAACTACAAAAGCATTTTGCAGAGGAGGTTTAATTTTAAATGGCTAAGAAAAAAAGTAAAGATAAAGATGATGTAGTAATTTCAGTACAAAATATAACAAAAGAATTTACTGTATATGAAGATAAGTCATACTTTTTAAAAGAAAAATTAGGAAATTTAAGAAGAAACAAAAAAAGAAAACATGTAGTTTTACAAGATGTTTCTTGTGATATAAAAAGAGGGGAATCTGTAGCACTTATAGGTGTTAACGGTTCAGGTAAATCAACATTACTAAAATTATTGAATAAAATAATATATCCTGAAAAAGGAAAGATAGAAATAAATGGTAAAGTTTCTAGTATGATAGAGCTTGGTGCTGGATTTAATACAGACTTTACTGGAAGAGAAAATATTTACTTTAATGCTTCTATGTATGGGCTAGGAAAGAAAGATGTTGATCCAATTATAGATAAGATAATAGAATTTTCAGAATTAGGAGAGTTTATAGAAACACCAGTAAGAACTTATTCATCAGGTATGTACATGAGACTTGCATTCTCAATTGCAGTAAATGTACAAGCAGAAATATTATTAATAGATGAAATTTTAGCTGTTGGTGATGCACATTTCCAAGCAAAATGTCTAAACAAAATGAAAGAATTAAAACAAGAAGGAAAAACTATGGTATTCGTATCACATAGTGTAGCCCAAGTAAAAAGCTTCTGTGATAGAGCTATATGGATAAAAGAAGGCCAAATTGAAATGGATGGTACAACAGAAGCTGTTCTTGAAGCTTATATGAAAGAGCAAGGATTAGGCTAATATAAAAAATAGAAGGAGGAAGAAAATGAAGATTTGGATTTTGACTACTGAATTTCCACCTCATTTTGGAGGAGGAATAGGAACATATGTTGAAAATGTTGCGGATATGTATTCTAAAAATGGAGATAAAGTAAAAGTTATATTAAGAGATGATGAAGATACAGTAAAAAAATTAAATGAAAATTTAGAAGTGCACAGATTTATTCTAAATAATGATGATGAATATACTGCATATATGGGATATGCACAAGCTGTAGCATTTCAATATTTAAAATATATCAAGAAGCTATTAAGTCAAGGCGAAAAACCAGATATTATAGAAATACAAGAATATAATGCAATAGGTTATTACATTTTTCAAAATAAGCTTATAGATTCTACATTTTTAAGTGATGTACCAGTAGTTGTACATTTGCATACACCACAATTTGCTCTTTGGGATGTAAATAAATTTTCTAAATACCAATTACCAGATTATTGGATAGGACAAATGGAAAGATTTTGTATAAAAGCTGCTGATGCAATTTTATGCCCAAGTCAATTTTTGGCGGATAAGCTAAAAGATGTAAATCCAGAAAAGAAGATTAAAGTTATTAACTTACCATTTGCTACTCCAAAAGAAGAAGATAATATAAAATCTGAAATAGACGAAAAATTATTTGTATATTTTGGTAGAACAGAATACAGAAAAGGTGTAGCACAATTAGTAGAAGCTTTTGAAAGATTATGGCAAAAAGGTTATGATTGTAAATTAAAAATAATAGGTGGAGATGTAGAATACTATCCTAAAAAAGAATTTTTAGGAAAATTACTCCAAAAGAAATATAAAAATAGAATACAAGAAGGATTATTAATTTTCCAAGGTAACACAGCTCCAGAACCTTTAAGAGCAGAAATTAGAAAAGCAAGAGCAACTATAATTCCATCTTTATATGAAAACTTCCCAAATACATGTATTTTATCAATGTGGCTTGAAAAAGTAGCTATTGTTTCAAAACAAGGTGGACAAGCTGAAATGGTAGAAACTGACGGAGTAAATGGATATATTTTTAATCATGAAATTGAAGGCGATTTAGAAAATAAAGTAATACAAGTTTTAAATGATAGCAATGAAAAACTTGAAGAAATTGGAAAAAATGCTAAAAAAAGAATTAATTCTTTATGTAATATGACTGATAATGTTAAAATGAGAAAAGAATTTTTCAATCAAATTATAGCAGAATATAAACCAAAAACTATATATCCATTCTTGAATGATACAAGTAAATACAATAGTAAAAATAATAAAGTAGAAAATGATATGCTATCTGTTGTAATTCCTTACTATAATATGGGAAAATATATAGATGATGCAGTAAATAGTGCAAAAAAATCTACATATAAAAATAAAGAGATAATCATACTAAATGATGGCTCTACAGAACAAGAAAGTATAGAAGCTTTAAAAAAATACGAAAAAGATCCTATGATAAGAATAGTTACAATTAAAAATGGTGGCCTTGCTAATGCTAGAAATGTTGGAGCTTCATATGCTAAAGGTGGTTATATAGCATTCTTAGATGCAGATGATGCTGTATCAGAAAACTTCTATAAAGAAAGTGTAGATATGTTACAAAGATTTAACAATGTATCGTATGTCTTTAGCTTCATTAAATATTTCGAAGGAGATAATGCGGCATGGAATCAGTTTGATACACAATTACCTTATTTATTATGTCATAACATGGTAGGGACTTGTGTTGTAATAAGAAAAGAAGATTTCTTAAAATATGGACAAAACAGACCTGAAATGGAATTTGGAATGGAAGATTATGATATGTGGTTGTCACTTGCCGAAAATAATTGTTTTGGTGTATGTATACCAAAATATCACTTTTTATATAGAGTAAGAAAAGATTCTATGGCAAGAGGATTTAATAAAAATAATCTACTATATCTTACACAAATAATAACTAAAAATCACAAAAATTTATTTATAGAATATGGTGATGAAATATTTAATATACTACAAGCAAATGGATCAAGTTATAAATATTCAAACCCATCATTTTATATTCCAGAAGAAACAAACATTGTAATACAAAAAAGAAGAATGAAGGATGTTTTATGGAAATATAAAGCATATAGAGGATTTATTAAATTTTTACAAGCAACTGGCATAATGAAAGTATTAAAATGTTTTAAAAAAAGTTAATTATTTAAAGTCCTTATTATTAAGGACTTTAAATCGATATATAACTTTTAAATGGAGGGTATATGATTAATATATACATATTAAATTCAAATCAAAAAACAATAAAAGAAGTAAGTAAAATAGGAAATATTAACGTTAATAAAATCAATATAGATGAATGTGCAAAATATGAGGAGAATATAAAAAAAGATATTTCTAAAGATAACAAATTTTATTATGATTATCTAAGATTATATATTGCATATAAAAATGGTGGATTAGTTATTGATGGAAATGTAGAGATAGTTTCATCTTTAGATTCTTTATTTGAAGATACATTGTTTTTAGGATATAACAATACAAACACTATTTTAACAAATATAATATATTCAAAAAATAAAGCTAATATGAATATAGCAAAAATATTAGAAACTATTAGAAATAACAAAAAAGATGATATTGATATAACAGATATAGTATCACTTTCTTTAAATATAAATTTAAAGAAAACTATTAATACTACATTTAGAGGAAATGGAATTACTATATATTCATATGACTATTTTTATCCTATAGATTATGAAAAAAATGGTAAACAGTTTTCAGAAAATACTAAAATAATCTACTATGCAAATGATAAACTTGGATATAGACAAAAAACTAAGTTAAATTTATTTAAAAAGTATGGTGCACCAGCTGCTAAATATTTAAGCACTATGTTTGATGTGGCAAGATTTAATTTGGCTAGAAAAAAATATAATAAACAATTAAAACATGGAATTGGTATTGATGATAAAAAACTTTCTAAACGTGTAGATGAAGCTTTAATAAAGCTAGATGAATATAAGTCTAAAAAAGCAGAATATGTTATAATTCATAATCCATATTGGTTGGGTGTAACTAGTGCTACTAAAGAATTATTTACTAATCTTTTACCACTTGAAGAATTATATAGTGCAAATGATATTGATAGACTAGCTAAGAAAATGCTTGAATGTAATATAAAACAAGTTATATTCAGTGCATTTAACAATGGTTGGGACATGCTTGCACGTAAAATAAAAGAATATGATAAAAATATTAAAGTAAAAGTATTTTGGCATGGAAGTAATTCACAAGTTATTGAATTTCAAAACTGGAATACTAATGTAATGGCTTTAAATCTACAAAAAGAAGGTATTGTAGATGTATTTGCAACATGTAAAGAGAGTATGCTAAATTTCTATACATATCAAGGATACAATACAGCTTTTATTAAAAATACAGTAAATTTAGAGCAAGAATTGTTAAATAAAATACTAGCTGAAAAGGAAAGCAATAAAAACACTAGTGAAAAATTAAAAATAGGAATGTATAGTGCAAATATGGATTGGAGAAAAAATATGTTCAATCAACTTACAGCTGCATCTCTTATAGAAAATTCGGAAATTTGCAGTATTCCTTTAAATTTTGATGCCGAAGTATTTTGTTCTAAAGTAAGTCAACCAATAGATGGTATTAGAAAAGGTGTACCAAGAGAAGAATTATTAATGCAAATGGCAAAAAATGATATTAACTTATATGTTACATTTTCTGAATGTGCACCAATGCTTCCAATAGAGAGTATGGAAGTTGGAACTTTATGTATAACAGGAGATAACCATCACTACTTTAAAGATACGCCACTTGAAGAGTATCTTGTTGTAAAAAGAGAAGATGATGTAATAGCTATTAGTGATAAAGTAAAATATGCTTTAGAAAATAAAGATAAAATCTTCGAACTATATAATGCTTGGAAAAAAGAATACGATATAACAAGCAAAAAAAGTGTAGAAGAATTTTTAGAAATGTAAGGAGGGTTATAGTATATGTCAAGACATTTTAAAAAGATAAAAAATATAATCCTACACAAAGGCTATGATAAAAAAGAAATCAAAAGAATAAAAGAAGATATAGAAAAAAATAAAAAAGCAAATGTACTAGCTATATATAATCCTGAATGTATAGGTATAATGAATTCAACTAAAGATCTTTTCGAACATAATGTTGCAATAGGCGAAATCTTTTCTAAAAGAGCTATCACTGAAATTGCAGAGTGCATTGTAAAAAGTAATGTATCTCAAGTTATGTTTGCATCTATTGCATTAGGTTGGAAAGAACTTGCAGAAGAAATTAAATTAAGAAATAAAGATATAAAAATTAAATTTTCTTGGCATGGTTCACATGCTATGTTAGTTCAAAGAAATGAAACATATTTTTTATATAACATTTTAGAGCTTTTAGACAGAAAAATAGCAGATTCTGTAGCTTTTGTAAAAGAGAGTATGGCTGAATTTTATAAGCAAAAAGGATATAATTCATATTTTCTTCCTAATACTTTAAAAGATTTAAAAGTAGCAGAGAATACTGTAAATATAAAGGAAAAAGGAAAAATAAATATTGGACTATATTCAGCAGGGAATAGATGGGAGAAAAATACCTTTAATCAACTTAGTGCAATATCTATGATAGAAAATGCAGTAGTAGATATTCTACCTGTTACAGACCTTGTAAAAGAATTTGCTAACATGATGAATATAAATATAAAAGATGAAAGTCTTGGATATTTAAAAAGAGAAGAACTTTTAGCTAGAATGAAACAAAATGATGTTAACTTATATGTTACTTTTACAGAATGTTCACCAGTTACTCCTCTTGAAAGTTTAGAGTTAGGAGTACCTTGTATAACAGGAAACAACCATCATTATTTTAGAGATAGTAAATTAGAAGAATATTTAGTAGTACAAGCTGAAGACGATATAAATGAAATTAATCAAAAAATTAAAATCGCTTTAGAAAATAAAGAAGAAATTATTAAGTTATATAAATCTTGGAAAAAAGACTATGATAAATATGTTTCAACGTGTTTAAAAGATTTTATTGAAAGTTAGAGGTAAAAATATGGAAAAGAAACTTTCGGTTGTAATACCAGTATACAATACAGAAAAATATCTAAAAAGATGTATTGATAGTGTAATTTCAGCTGTTAACTTTATGCGTAAAGACACGCAAATACTTGTTATTAATGATGGGTCTAAAGGAAACTGTGATGAAATCATGAACGAGTATCTTAAAGAAAATAGTGATTTAATTACATATAGAAAACAAGAAAATGCTGGACTTTCAGAAACTAAAAATGTAGGTATTGAAAATGCTCTGGGAGAGTATATAAGCTTTGTAGATTCAGACGATTATATTGACGAAAACTTCTATACTGAATTTTTTGAATTAGTAAAGAAAGAAAATGCTGATGTTGTTATTTGTGATTGGGAAGCAATAGGGAAAAATGAAAGACATGTTGTACCATCAAGAAATCCAGAATATGAAGAAAATGATATAAGAGGAATTTTTGATGTAATGATAATGCCAAATTCTTGTAATAAAATGATAAAAAGAGAATTGTTTAATGGCATTAAATTTCCAAAAGGATATATATACGAGGATTTAGGAACTACACTTATTGTTTTACTTAGAGCTAAAAAAATAGTTTATACAGCTAAGCCATATTATAAATATTATCTTTCAGAAGGTTCTATAACAAGAAGTGGATTTAGCAAAAAGAATTTCCAAATGATAGATATTTTTAATCTTATATTTGAAAGATTAGATAATGAATTAGGAGATAATCCAGATAAAGAAATGTATCAATACATGATTTATACAAGAAGAATCTATGAAGAACTAATAGAAAAAATTGTATTAGAAAAGCTAGATAAAAAAGAAAAAACAGAAATGTGGAAAATCTTCTGTGAGAAGATAAATACAGTAAATAGAAGAATGTGTAAAAACAAATATTTCTGTGAAAATGTATTTAAAACAGGAAGTGTTTTAAAAAGATTAGGCAATAAATTTATGCATTTTTGTATAAATAACAATCATTATAAAATTTTATCTGTAATAATGAAAAAAAGAGTATACTATAGCTTATTTGCTGTTAGATATATTGGAAAAGCTGTTATAGATAAATGTAATTAGTGGAGGAGATTGAGTATGAGTAACAAAGAACCAGTAAAAATAATTCATTATTGTTGGTTTGGGCCAAGACCATTATCAAAAATGGCAAAAAAATGTATGAAAACATGGGAGAAATTTTTACCAGACTATGAAATAAAATTATGGAATGAAGAAAATTTTGATTTTAATCAAAATCCATTTGTAAAACAAGCTTATGAAAATAAAAAATGGGCTTTTGTTTCAGATTATGCAAGACTTAAAGCTTTATCTGAATATGGTGGTATTTATTTTGATACAGATATGGAGATAAGAGAGGATATATCTCACATATTAGAAAATGATGTTTTCTTAGGAATAGAAGATTCAGGTCTTGTTAATGCAGCAGTTATAGGAGCAAAAGAACCGCATAATGAATTTATAGATGATATGATTAAAGTATATGATTCATTAGAGAAATTTGATATGGAAAATATATATGATTATACAATACCTGCACTTGTTACAAAAAAATTATTAGAGTATGGACTAGATAAAGAAAGTAACGAAGTACAACATTTAAATGATAGTAAAATAACAGTATATCCTAGAGAGTATTTCTATGCTTTAAGTTATGATTATCAAGATAACAAATTTACAAAAAATTCTTGTATGGTTCACTTATATGATGCAACTTGGGCAAGTAAGCCAGAAAAAGCAAAATTATTTTTTAGAAGACATAATATGAGATTTATGTTAAGAGTTGTAGATATATGTGTTAGTATAAAAATAAGAGTAAAAAGGATTTCTAATAGAATAAGAGGAATACCAAACGAAAAAATATAGTTAAGGACAAAATAAAGATATAAGGAGGTGTTCCTTACGAAAAAGGAAAAGATAATCTTTATTCTATCTTTTATAATTGGAATAGTAGCAACACTAAATTTTAGTGTTGCTCAATATTCTAAAAATAATGTTGAATATAAAATAGAGGTAAATGATCAAACTAAAATTAATCAAATTAAAATTAATGCAACTAATATGCCTATTGAAGATTTTGAAACAGAAGGATTAGTTGTAGAAGAAGAAAAACTTGTTGCAAATGAAGATTCTAAATTATATATTTATTTATCAGTAGTTGATGATATAGAAATAAACTATGAAGGACAATTAAGTGTATATAAAGCTAATATTTTGCAAGAAGTAGAAACAAATGGTACATATATTAATGAAATTAGTGTTTGGAATATTATAGCTTCAAGTATGAATTGGTATTCATTACTTATATTTGTTATTTTATATCCAATATTATTTTTGGTTATTTATAATGTAAAAAGATTCTTACTAAAGTTAAAAGGCGATGAAAATATTAAGTTAAGAGATATAGTTATATTTATGATATCTGTATTTATAATTTATACATCTACTTTTTATATATTGTTATCAATTTTAAAAGTAGTAATATTAGTTTTTGTAATAGGATTTTCAATTTTTGGAACTTATCTTATAAAGGATAAAATAAAAGAAAAAATAGAATATTTGTATGTTTTTCTTGCAACTATATTTGGAATTACAATGATTTTTTGTATTCCACCATATAATGTGCCAGATGAATATGCACATTTTGTAAAAAGTTTCGCAAGTTACGAAATAAATGACGATAAAGGTGTAACATATATGCCTGTTTCTTTTGATAATTTTTCATATAAATATATTCATGGAATGATGGATTCTAGTGTAAAATATAACACTAAAAATTATTTTTCAGATATATTAGAAGATGGTGATTATGATATTGTTAGCAGTAAGCCCTTTGTGTATACTAATACTAAATATTTGAAAATATTACCATATTTACCATCTATACCTGTAATATATGTTGCAAGAATGCTTAATTTTTCACCACTTGTAATATCTCTACTAGGTAGATTTACAAGCCTAATTATTACAGTAGTACTTAGTTATATTGCAATTAAAAATATACCATATTTTAAAAAGCTTATTGTTATGATTGCATTATTTCCAATATTTTTACATCAATCTGTAATAAATCAAGATTATTTAACTAATCTAATGGCGTTATTAATTGTAGCATTCACAATAAAATACAAGTATATGGATAGAAAACTTACATATAAAGAACTTGGAATTTTATCTATATTTGGAATCTGCTTAGCATTTTGTAAATTTGGATATTTTCCTGTACTTTTAGTAGTGTTTTTAATTCCTAATATTAACTTTAAAGATAAAAAAACAGCTATTATTTTTAAATTATTATTTGTAATAGTGCCAATACTTTTATCTTTCACAGGTAATGTGTCAGTAGGTGGAGGAGAAGATACACCGTATTATTCAATAAAATATGCACTAACTAATGTAGTTGATACAATAAAAATATATCTAACTACCGCTTGGAGAAGAATGGAGCTAGATATATTTAGGGGATTATTTGATGGGTTTGGTGTTTCTACTAAATGGAATTATCCGGTGACATCTACTATAATAGTAGCTATATATTTATTATTAATATTTAGTAGTAAAGATAAAGAGCTAGGAAAAGGTAACAGAATATTTTTAGCTATATTAAGTTTTATGATTATATTTATAATATATTCTGCAATGTTTTTAAATTGGACATTCTTAGGTGAAGAGACAATAGATGGACTACAACCTAGATATTTTATACCAGCTGTAACAATGTTATATTTAGCTGTATCAAATAATCTTATAAAACTAAAATTTAAAAATAATGAATTGTTTTATGGAATGTGCTTAAATTGTATCTATTTAATCTCTTTTATAACAATATTAATAGGATTTTATAGTGCATAGACTTGAGAGGAAAAATATGAAAGAAAATAAATTAAATACTAAAAAAGTGTGTTTTGCTATTGTAATAATAGTTTTAGCTTTAATTTCTTCTGTTAGCATAAGTGTATTTAGTTATGCAAGGAATATTAATTCACTTAACATTAGAGTAGGACAAGATTCAAAAATTACTAAAATTCAAATAAATGGCAGTGATTCAAGATTAGATACTTTTTTAAATTCGGATAGATATATTGAAGAAGAGAAGTTGTGCTTTAATTCGCAAGATAATTTGCAAATAGAATTGTTTGTTACTGATCAAATAGAAATAGAATTTGAAGAAATAGGAAATGCAATAGTAGAAGTAGATAACAAAGTAAAAAAAATAACAGAAAACAATTTTGTATATGCTAATAGCATGAAAAATATTATATCTAATAGTATAAATATTTATATGCTTATAGCATTTATGGTATATATACCTATAATGTATATAGTACTAAAAGGAATAGCTAATTTTTATAATAAACTAGAAAATAAAGAACTGAAAATTAGAGATATTTTAATATTTGCTATTTCTATATTTATTATATATATATCTATTTTCCATGTTTTATATGCAATATTGGGAATTTTAATTTTAGCACCAATAACAGGGATTATATTTTATAATTATGTAAAAGTTAGAAGACTAAATCTTGAAAATATCTATGTAAGTATTGCTGTTATAGTTGGAATTACTATGATATTTGTTATGGCACCATTTAATGTACCAGACGAAACATCTCATATGATAAGAGCATATAAAGATGCGAGTTTAAGTTTTGTAGAAGATGATGGATATATTGAAATGCCACGTTGCTTTATAAATTTTGCAGATAGATTTGCTATTAATGTTCAAAGTACGGATAATGAAATAACAGGAAGAATGTATTTATCTGAATATATTTATGATTGTGATTATAGCATACCAACTGAATACTTAATAGATTACAGGAATGTAAAGAATTTAAGTTTTGTTCCTTATCTTCCTGCAACAGCTATAACATTTGTAGGCAAATTAATTGGACTGACACCACTTGTTATATTATTGCTTTCTAGATTTGCTAACTTATTAATAGTTATACTATGTTCATATATTGCAATAAGAAAAGTACCACACTTTAAAAAAGCATTTTTAGTAGTAGGACTATTTCCAGTATTCATACAACAAGCGGCTGCTGTTAATATGGACTATTTAACTAATGCTATTGCAATTTTAATGGCATCATACATTATAAGTATGATATACCAAAAGAAAAAAGTATCTAAAAAGCAGTTAGTAGTCTTAGGTATTATGACTATATTACTTGCTTTAGGAAAATTTGGATATTTCCCAATAATGTTATTATTATTTTTAGTACCAAACGAAAAATTTTCAAGCAAGAAAAAAGCTTTGATATATAAAATAGGATTTTTAATCTTTTTATTTGTATTTTCATATATGATGAATAGTACAGCAGCTGCAAGTGGAGCAGATGGCGGAACAGAGCTTGAAAAATATTACGGACTAAAATATATCTTTACTAATTTTATAGATACAATGATAGTATATTTTAGAACTATATTTTTAAGAATAGATCAAGATGTATTCAGAGGATATTTCAATTGTTTTGGATACTCAACAATTACACATCATTCTATTCCGTATGTTTGTATGATAGCTATTTATCTAGTAATGATACTTTCACATGATGAAAATGATAAAAAGCTAACTTTTAAAGAAAGAATTATGTATTTAATTATTCCTGTACTTGTTATAGGACTTGTATATACAATAGCATTTAGTAGATGGACACAAGTGGGACAGCCTACAATATGGGGAATACAAGCAAGATATTTTCTACCAGTTATGCCACTATTGTATATAGCTTGTTCTAATACAAAATTTGAATTGAATGTAAAAAATAAAAATGGATTATATGCACTTTTAACATCAATTGCATATATACTATCCTTTTTGACAATAATTGTCTTTTTTTCTTAAAATAAAATTGACAATAAATAAATTCTTTAGTAAAGTATGTATAGGAATATATTATGGAGGGGATTAAAATAAAAACATTAATAATAGTACCAGCTTATAATGAAGCTTTAAATATTGAAAAAACAGTAAAAGATATAACAAAAAATACAGAGTATGATTATGTTGTAATAAACGATTGTTCAAAAGACAATACAAAGGAAGTTTGTGAGAAAAATAACTTTAATATGATATCTTTACCTATTAACTATGGGCTTACTAGTGCAATACAAGTTGGGATGAAATATGCAAAACAAAATGGTTATGACATTGCTATTCAATTTGATGGTGATGGTCAGCATAATGCTAAATATTTAAAAAATTTAGTTAAAGAAATAGAAAAAAATGACGTAGATGTTGCAATCGGGTCAAGATTTGTAGAAGAAAAGAAACCTTTTTCTGCTAGAATGCTTGGAAGTAGAGTAATAAGTTTAGCAATAAAACTTACTACATGGAAAAAAATAACAGATCCAACTTCTGGAATGAGAGCATATAACAAAAAAGCTATAGAAATGTTTAACACTAATGCAAGTCTTACTCCAGAGCCAGATACTATAGTATTTATGATTAAAAAAGGACTAAAAGTAAAGGAAGTACAAGTAAATATGAGAGATAGAGAGTTTGGTGAAAGTTACTTAAATGCCTTTAAATCTGTAAAATATATGATGAATATGATGTTATCTATTATATTTATTAGATCTTTTACAAGAAAGGACAAGTAGGAGGGAAAAAATATGTCAATAACACTTAGAATTATATTATTAATAGGATCAATTGTATCATTCTTTTTATGTGTAAAGAAAATAAAACAAGCAAAATTAAAAGTGGAAAACTCAATCATATGGATGATAGGTAGTTTAATATTAGTTTTAATGAGTATTTTTTCAGATGGAGTAGCTTGGCTTGCTACTAAACTTGGATTTATGGCATCAGTTAACTTTGTATTCTTTATTATAATTTTCTTTTTACTTATACAAGTATTTATAGATAATTTAAGAATATCTGAATTAAATGAAAAAATAAAAAATTTAAATCATTATATTGCTTTAAAAGAGAATAAAGAAGAAAAAGAAGATTAATATAATTAGAGAGGTAAGATATAAATGGAAAAATATGAGTACAAGCTTTCAATTGTAGCATTAGTATATAATTTAGAAAAATATTTACCAAGATGTTTAGATGCACTAGTAAATCAAACATTACAAGAAATAGAGATATTATGTGTGGATGATGGTTCTACAGATTCTGCACCGCAAATAATAGATGAGTATGCCATAAAATATCCAGATAAGGTAAAAGCATTTCATAAGCCAAATGGTGGAGAATTTACAACAAGAAACTATGGGCTTGAAAGAGCTAAAGGTGAATATATAACATTTGTAGATACAGATGACTATGTATCAAATGATTGGGCAGAAAAATTATATAATGCTGCTAAGAATAATGATGCAGATATGGCAGTATGTGGATTTGAAAGAATAGATCTTGCTACAAATAAAGTAGTAAGTAAAGATATGATAGGATATGGTGATAGTGTAAGAGAAATAGATCCTAAAGACGACTTTATGGTATTTATTAATCCTGCACCTTGGAACAAGATTTTTAAAAGAGAAAAGGTTAAAGACTTAAGATTTCAAAACTTTAGGGGATTTAACGATATGATATTTTTAGCTAGTAGCTATTCTAAAATTGAGAAGATAGCATTTGTACCAGAAGTATTGTATCATTATTTCTTAAGATATGATTCTCAAATACATACTGTAAATAAACAAGATGTTGAAAACTTCAAAAAATATTTATTAGAGTTAAAGAAACTTTATATACAAGAAAATAAATATGATGAAATGAAATACATTATAGATTTTATGGCTTTTTTACATCTTGGAATGTCTGTTATGTATAGAGCATCTTATGATAAATCTATAGATATGAAAGTTATGATGAAAGATACAATAAAATATCTTGATGAGAACTTTTCAACATGGAGAAAATCTCCATTTTTAAAACTTGGATATTCTCTAAAAAGAGGATTTAAACGTTTTGCCATATGGGGTGTTGCATGGCTATATAAACATAATATGGCTATGGTATATATTAATTTATATAGATTTGTTATAGATAAATTAAAGATAGATATTAAGTGGTAATTAAAGGTGAAAAAAATGAAAAAGAAGAATTTTTTAGTGTCTATTATTATACCAGTTTATAACGTAGAAGAATACATCAATAGATGTATCGATAGTGTTGTAGGTCAAACGTATAATAATTTAGAAATAATATTAGTAGATGATGGAACAAAAGATAATTCAGGAATTATTTGTGATAATAGAGCTAAAGAAGATAAAAGAATTAAAGTTATACATAAAGAAAATGGTGGGCTTGGTAGTGCGAGAAATTCAGGTATAAAAAATGCAACAGGTGAATATTTACTTTTTTTAGATAGTGACGATTATATTGAAAAAAATACTGTAGAAAAAATGTTAAAAGAAGCTAAAAAAGGCTATGATATTGTTTGTTGTGGCTTTGATAGAGTAGATGAAGAGACAAAAGTAGTATTTAGCAAAGAAATGATTACTATGCCGTTTGATGAGTTAGAAATAACAGAAAAAAATATAATGGAAACTGCATTTTTAAACCCATCAGGGTGGGGAAAACTTTTTAAAAAAGATATAATTAAAAACGTATGGTTTTCAGAAGATAAACGAGCTATAGAAGATACTCTATTTTATTTAGAGATAATACCTAAAACTAAAAAAATTAAATATATAAAAGAAATTTTATGGCATTATATGGTAAGACCTGGTTCATTAATTTTAAGTATTACTGAAGAAAAGGCGAATCTGTTTGAGGAAAATTTATTGGAAATAAAAAATATATATGAAAAAAATAAATATTGTGAAAAGTATATGGATTATCTAACTTTACAAGTATTTATACACAATTGTGTATCTATTCCAAGTAGAATATACAATAATAAAGATATAGATATTGGCAAAAGAATAGTTCATATAAAAAAATATATGGATAATAATTTTCCAAAATGGAGAAAAGTAAAAATAAAAGCAAAAGGTAGATTTGTAAAAAAATGTGGACTTAATGTAACTAGATTAATGTATAAAACTAACACTTTTAAGTTGTTTTTAATTATGTATAATTTTATGATAAACAAATTAAAAATAGATATAAAATGGTAAAGGATAAAAAGAATGATAAAGAAAAGTGAATTTATATGGAATACTATAGGCAGTTTCATATCATCAATGCTTAGTGCAATAATACTTGCCTTTTGTACAAGACTAAATGGTATTGAAATTGCAGGAATGTTTTCAATAAGTTATACAACAGCTTGCTTATTGAATTCTATAGGAGATTTTGGAATAAGAATATTTCAAGTAACCGATACTAATAGAAAATATTCTTTTTCAGATTATCTTGTAAGTAGGATAATAGCAGTTATTTTAATGGTAATTTGTGCTATTATTTTTGTAATAGCTAGTGGATATGAAACTCAAAAACTTTTTATATGCTTAATACTTATAGCATTTAGAGTTGTTGAAAATTTAAGCGAATCATATCAAGCTGAATTTCAAATTAATGGGAGATTAGATTTAGGCGGAAAAACTATAGTATATAGAAATTTATTAGGTATAGGAGCATTTTTCATAGTAGATTTTATTACTAAAAATATTATACTATCGTTAATAGCAATGGTCTTAGCTAATATTATTGTTTTTTGGCTATACGATTTAAAATTAATTAATAAATTTACCAAAACTAATTTTAAAGTAGATAAAAATAAGGTTAAAACAATTCTTAAAGAATGTTTACCTTTAGCAATTTCTACATTAATTAGTATGTATGTAATTAATGCAGTAAAGTATGCAATAGATGCAAGTGGCGACTATACAATGCAAACATATTTTAATATTATAAATATGCCTACATTTGTTATTAACTTGGTAAGTATATTTATTATAAAACCATTCTTAAAACCATTTGGAGACTATTGGAATAATAAAGAATATAAAAAATTCTTTAAAATTATAGGGATAATAATAGGAGTATTAGCACTAGCAACTTTATGTGTTGAAATAGGATGCTATATACTAGGAATACCATTCTTAAATTTACTATATGGAGTAGATTTATCAATGTATAAAACACATTTACTATTATTAATATTATCTGGATTTTTATATGCTTCTGCAAATGTATTTTTCAATGCACTTGGAACTATGCGTGGTCAAAAATTAACTACTTTAGCATATGTTATTACTGCTATATTCGCACTATTTGTTCCAAATAAAATTGTTAATCAATATGGAATGAATGGAGCTGTAACAACAAGCATAATGATAATGGGAATGTTATTCATATTTATGTGCACACTATTTATGTATGTATATATTAAAAATTCAAGAAAAAATACTAGCAAAACATAGAGATATAGAGTTAAGCCGATTGTTGACAAACAATTGGCTTTTATTATATAATGATTTAGAAATATTTAAACAAAATTTGGAGGGAATATTTTGAAAAAAATAACGTTTTTAATGTTACATTTAAATTATGGTGGACTTGAAAAACAAACTATAACTTTAATTAATGAATTAGCTAAAATTAATAAATATAAAATAAAAATCTTGTCTATTTATGATATGTTAAATGGGCAGTCTTTTTATGAGATAGATAAAAGAGTTGAAGTAGAATTTTTATCAGATTTTGGACCTAATCATAAAGCTTTTTATCATGCTCTTAAACATAAGAGAATATTAAGATTTTTAAAAGAGTCTTATATCATGATTAAATGCGGTATATATAAATCTATTAAATTAAAGAAATATTTAAAAAAATTAGATACAGATATTATAGTTTCTTCAAGAATAGAATTTTCTAAACAAATAAAAAGAAGAGATACACTAAATATATCACAAGAGCATTCATATATAATGACAGAAAAGTATATTGCTAAAATAAGAAAATATTTTAAAAATATAGACAAAGTTGTTGTTATGACTGATAGAGCCAAACGTGAATATGATGAAATTTTAAAGAGTTCAAATAGTAAAGCAAACGTTGTAAATATTCCTAATATGATAGATAAAAACACTAAAGAATATACAGCTCAATATAATAATAATCAAATAATTAGTGTTGGAAGATTAGAAAAAGAAAAAGATTTTGAAACTTTAATTGATGTATTTGCTATTCTATATAAAGAAAACAAGAATATTACTTTAAAAATAGCAGGTGAAGGATCACAAAGAGCAGCATTAGAAGAGAAAATAAGAGGATTAAATCTGCAAGAAAAGGTTAAGCTTTTAGGAAGGATCTCTTCAGATGAAATCAATGAAGAGCTTGCTAAATCTAAACTATTTATTTTAACATCTCTTGGTGAAAGCTTTTCTTTAGTTCTTTGTGAAGCAATGGAATGTGGTGTTCCATGTATAAGCTTTAATATAGATGTAGGACCAAAAGAGATTATACAAAATGGGTATAATGGAATATTGGTAGATAATAGAGATAAAGAAAAGATGGCTAAAGAGGCAAAGCAATTAATTGAAGATGAAGAAAAATGGAATACAATATCTAAAAATTCAAAAGAGTATGTTAAGAAATACTATAGTGAAAATGTTGTAAACGAATGGATAGAAATATTAAAATAGGAGGATATGTAATGAAAAATAAGGAAGGAAAAAGTAAAAAATTAACAGGACTTATAATATTAATTATAGTTGTAATTATTATAGGTATAGTGGGAGTAGTACTATCAAAGACAGTATTTGAAAAAGATCTTTTACTTAATTTAGGTGAAACAGGAAATAATAGTGATGTAAATTTAAATAGCTCTGAAAAAGTAAATGGTGAAGTATATAAAGTACCAGAAAATATGAGAGCAATAGTTCCTATATTTATGTACCACTTTATTTTAGATGATTATGGTAGCTATCCAGATACTCAAAACTTTTTAAGACCTTCAACTTTAGAAGAACAGCTAAAATATATAACTGAAAATGGATATCAAACAATTTTTATGGATGAAATGGATGAATTATATAAATATGAAAAACCTGTAGGATTAACTTTTGATGATTGTTTTGTTTATTTCTATAACAATGCATTCCCACTTCTTAAAAAATATAATCAAAAAGCTACAATATTCATAATAACAGATTATATAAATGGTGAGAATTATTTAACAGAAGAACAACTAAAAGAAATTGCAGATAGTGGTCTTGTAAAAATTGAGTCACATACTAAAACACATCAATATTTAGATCAAATGACATATGAAGAACAATTAGAAGAAGCTGTGGGTTCTAAACAAAGACTTGAAGAAATAACAGGCCAAGAAGTAACAGTATATTGTTATCCAAGTGGTAGATACAATCAAACTACACTAGATATAATAAAAGACTATTATGATTTTGGACTTGAAATGCTAGGTGGAGTATATGATTCAAATGAAGTAACAGATATGTATAAAATAACTAGAATATATGCAAATAGAGATATGCCTTTATCAACATTTGCTAACTATTTAAGTCAATCAAGGGTAACTAAATGGTAACATTTTGTTGATTTTTTCACAATATTATTATATAATGTACACGATTTTAAAGTAAAATATAAATATAACAAATAATGAAAGGATGGTATTAATTATGTCAAAAATATTAGTAACAGGTGGAGCTGGATATATAGGAACTCATACTTGTGTAGAACTATTAAATAGAGGGGAAGAAATTGTAGTATTAGATAATTTCTCAAACAGTAATCCAGAAGCTTTAGAAAATGTTAAAAAAATCACAGGTAAAGATATAAAATTATACGAAGGAGATATGATAGATAGAAATATACTTGAAAAAATCTTTACTGAAAATGATATAGATGCTGTAATAGATTTTGCTGCATATAAAGCTGTAGGAGAATCTGTACAAAAACCAGTTGAATATTATACAAATAATGTTTCAACAGTACTTGTACTATTAGATGAAATGAAAAAGCATAATGTAAAAACATTAGTATTTTCATCATCTGCAACTGTATATGGAGATCCGGAAATTATCCCTATTACAGAAGAATGTAAAGTTGGTGGAACAACAAATCCATATGGAACATCTAAATTAATGGTAGAGCAAATATTACAAGATTTATATAAATCAGATAATGAATGGAATATCGCTATACTTAGATATTTCAATCCAGTTGGAGCACATGAAAGTGGTCTTATTGGTGAAGATCCTAAAGGAATTCCAGCAAATTTAATGCCATATATTCAAAAAGTGGCAGCTGGTAAATTAAAAGAATTATCTGTATTTGGTAATGATTATGATACAAAAGATGGTACAGGTGTAAGAGATTATATTCACGTTGTAGATCTTGCTGTTGGACACATTAAAGCATTAGAAAGATTAAAGAAAGATAAATCTGGAATGCATATATACAATTTAGGAACAGGAGTAGGATATAGTGTATTAGATATGGTTAAAGCTTTTGAAAAAGCAAATAATATAGCAGTACCGTATAGAATAGCTGAAAGAAGAGCAGGGGATATAGCTGCTTGCTATTCTGATCCCAAAAAAGCTAAAGAAGAACTTGGATTTGAAGCACAAAAAACGCTTGAAGATATGTGTAGAGATTCTTGGAATTTTGAAAAAAATCATAAATAATGTAAAAGTCTTGGGTAAAACCAAGACTTTTTTATGTAAATTAAAAACAATGTTATTGACTTTAATTTTTTTATATTATATAATTTTAGTATAGAGGTTGATAGGGGGAATATTTATGACAGTTGAAGAATTAGAAGCTCAATTTGATGCATTACAAAATGATGTAAACGATTTAAAACAAGAGGTAGAGGCTGATGCTCACCTTGAGTTTATCGAATCGTTAAAAAAATATGTAAATAAATATTAAAAATTAAGGAGGTAGAAAAAATGGCAGAAAATATAAATCAAAATGCTAAAACTAATACTGACCCAGACGTTAATACTACAAATACAAAAGAGGAAAGAGTAGAACAAGAGGCTACATTTGAAACTTATCAAAAGGAAACAAATGAAATTAATTTTAAAGAAACAAAATCATCTATTAAAAGTGAATTGGCAAAATTAGATGGATTTTTGAAAAACTTAAAGTTTAGAAGATTTAAAGAAGAAAATAATTTACCTAAAAACATTCAAAGTGAAGAAGATATAACAGATCCAGAAATGAAAAGTAAATTTGAATCATACAAACTAGAAATGGATGATCCAGAAGTTCAAACTCAATATGCAAATGCTAGAACACAATTAATAGATATTACTACAGATAGAAATAACAAAATTAATGAACTTTATGGAAATAAAATGGCTAAAGACGAAGCTGAAAAAGTTGGTAAAGTACAAGAATTACTAAATAAAGTAGATGCTGAAATAAATGAATGTAGAGGTAAAGAAGGTCAAGAAGAAAAACTTAAAAGACTTGAAGCTCTAAAAGAAAAAATTGGAAATAAAGAAGAAAAAACAGGATTGTTTGCAACTCTACATAAAATTGCAGAATCACAAATGGCAGTAAGAAAAATGGCTATACAAGATTTAGCTGAAACTATGGAAGCTAGAGTTAATGGTGGAGATGCCTTTGTTAAAGCAGACGAAAAAATAAAAAATTCTATTGGTCAATTAGATGAAAATGGAAGAATTGTTACTAATGATATGTCAGAAATTAGTGATGATTTAGAGAAAATGGATCAAGAAGAACAACAACAAGAAGAGCCAAAAGAGGAGCAACAAGCATCTCAACAGGGAAAGAATAATGGAGCACCGGTTATGGAGGGAGGAGTTCCTGCAGATTTAAAACCAAACTATTTAATGATGCTTGGATTTAATCCTGGTAATGTATTAAATACTAAATCTTCAATGGCTATGTTAGAAAATTATGTAAGTGATAAAATAACAGATGCACAAAGAGTTGAAATGTTAAATGATCCTGAAACAAGAGGGATAATACTAGAAGCTATGGATAAAGCAAACAAATCAATAAACCCTATTAATAGAATTAAATTTAATAAAACTAGAGCAAATCTTGTTAAATTAGCTAAAGGCGAAATGGTAAGAAAAGCTGTTGAAACTATAGGAGATGCACATCCAGAAAATCTTGAAGAAAGTTTTGAAAATGCTAAAAATGAATATGCTTCTCGAAGAGCAGATTTAGAAAGTAGATTAAATGTACAAAGTTTATCCGATGAAGATAGAGCAAATCTTGAAAATCAATTAGCAGAATTAGATGAAAAATATCAATCAGTAGTAAATGTTGAAGAATTTAGAACACATGCTGCTGGATTAGAAAGATTTAGAGATAGAGCTGCAGATAAAATTTCTGGAATGTTTAACAAAAATGAAAGATTACCACTTCCAAAGAAAGAAGATGCTAAAGTAGAAAAAAATGAACCACAAAATGTAGAGCCGGAAAAAGAAGTAAATGAATATCAACCAGTTGATGGTTCACAAGAATTCTTTATTGGTGGATTATCTGGAGCTGTAAATTCTAGAGAGGAAGTAGCTGAAAAAGAAGCAGAAGCTATTGAAAATGGTCAAAAAGTAGCAGAAGTAAAGAAAGATGAAAAAAATAAAGATGAGAAAAAGGGACCAGAAATAGAATAATATAAATTAAAAAGTACATATTTAGGTATGTACTTTTTTTATTGTTTTATGTTACAATATATATGAGGGATGTGAAATGAATAAAACAGTAATAGTAACAGGAGCTGCAAAAGGGATAGGAAGGGCTATAGCAAAGGATTTTGCTTATGCTGGATATAATGTATGTATCAATTATAATACTTCTGAAGAAGCAGCAAAAGAATTATGTGAGGCACTAGCCAAAAATGGATGCAGTGTAATAATATATAAAGCAGATATAACCAAAAGAGAAGAAGTAGATAAGATGGTAGATTATGTTATAGGTACATTTGGAAAAGTAGATGTACTTGTAAATAATGCAGGAATTAGTGAGTACAAGTTGTTTATAGATATAACACAAGAAGAAATTCAAAGAATGTTAAATGTAAATATCTTAGGTGTATTTAATACTACACAATCAGTACTTAAAAAATCAATGTTACCTAGAAAAGATGGTACTATAATAAATATTTCTTCAATATGGGGAATGGTAGGAGCATCTCTTGAAGTTGCATATTCTACATCAAAAGCTGCAATTATTGGTATGAGCAAAGCTCTTGCCAAAGAACTTGCACCATCAAATATTACAGTAAATGTTGTAGCACCAGGTGCGATATCTACAGACATGCTAGGTGCACTATCTAAAGACGATTTAAATGTTTTAAAGGAAGAAATACCACTTGGTAAAATTGGTACAGTAGAAGATGTAGCGGCATCAGTTAAATTTTTAGCATCATATGAAGCTAGATATATAACAGGACAAGTAATAAGTCCAAATGGAGGACTTGTAATATAAAGATGAAGGAGTAGTAATTTTTTTCTACTCCTTTGTCTTTATTGCTCTTTAGAAAGTTTTTCTAACTCTTTTAACTTTATTTTATACTCTAATACTTGAGTAAGATACCTGTAATACATATATTGCTGTTCATAATACATCATAGGATTTGTAAGATTGTCTAGTGCAGGATCCATTGGAGTTTGCTGTGGAATATTGTTTTGCATATTGTTAAAATTATATGGGTCGAAAAAAGGTTGGTTTTTATCCATTTTATCACCTCCTTTTAAATTTATGAATAAAACTAAAAGTATTGTATATAATAATAGTGTAAACGAAAAGTTTACCCCCCTTCTTTAATTTATATAGAGTAACTTAAAAATATTAATTATTTTTGAGTTACTTTTTTTATTGTGTAAACAAATATAAAAAGTAAAGAAGTGAATATTATAAAGTATGATGTTGCATTAAAGTTAAGCAAATCTAAATTGATATTTTTTACTGTATTATCTTTTAACATTAAAATAATATAAGTAATGAAAAAAGATAGTGTTCCTTGAAGTAATTTATATTTAACTATATGGATTAATTTTATTCCTGCTTTATATATGCAAGAATAAATCTGGAATATTATAGAAAAGCCACTAAATCCTAAAGCAAAAGATATAATAGGAATTACCAAATTATTGCTTAAAGTAGAATTTAGGTAAAGTAATCTACAACCGTTTGTTACTTCAAATATGGATGAGAGAATATATATTATATTAATTGATACATTTAGTTTTAGTAGTATATTTTCCAAAATAGCAAATATTAAATTAAAAATTAATATAAAAGCTAAAATATTACCTAGTACTATAAAAGAAGATTTAATTGAATCGTCTACTATTTCAAAAAAACTCTTATGTAACTTTTTAAAGCTATTTTGCTTAAAAATATTTGATTTTTCTTCAATTTCGTGTATAATACTATTATGTGTAAAATATATAAATCCAATTATAAGCGAGCTTAGATAATGACTTATGCATAAAATTAATCCAATATATATATTATTAAATACACAAATACCTATTGTAGATAGGATAAATATTGGATTACAATTATTAACAAAGGACATTAAAAAATATGCTTGTTTTTTTGAGATTTTATCATCTAGATAATATTTGTAAGTTATTTTAGCTCCCATAGGGTAGCCACATAAAAATCCAATTATTATTACGGAAATTATATTACTATATTTTTTAAATATAGTTGTAACTTGAGATATAGTATCACTATTAATTAAAACATTAGTAAATAGTATAAATGGAAATAGAGATGGTAAAACAGAGTTTAAAAATATAGTTACTGTATTTTTAACTGTTATATAATTAGTTTGTTGGAATGCAAACAAAAACAATAAACATATAATTAATAACATTACACTAGTTGTTTTTTTATTAATTTTAATCATAATAATATTTATGAAAAAGGAGAAAATAATATGCGTTATAGTAAAGAATTAAATGAATATGAATTACTAGATATGGCAAATGGTGAAAAACTGGAAAGATGGGGAAACTATATCTTAATTAGACCAGATCCACAAATTGTATGGCCAAATAAAACAAATGAAGCTTTATGGTCTAAAGCACATGCTAGATATATTCGTAGTTCTACTGGTGGTGGTCACTGGGAAAAATTAAAGAAAATGGAAGATAGTTGGTCTATCAAGTATAGAGATTTAACATTTAATTTAAAACCAATGGGATTTAAACATACTGGACTATTCCCAGAACAATCTGTTAACTGGGATTATATGATAGATAAAATATCTAAAGAAACTAAAAAAGGAAGAGAAATAAAAGTACTAAACTTATTTGCATATACTGGTGGAGCAACTATTGCTTGTGCATATGCAGGTGCTCAAGTATGTCATGTTGACTCTTCACAAGGTATGACAAATTGGGCAAAAGAAAATTTAGTATCAAGTGGGCTTAAAGATAGACCTGTAAGATTTTTAGTAGATGATGTAATTAAATTTGTTAAAAGAGAAATTAGACGTGGAAATAAATATGACTGTATAATAATGGATCCACCTTCATATGGAAGAGGAAAAAATGGTGAAGTATGGAGTATAGAAAAGAATATTTATGAGCTTATTGAACTATGTTCTCAAATTCTTTCAGATAAACCATTATTTATGGTTGTAAATACATATACAGGTGGATTATCTGGAACGATAATTTCTAATGTATTAAGACATGCAATAAATAGAAAAAATCTTAATATTTCATTTGACGAAATAGGATTAAAACAAAAGAATAGCAATGAGTTCTTACCTTGTGGTATAACAACAATTTGTGAGTTTTAGTCTTAAATATATATTTACAAATTTTAAAAAGTATTATATAATATATTGTATAATTTTAAAGGGGGAAAATAAAAATGTTATCAAAACCAAACGTTAAAGAAGTTATGCCTAAAGTTGGTAATAGATACCAATCTGTTTTAGCACTTGCAAAAAGAGCAAGACAAATCGAAGCAGACAGACTTGTTAAAAGAGGAGAATGCAAAGAAAAAAATAAAGAATGTAAAGACGAATGCAAAGAATGTGTATACGATGCAGTAAACAGAGCATCTGAAGAAATCTCTGAAGGAAAAGTATACATTAAAATAAATGGTGAATATGCAGTTACACCAGAATCTGAAATGGAAAAAGAAATAAAAGAAGCACAAGAAGAAGCAAGACTAGCACAAGAAAATAAGGAGTAAATTTTATGAATATACATATTATAACTATGGCGGGAGATATAGCTAGTGGTAAAGGTACAGTTACATCTCTATTAAAACAAGAGTTGGGATATGAAATTTATAAAAATGGTGAGTATGTAAGAAAACTTGCAAAAGAAATGAATATGTCAATTGTTGAATTTCAAGAATATTTGAATGCACACGAAGAAATTGACAGACAAGTAGAAAAAAGTGCTGCGTTATATGCATCTGAAAATGATAACTTAATTATAGATGCAAGACTTGGTTTTTATGCAGTACCACATTCTTTTAAAGTATATTTAAGGGTAGACTTAAAAGAAGCTGCAAGACGTGCATATAATGATGCTTTAAGAAAAGATACGGAACAATATGAATCAATAGAAGAAGCCATGAAAGATATTAAATATAGATATGAACAAGAAAATATGAGATATCTTAAAACTTATGGAGTAAAACGTGATGATATGTCAAATTATGATTTAGTAATTGATACAACAGAAAAAACTCCAGAAGAAATAGCGGCTACTATATTAACAGAGTATAAAGCTTGGTTAAAAGATAAAGAATAGAAAGCTAAAATATACCTAAATACTATAATGTATTTGGGTATATTTTTTTACCTAAAAAAACAGATGTTTTTTATTGACACTTAAAAATAACTACTATATAATATAACAAGAGGTGCGAAATGATAGCTAAAATTTTGATAAATACATCGGTTAAATCTCTAAATAAAGTATATGATTACTTGGTTCCAGAGCATTTAATAAATGATGTTGAGATAGGAAAAAGAGTTCAAGTAAGTTTTGGAAGAGGCAAAAATTTAGAAGAAGGTATTATAGTAAAACTTGAAGAACCTACTGAAACTCCTAAATATAAATTAAAAGAAATAGAAAGTATTTTAGATGATGTATCATATGTTAGTCCAGAAAGGTTAAAACTTGCTAAATATATAGCATATGTATATTTTTGTAATGTATATGATGCATTAAAGTTAATGTTACCGCCAGGTACAAAATCTAAAAATAGTAGTAAAAGTTTAGAAACAAGAAAAGATAGCGTTATTTCACTTGCTAAATCTAGTGAGGAAATAATGCAAGATATAGAAGCAAATGTAATTAAAAGTCCAAAACAAATTCAATTATTATCATTTTTAATGTATAACGAATATGTACTTGTAAATGATATTATAGAAGGACTTTCAATATCTAGAAGTGTAATAAATACAGCTGAAAAGAATGGATATGTAAAAATAGATAAAGTAGAAAAGGAAGTAGATTTTCTAAAAGATTTAGAAGTCGAAAGAACATATCCACTAACACCAACAGATGAACAAAAACATGTAATAGATAGTATTACTGGATATATTTATGATGAAGAATATAAACAATGCTTAATACATGGTGTTACAGGTTCTGGTAAAACAGAAGTATATTTACAATTAATAGATAGAGTTTTATCTCAAGGAAGAAAAGCAATTGTTTTAGTTCCTGAAATATCTTTAACTTATCAAACTGTAGAACGATTTGTTTCAAGATTTGGTAATGATATAGCAATTCTTCATAGTAAGATGACTATTGCTAAAAGAAAAGAAGAATATAAAAGAATTAAAACAGGAAAAGTAAATATAGTAATTGGTGCAAGATCTGCTATATTTGCTCCACTGGATGATATAGGCTTAATTATAATAGATGAAGAACATGATACAAGTTATTATTCTCAAACTAAGCCTAAATACTCAACTAAAGATATAGCTGCATATATCTGTAAAGAGTCAAATGCAGTGTTAGTTCTTGGTAGTGCTACACCTGAGATTAGTACATACAATAAAGCTTTAAATGGTCAAATTGAACTATTTGAAATGAAAAATAGAGCTGCTAGTGCTAAATTACCAGATATAGAAATAATAGATTTAAAAGATGATAGGGCAATGGGGAATAGTTCGAATATTTCTATTGCACTTAAAGAGGCAATAAAACAAAATATAGAAAACAACGAACAAACAATGTTATTCTTAAATAAAAGAGGATATAATTCATATCTTACTTGTAAGACTTGTGGGCAAGTATTTAATTGCCCTAACTGTGATGTGGCAATGACCTATCATAAATCAAGTAATTTACTTTTATGTCATTACTGTTCACATGTAGAAAAAAATGTCTTAATTTGCCCAAAATGTGGCTCTGAGGACATATCTAGCTATCAACTTGGAACTGAAAAATTAGAAGAAGAACTACAAGAAGCTTTTCCTAATATTTCTGTGCTTAGAATGGATGCAGATACAACTGTTGCAAGAGATTCGCAACAAAAAATACTTGATGATTTTAAACATAACAATGTAAATGTATTAATCGGAACACAAATGATTAGTAAAGGTCATGATATGCCAAATGTAACACTAGTTGGGATAATCGGAACTGATGCTTTACTTGCAATGAATGATTTCTCATCTTCTGAAAGAGCTTTTGCAAATATATATCAAGTGTCTGGAAGAGCTGGAAGAAGTAAAAAGGAAGGAAGAGTATTAATTCAAGCAAGTGATACAGAAAATTACATTTTAGAGGCTGTAAAACATAACAGTTATCAGGAATTTTTTGAAAAAGAGATAGAATATAGAAAAACATTTGGATATCCACCATTTATAGATATATTACTTTTTGAAGTAAGTGGTGCAAATTTACAAGACGTAAAACTAGATGCAGAAAAATTATATAATATATTAAATTATGATAATCAAAATGAATATAGAGTGTTTTCACCTAAATCACCATATATTCAAAAGTTAAATAATAGATTTAGAGTAAACGTTATGATAAAAGCTAGATTAAATACTAAAATATATAGTGAAGTATATAATAAAATAAAAATATTTAATCAAAAGAAAAAGAATGGAACATCTTTATCTATAACTAAAAATCCTATATTTATATAAACTTAGTTGAAAAAAGTTTTAAAATATAATAATATAAAATTGTAAGAGATAATAATGAGAGGTTGATGAAATATGAATATAACATTTTTCGGTGCAGCACAAGGGGTAACTGGTTCTTGTCACATGGTAGAAGTAGCAGGTACTAAATTTTTAGTAGATTGCGGTTTATTCCAAGGTAGCTTAACAGATCAAATGCTAAACTACGAGGAATTTCCATTTAATATAACAGATGTAGATTTTGTTATACTTACACATGCTCATATAGACCATAGTGGTAGAATACCAAAATTATATAAAGCAGGATATAAAAATCCTATTTATTGTACAACTGCTACAAAAGATCTTTGTGGAATAATGCTACCAGATAGTGGACATATCCAAGAAAAAGAAATTGAATGGGTAAATAGAAAAAGAATGCGTGCAGGAAAGAAACCTAACGATCCTATATATACTCAACAAGATGCAATGGATTGTTTAGAACTATTTGTTGGACTAGATTATGAAACAAGAGTTACAATAAATGAAAATGTATCTTTCGTATTAAAAGATGCAGGCCATATGTTAGGTTCTGCTGTTATAGAGGCATACTTAACAGAAGATGGTGTTGAAAAGAAAGTAGTGTTTACAGGTGACTTAGGGAATGATGACCAACCTATAATAAATGATCCTGTGAAAATAGACTCAGCAGATGTTTTAATAACTGAATCTACTTATGGAGATAGATTACATAGCAATATGACTGATCAATCAAATAAATTTATTCAAATTATATTAGAAACTATCGAAAGAGGCGGAAATGTAATAATTCCATCATTTGCTGTTGGAAGAACACAAGAAATAATATATGAAATAAACAAATATTTAACAGATGAAACTATAAGAGAAAGACTTGAAAAGGTTCATGTATACGTAGATAGTCCACTTGCTGTTAATGCTACAAAAATATTTGAAACACAACATAAATTTTATGATGAAGAAGCATTACGCTATTTATTAAAAGGTGATGAACCATTATATTTTGAAAATCTGCATTTTGTAGAAACAGCTGAAGAATCTCAAGCTTTAAATACAGATATGACACCAAAGATAATTATATCTGCCAGTGGTATGTGTGAAGTTGGTAGAATTAAACATCATTTAAAACACAACTTATACAGATCAGAATGTACAATATTATTTGTTGGATATCAAGCAGAAGGTACTTTAGGTAAAAAGATTTTAAGTGGAGAACCTTTAGTAAAAATATTTGGCGAAGAAATTGCAGTAAAAGCTGAAATCAAATATTTAGATGCTTTCTCAGGTCATGCAGATAGAGATGGTATTTTAAGTTGGATTGGAGCAATGGAGAAAAAACCAGAACAAATATTTATTGTTCATGGTGAAAAAGAAGCTCAAACAGTACTTAAAGAATATATAGAACAAGGATTTAAAATTAATTGTGCAATACCTGCATATCAAGAACAATATGATATGGATGGTAAATTATTAGCTGATGGTCATAATTCATATAAAGCTACAAGATTTAATATACTTGAGCTTATGGCTTCATTAAAAGAAGAAGTAGATACTATGTCAAATATTGTTAAGAAAAATTTAAAGAGCGATGTTCAATCAGATTATTTACAAGCAGTTGTTGCTAAATTAAAAGAAGTTCAAGATGCAATAAATGCTGTAAACGAAGAATAGATAAATAATACAAATAACTAATACTTGAGTATTAGTTATTTTTTTATTCCTAATTAATATAATTTATTAAAGAGGAGTAAAAATGAAAAATATTAAAATAATAAATTTAAATTTTGATATGAGAACAAAAATAATCATGTTAATTTGTATAGTTATTGCAATTTGTATAATAGCATATTCTTTTTACACGATATGTATTAAACTAGGAAGGGTAGAAGATATTGGAGAAAAAAATATAGAATATTATTTAAGTGCAAAAGAGTATCAAATAACTTTTGATGTAACGGTAAATAGTAATAAAAATAGCAATACCTATTCAGTAGTTGAAAAAGCTAACTTATTAGAAGAAATATACGAATATACTATTAATGATAAATTTCAGATATGTATAAATCCAAGTGAAATAAAAATATTCAAAACAAATATAGATTATGAATATATTACAAGTAATCAAAATGAATATATCCATAATAATTTTATATCATTTTCTAGTATCATTAAAATGGTGAATAAAATTAATGAAAAGGCTTTAAATGGAAATATAAAAAGAGTAGAAATAAATGAAAATATAATATATAAAATAGAAGTAGAAGAAGAGTATATCAAAAAAATTAAAAGAATAGAAATAATAATGTCAAAAAATGATGAAGAAATACAGGAAATTAAAATGTATGATTTAGATAACAAAGAAATGTATTTTATTACAATTTATAATTTTGTGGTCAAAAAATAGCATTAAAAGTATTTACTAAAAAAGTATAATAGTGTATAATAAAGGAGGTAAAGTATATTTGAAAATTAAATTAGGAGACATATTTTATGCTAATCTAAATCCTACTATTGGTAGCGAACAGGATGGAATAAGACCTGTCCTTGTAGTTCAAAATAACAAAGGAAATAGATTTAGCCCCACTATTGTTATAGTACCTATTACCTCTAGTTTATCTAAAGCAAGTATTCCAACACATGTAGAATTAGAAAATACAGTTGGACTAGACAAAAAATCTATTGCTCTTGTTGAGCAAATAAGAACTTTAGATAAAAAAAGATTATTAAGAAAAATTACTTGTATATCACAAATAGATCTTGAAAAAGTGAAACAAGCGGTAAAACATAATCTTAATATAAGAGGGCTGGAGGTATTTTAACATAGGAGTAATGTGAACGGGAGGATAAAATGGAAAAAAATAATAAACCTTTAAATGTACGATTAAGGTCAGACTCACAAAAGAAAACAACAAAAAATAATGTAAAAAAGACTAATAAGAAAAATACTAATACTAATGCAAATAATACTAACAATTCAAAGAACACTAAAAAGAAGAATAGAAAAATTGGTTGGAAAATTTTCAGAGTTATTTTATTTGTATTCCTTGCACTTGGAATAATTGGAGCAGGAATAGTTTTAGGTGTAATATCTGGAATTGTTGATGATACAGAAAGTATAAGCTTAGATGAATTAGAGCTTTTACCACAAACTTCATTTGTTTATGATAAAGATGGTAAAGAAATTGCATCTTTATATGATACTCAAAATAGAATTATGGTAAGCTATGATGAAATACCAGCTCATACTGTAAATGCAATTGTTGCTATTGAAGACGAAAGATTCTTTACACATAAAGGAATAGATATAAAAAGAACAGCTGGTGCTGTAGCAACATATATATTAAACGGCGGAGAATCAGATTATGGTGCAAGTACTATAACACAACAACTTGTAAAAAATATAACTTCAGATAAAGAAAGAGCATGGCAAAGAAAAATAAGAGAATGGTATAGAGCTATTTCTTTAGAAGGTAAACTAGAAAAAAGCCAAATTTTTGAATCGTATGTTAATACAATATACTATGGTGATGGATGTTATGGTATAGAAGTTACATCAAATCACTTCTTTGGTAAATCAGTAAGTGAATTAAACATAGCTGAATCTGCTGCAATAGCTGCAATGATTCAATCACCAGAGGTAACTAATCCATATAAGAGTGATGAAGCTAAACAAAAATTACTAGAAAGAAAAGATGTAGTTTTAGATAAAATGTTTCAGTTAGGTCATATTACTGAAGAACAATATGTAGAAGCTAAAGCATATGAACTTGTATTTACAGCTAAAGACATAACTGTAGATAATACACAAACATATTTCGTTGATGCGGTTGTAGAAGCTGTAATAGCTGATTTAATGGATCAAAAGAATGTATCTAGAGGTATTGCTATGAAAATGCTTTACACAGATGGATACAAAATATATACAACACAAGATCAAAGTGTTCAATCTGCTATTGATAGTGCTTTCCAAGATGAAAGTATTTTCTATGTAGATTGGGATGGAAATCGTATTCAAGGTTCTATGGTAGTTATGGATCATACAACTGGTGAAGTAAGAGGACTAATTGGTGGTGCTGGTGAAAAAGACGGAGCATTAACATTAAATAGAGCAACTCAAACATATAGACAACCAGGTTCTTGTATGAAACCATTTGGTGCATATGGTCCTGCATTCGAAAAAGGAACATTATCTCCTGGTGCTGGATTAGATGATACACAATTTTCAATGGGAAATTGGACACCAGTAAACTGGTATGGATATTATAGAGGATATGTATCAGTAAGATGGGCTGTAATGGATTCTATGAATATTCCTGCATGTAGAGCAAATATGTCAGTAAATGATCAAGATTTTGCTTGGAACTTTGCATATAATTGCGGATTAACTTCATTAACTGAGGCGGACAAGAGTGTTACTGCTCTTGCACTTGGTGGTGTAACAAATGGATTTACTACTTTAGAAGTAGCTAATGCTTATGCTACTATTGCAAATAATGGTTATCATATAACGCCAAAGCTTTATACAAAAGTTGTAGATAGAAATGGTGAAATCGTATTAGACAATACAGCAATAGAACCAAAACAAGTAATGTCTGATTCAACTGCATTTATGCTAACAAGTTGTCTAGCAAGTGTTGTTGATACTCCAGGTGGTACAGCTTATAATGCTGTTAAAATTAATGGTGGTTCAATATCTTGTGCTGGTAAAACTGGTAATACAGATGATGATAAAGATAGATGGTTCTGTGGATTTACTCCATATTATACAATCGCTTGTTGGACAGGATATGACAAAGCTCAACCTATAAACAGAGGATATCCATACGATTCAACAAAACTATTTAATACTGTAATGAATGCAATTTGTGCAGATAAACCTGCAGCTGGATTTAGTGCTGCACCTGCATCTGTAACAAGAGTAGAACTATGTCAAGATTCAGGAAAAATAGCTACAGAAGCTTGTATTTCAGATCCAAGAGGTTCAAGAGTAGCAAGTGATTATATAGCAGTTGATGCTATTCCAACAGATACATGTACAGTACACGAATTTGTAAATGTATGTGAACGTTCTGGAAAGCTGGCTTCTCCAAGCTGTAAGAGTGTAGTAAAAAGATCTTGTATAACTAGATCTTATTTACCATCTCGCGGTGTATATTCTGGTGACTGGGCTTATATGAAACCAACAGAAACTTGTTCAACATGTAAGAATACTAGCAATAATGTAGTAATATATAGAAACGGTAAAGTTCAATAAAAAAAACAAGTGACAGCTAAATATTATGTATATCTAGCTGCCACTTTTTGTTTATTTTACTAATGTTGTGAATTTTTGGTGAAAAAATAGCATATATGTTGAAAAAATACATATAATCTGATAAAATAGAAAAGAATAGTCAGAAAAAATATTTTTTGAACGAAGGAAAAGAGAGGGAAAAGGATGAAGAAATTCTTAAAAAAACTTGCGAAAGTGTTAGCAGTTTTTATATTTGAAATTGCATATATTTTAGGTTTAGGAATATATCTAATATATTATACAGATATGTTTACAACTACTCGAGATATGATAGTAACAACATCTATGACTACTATGACACATCAATATTTTGCAACTTGGTTTTTAAGTGATGAGAAAATTAATGAAATATTAGCTTCTAATAGACTTACAAACGAAACAGAAGAGCAAAGTCTAGAGGATATTGAAATAGCGGAAATAGAAGAAGATAACTCGGGATCTAAAGAAGGAATAGAAGTAATTCCAATTGAAACTGATAGCTTTAAAGCTTATCTTATGATTATAGACGATCCATCAAGAGTAGAACTTGTTACATCTCCGGATGTTGGAATTGTTGGCTCAACAACTTCTCAAATAGTTGAATATTATGGAGCAATAGCTGGAATAAATGCAGGTGGACTTGCAGATGATGCATATGGTACAGGAGCAGATCCAACAGGACTTTTAATTATTGACGGGCAACACTATAACGATATAAACTATTATGATTATCATAGTATGTGTGGATTTACACAAGATAATAAATTATATGTTTCAGACTCTATAAGTAGAGCATCTATTGATGCATTAAATCTTAGATGTGCTGTATCATTTGGACCAGCACTTATTGTAAATGGAACACCACGTATTAGTGGCGGTGGTGGTTGGGGAATTCAACCACGTACATGTATTGGTCAAAGACAAGATGGAGCTGTTTTGTTCCTTGTAATTGATGGAAGACAAAAAGATAGTGTAGGTGCTACTTTAAAACATGCACAAGATATATTATTAAACTATGGAGCATATAATGCGTTTAACTTGGATGGTGGTGCATCTTCAACAATGGTATTTGATGGAGCACTAGTAAATAATCCAAGTGATATTGCAGGTGAACGTTATGTTCCTACAGCATTTATAGTTAAATAATATTTGTACATATGATGAAAAGGGGAAAAAGAATGAAGAAGGTTTTAAAAACTTTAATAATTTGTATAGTACTTGGCACTGGGATTACTTTTGGTGTGTTACATTTAGCTGACGGTTATTTATATAAGCTTACTCAATCTAGTTATCTTGAAGTAGAAACATATAGAACAAATAATCAAGCTGAAATAAAAAGCACAGATTTAATTTCTATACCAGAAAATGCAGAACAGTTACAATTTTCATACAATAATAAATACTATGCATATCTAGAAGATGGAAGCATACATATTAATACAACAGAAGACAAAGCTGAATATCATGTAATAAAAGAAGAAAATCCAATTTGCTATTATTACATACTATATGATAAAAATTTAATGATATATTTTATTGAGGATGAGTCAGGAAGTTATACTACTTTATCATTAAGAACTTTTGAAATGACTACAAAAAGAACAACTGAATATAACGATATAAGTGTATATAATTTCTCAAAAGTTAAAGATATAACATTCTCACCACTTGTAAATATTTTCTATATAAATATTGAAACAAAAACAGGTGTAACTACAAATAATGTTGTATATAGAATCGACCTATTTAATTCTATAACAAGAGTTAGATCTGGTAGTATATTAAATAAAATTAGAATGTTACAACATACGGATAAATTATATTATGAAGATACAGATGGTGGAGTATATTCAAGCGGTGCATCAGTAAATTATTTATTTAATTATGCAGATGTAGAATTGATAGGAATAGATTCTAAACTTGCAAGTGCTGATGACGTTGAAAAATTATACTTATTAAATACTGAAACATACGATAGGGTATATGTTGTAGGTGGTGGTAGATTACTTGATACTATAATGTTAAGTGATACAGACGTTGTAACATCATATAATGAATATAACGATGTATATTTAATTTATCCTACATATATATTAAACTTAAGTGGAGAAAATCCATATAAGAGAGTAGCTAAACTTTCGAAATATGTAACTTTTGAAGCTATTAAAGGTGATACAGTATATTTAAGAACTTCAAATAATAAAATAATAACAACAACATTACTAGATAATTAAGGAGAGAATAATACAAAATGATAGACTTTATAGAAATTTTAAAAATAATTTTCTTAGGAATCGTAGAAGGTATTACTGAATGGTTACCAATCAGTAGTACCGGACATATGATTCTAGTAGATGCTTTTGTTCATTTAAATATGACAGAAGAATTCAAAGAATTTTTCCTAGTTGCAATTCAACTAGGAGCAATAATGGCGGTAGTTTTCTTATACTTTAAGAAATTATTCCCATTTGAATTTAAAAAAGTAGATGGAAAAACTAAAATAACATCTAATAAAGATACATGGATGCTATGGGCTAAAGTTTTAGTTGCATGTCTTCCAGCAGCAATTATGGGACTATTATTTGATGATTTGCTAGATCAATATTTATATAATCCATTAACAGTTGCTTTAATGCTAATTATTTATGGTATACTATTTATAATAGTAGAAAAAAGAAATAAAGACAAAAATTCTAAAATTAATACTTTAAAAGATATAACTTTTAAAACAGCTGCAATAATTGGTGTATTCCAAGTACTTGCATTAATACCTGGTACATCTAGATCAGGAGCTACAATCCTTGGAGCAATATTAATTGGAACTTCAAGAGATATAGCAGCAGAATTTACATTCTTCTTAGCTATACCAGTTATGGTTGGTGCAAGCTTATACAAACTATTAAAATTTGTAGTTGGTGGAGCAGTAATTGGAGCTACAGAAGGAATAATCCTTGCAGTAGGACTTACAACTGCATTTGTAGTTTCAATATTTGCTATCAAGTTCTTAATGAACTATATTAAGAAAAATGACTTTAAAGCATTTGGTATATACAGAATTATTCTTGGTATATTAGTTATAGGAGCTGCAATAGTAGGAATAATATAATTTGAATTAATGGGATAATAAAGTATAATGAAATTAACACATTATACTTTATTATTTTTTTATTTTCATATATAATAAATTGTGTGAGGGAGATTATATGATAATATATGATGATGTAAAGAAAAATACTAAGATTGCAATTTTTTCTAAACAAGATGATATATTAGATGAAGTAATAAACAAACTAGAAGAAGATAATTTTAACATAGAAATATATGAAGATATAGATAAACTAAAGAATAGTATAATACGAAAAAAGACAAGAATAGTAGTATTTATAAAATATGATGTAGAAAAGATTAATTATATAAAAGAGGCAAGCAGTGATGCAATGATAATTCTTTATGCACCAACTGTTACTAAAGCTTTATACAAAGAAGTAAAACCTTTAAATATACAAAATGTTGTAGATTTAGATAGATTAGATGATGAAATAATGTATTCTTTAAGAATAATAGCTCAAGAAGAGAGTATAGATTTTGAAAAATTCAAACTAGATATAGTAGGAAATTTAGTTGAAAGTATTTCACATCAAATACAAGCAAATTTATTGCTTATAGGAGCAAGCCTTGATGTAATAAAAATGCTAACTGATGATGAAAAAATTACGGGAAATTCTGAAAAGAAAGATGTAATGGAGAGTTTATATTCTAAAAACAATAACTCGCTTCAAAAAGCAAATATGCTGTTACAGCTTATGTCAGATGCTACAAATATTTCTAGTGAATCTATTATGCAGTATGAAGATATAATTGAAATTATAAAGCTTATAATAGATGAATTTATAAAAGAAAATAATGTAGTACTAAATGTAAATAAAAAGATAAAGAATGCATCATATATATGCGGACCGCTAAATGATGTGATTTTTATTATTTGTAAAATAATAAAACAAATAGGAGCAGATGGCATAAAAAATATAGAACTTTCTACAAGAGAAGACGAGGATAAATGGTACTTTGATATAAAAACAGATGCAGAAATTAAAAATAGCGAAAAAATATTACAGATTAATAAATATATAGCATATATAAAAAATGTAAAATCTAAAATATTAGATAAAAAAATTATAATTGAAATTAAAAAAATTAAGTAAATAAGTAACTCTGAAATGTATATATTTCAGGGTTACTTTTTGCTATGTTACATAAAATTTACGAAAAGATTGAAAAAATATTGCAAACTTTAGATCTCTGTGCTATAATATATAACGTATCGAAATAAATTATTCATAAGGCAAACTTGCCTATGCATTAACAGTCGATGATTAATCACTGTTTAGTTTACGTAATTAACGTGTGAATTTGCCTTGGAAAAATGTGTTTTCGATGAGAAAAAATTAAAAAGGAGGAGTTTATCATGGAGAAAACTGAATTTACCATGAAAAGAAGAGCGTTATCTAACATTTGCACCGTACTTGGATTTGTTGGTGTAAGTCTATTAAGTAACAATTTGTTAGTAATAGCTCTAATGGCAATCTTACTTTCATTTTTCTTTGACGTAATGTTCACTAAAAACGGATTCTCTAAAATATTTAAAGTATTATTTACTATTTTAGTAATCGTTTTAATTGCATTAATGTGCTACTTCAAGTATAAACCTGAAGTACCAGTACAAGATCCTAGTGCAGGAAATAGTGCAGTTATTGAACAAGATACTGATAAGAATGAAGAAGAAAAGCCTACTACTGATGACCAACAAGTCATCGTAAGTGACACAACCGAAGATAACACATCAAAGAAAAATAACACCAAGAAATGGACATACTCTGCACTACCTGACAAGATGGAAACATCTTTTGGAGGTTCGACCGAAAATTCTTCTAGCAGCGTGAAAAACGGTGATGCTAAAGTTGAAGGAGATGCGGTTGATAATGTAGAAGGGGGTCCACAAACAAGCAACAAAGAGCTTGAAGATGCTGACAAAGCTAAACAAGAGGGGAAAGACACAGAAACTTTGAATAAGGATGTAATTGCTGGGGCAGACAATACCCCAAAAGAGGAAGAAAAGCCAATAGTTAAAGACGAATCTACTAGGGAAAATCCTGAAGACAACAAGATAAAAGAGGTTACACAAAATGTACCTACCCCTAGTCCTTCTGAAGACGATAAAAATACTTCTGATGACAAGTCAAAGCATGAAATAAGTTCTGATGAATTAGAAGATATCGCTAACTCAGTTCCTAAAGAAGAAGTTAAAGATAATTCTAAAGAAGAGTCAAAAGAAGAAAATAAGTCTGAAGAAAGCAATTCCCAAGAAGAAGTAAAGCAACCAGAGAATTCTGAAGGTAAAACTAATCAAGAGGTAGAACAACCTAGTCAAACAGATAAAGAAGAGCAAGCAGATAATGTTAAACCTGAAGAAGACAAGAAAGAGCAACCAGAAGATAATACTCAAACAAAACCTGAAGAAGGTAAGGATGTTGAACAAGAAGAAAATAGTAACATTTCAGAAAAAACTCCTGAAGCTGAGGAGAAGGAAGAGGATGTTATAATACCAACTCCTGTTACTATTACACCACTTGATGGTAATCAAGCATACGCTGGAGACAGTGTTCAATTCAAACTTACAGGTGACGTAGGAAGTGTTATTGGGATAGATGGCTTTAAATATTCTATGGCCAATGGATATTTAACTGTCGAAACTAATCCTAATGAAGCTACAGTGTTAACGGTTACAATTATTGGAACTGATGGAGTTAGCACTGCAACAACATCTGTAACAGTAAACGTTTTAAATTTTAATTCTTAAGCTAGAGATGTGATAGAATTAGTAATAACGTTTTATCTTAATAAGTATAACAAAATTAGCTTCAAAAGGATCTTATTCTTATGAGTTTTTTGTTGTGTAAATCTCTTTGAGATTTATATGTATCAATATTAAAGGGGTTTAAAATTATACATTTTCTGTATAGTTAATTGATATATATAAACATTTCTGCATCACACCTTTGCATATAAGGTGAAAATATTTTGTTAGCGACCTAAGTACGCGAAACAAAACATACAGACACGTCATTAAATTAGATGACTAGCACTGTATGTAAAAAAGATAGATGTATGGCAATGAAAACACATAATAAATTATGCACAACAAGAATTTCATTAAAATGGGATTCTTTTTTTTAGTTAAAAAAAGATATCTAGAGTTATTTCTAGATATCTTTTTATTTTAAAAATGCTATTGTAACACCATAACTTCCTTCATAATAACCACCAAGTCTATGCTCTTTTACATAAGGCGAATTATCCAAGAATTTATGAACTTCACGTCTTAAAATACCACCGTTTTTTCCATGGATTATTTTTACTATCTTTACATTATTGCATATTGCATTATCTATAAATTTTTCTAAATTAAATAGAGCTTCTTCAACTGTTTGGTGTCTTACCATAATTTCATCTAGTGGTGGAGAAGATAGTTTTACATTTATTTTTACTGAATTGCTTTGCACTTTATTTGGTATAGCTTTTTCAGTATTTTCTATTGCAACTTTAACAATTTTATCATTTGCAAGTATTGTTACATAATTATTTTTAATAGCAGTTACAAAGCCTGCTATATTTTGCTCTTTTATTTTAACATAGTCTCCTACTACGTACATCTTAGTCCTCCTAAACAACAAAGTTATTATATCATATAGGTAAATAAAATTAAACACTTGTGCACTTAAAATTTTAATTATATATTGAATAACATCTACTTTTTTGATATAATTTATTAACGAAATATGGAAGGAAAATGTATGGTAAATAAAGAGAATATAAGAAATTTTAGTATTATAGCACATATAGATCATGGAAAATCTACTCTTGCAGATAGACTGCTACAACTTACAGGTTCTGTAGAAGAAAGAAAAATGCAAGAACAGCTTTTAGATAATATGGATATTGAAAGAGAAAGAGGCATTACAATTAAGTCTCAAGCTGTAAGAATGAAATATATTGCTAAAGATAACAAAGAATATATATTAAATTTAATAGATACACCAGGACACGTAGATTTTAATTATGAAGTTTCAAGAAGTTTAGCTGCATGTGAAGGTGCTGTTCTTGTTGTGGATGCAGCACAAGGTGTTGAAGCACAAACACTTGCAAATGTATATCTAGCTTTAGATAATAACCTTGAAATATTACCAGTAATAAATAAAATAGATTTACCTAATGCAAGAATCGATGAGGTAAAAAAAGAAATAGAAGATGTAATAGGATTAGATACTGAAGGAATACCTTGTATATCTGCTAAAACTGGTCTTAATGTAGAAGATGTATTAGAGCAAATAGTTGAAAAAATACCTGCTCCAAAAGGTGATGAAAATGCTCCTACTAAATGTTTAATTTTTGACTCTGTCTATGATAACTATGAAGGTGCTATAGCATTTGTACGTGTTATGGATGGAGAAGTAAAAAGAGGAGATAAAATAATTACTATGTCTAATGGTAAAGAATATGATGTAGTAAATATTGGATATTTTAAACCAGGCGGATATGTTAAAGCAGATAAACTTAGCGCAGGAGAAGTTGGATTTATTGCAGCAAGTATTAAAAATTTATCAGATATACGTGTAGGTGACACAATTACAACAACAAATAATAGAGCAACAGAAGTATTATCTGGATATAAAGAAGTTAAATCTATGGTATATTCTGGTATATTCCCAGCAGATGGTTCAGATTATGAAGAACTTAAAGAGGCAATAAATAAACTTAAATTAAATGATGCCGCACTTCAATATGAACTTGAATCTTCATCTGCTTTAGGACATGGATTTAGATGTGGATTCTTAGGGCTTTTACATATGGAAATAATAGTAGAAAGACTTGAAAGAGAATATAACTTGGAAATCATAACAACTGCACCATCTGTTATATATAAAATATATAAAACAAATGGAGAAGTAATGGAGTTGTATAATCCTTCTGAACTTCCATCTCCACAAGAGATTAATTATATAGAAGAGCCTATTGCAAAAACAGAAGTAATTACACCTAAAGAATATGTTGGAAATGTAATGGAACTATGCCAACAAAGAAGAGGTGAGTTTATTAATATGAAATATATTGATCAAACTCGTGTAATGCTTGAATATGATATGCCACTTAATGAAATAATATACGATTTCTTCAATAGCTTAAAATCTAGAACAAGAGGATATGCTTCTTTCGATTATGAGGTATCTAGATATCAAAGATCTAATCTTGTAAAATTAGATATATTATTAAATGGTCAAATAGTAGATGCATTATCTTTTATTGTAAATAGACAAAATGCAGAATCTAGAGGAAGAAGAATGGCTGAAAAGCTTAAAGAAATTATTCCAAGGCAACTATTTGAAGTACCAATTCAAGCAGCAATTGGTGGTAAAGTTGTAGCTCGTGAAACTGTAAAAGCAATGAGAAAAGATGTTCTTGCTAAGTGTTATGGTGGAGATATCTCTAGAAAAAGAAAACTTCTAGAAAAACAAAAAGAAGGTAAAAAGAGAATGAGAAGAGTTGGAACTGTTGAGCTTCCACAAGATGCTTTTATTACTGTTTTAAAAATAGATGAATAATGAAATGTTAAAGAGTTTTTACAAATATATGTAAAAACTCTTTTTTATGTTACATATGTTGAAATTTGTTTTTTTTTATTATACAATTTTCTCAAAGAGGTTATATTATGAAGTTGATGAAGAAAATATTATTAGTTTTAGTTTGTATAATAACGCTTAATTATAACTATTGTGTTTTTGGTGCGGATATAAATGATGAAGATAATTGGGATGTTGGAGTGGCTTTAGAGGATACTACTATAGCATCTGGAGATTATTCATATATAGAGGATTCAAGTGGACTATATTTAGTGGGATATACTGGTAATGAGGAAACTGTATATTTGCCATCTGAACTTGACGGAAAAACTGTGGTTGGTATTTATACAGAGACATTTGCTACATGTACTAACACAAAAAAAATAGTAATTCCTGAAACAATTGAGATGATATATGAAGATTCATTTATTAATTGTAGATCTTTAAAAGAAATCGAAGTAGCTGAAGGTAATGATATATATGCATCAAATGATGGTATTTTATATAGCAAAGATTATTATTATTTAGTTAGAGCACCCGAAGGGAAAGAGGGGGCTGTAACTGTTTTAGATGGTACATATTATATTTGCGATTATGCATTTTTTGATTGTGAGAAAATAACTAGTGTGCATGTTCCAGCATCTGTTGTAGGTACTGATTCAAATGGGGACTATGGAGTTGGAACAGGTGCTTTTTATGGAACTAAAAATTTAGAGAGTATAACTGTAGATAGTAAAAGTAAATCATATACTGTTTATGATGGTGTATTATATAAATTAAAAAATAACACTAATACAAAAGAAGTTTTAGTAAAATGTCCAGACACTAGAACGAATTGTGTTACTATACCATCAACTATAACAGAGATTACAGATTATGCATTTTATGGATGCGAAAATTTAGTTGGACCAATAAATTTACCATCAAATTTAAAAATAATTGGAGAAAGTGCATTTTTTAATTGTAAATTATTAGATGGTGCAATAAATATCCCTGATACTACAACAAGTATCGGTAAAAAAGCTTTTTATGCATGTGAAAGTTTAGAAGAAATAACAATTGGAAATGGAATAACTGAAATACTAGATGATTCGTTTGGATATTGTAGCAGTATAAAGGAATTAACTATTCCTAATACAGTTACTACAATTGGCGAAAGAGCATTCTTTTATTGTACTAGTATAGAGACATTAACTTTAGGAACAGGACTAAAAAATATAGGGAACTGGGCTTTTGATTATCTAAAATCTTTAAAAGGTGATTTAATTATACCAGATAGTGTAGAAACAATTGGTATAGCTGCATTTATGAATGCAACATCAATAGATGGATATATAATTATAGGGAAAAATGTTAATCAAATAGATGCTAGTGCATTTTATGATTCGGAGTTAGCAAAAGGAATTATATTTAAAGGAGAAATTCCAGCTATAACTGAAAGTAGTTTCTTAAAGCCAGATATTCCATATTACTATTTAGAAGGAAAAGTTGGCTTTGATACAAGTGTATTAGCACAAAAAGATTTAAGAATATATAATGAGAAACCAGTAGTAGAATTTATAGTTGACGGACAACCATATAAAGAAGTTACTTTAGATTCATATGCTATGCAAGTTACATCTTTTGCTAATCCAATAGTAGATGGATATACATTTGAGGGCTGGTATTATGATACTAGTTTTACAAGAGAATACAATTTTACAGACGATGTAATGGCTAATACTAAAGTATATGCAATGATGAAAATAATAAACGAAATAACTTTTGAAGAAGAAGAAATTACTCTAGAAGTTGGAACAGAAGATAGTATTAAGTATACATATATTTTAGAAGATGGTATAACTGAACAAGACATAGAATGGACATCTTCAAATCCAGATATAGCTACAGTAGATGAAAATGGAAATATAGCAGCTCTATCAAAAGGTGAAGTAACAATAACTGCTACATATAAAGAAGCTAGCGATAGTCTTAAGTTAATTGTTTGGAAAGATGAAAACAAACTAGAGATAGCACAAGACACTTTGACTTTAGAGATAGGTGAAGAATATTTAGTTTCATGTGATTATCATTTCTTAGATGAAGCTACTTCAGAAAATATTATTTGGGAGAGTTCAGATAATGAAATTTTATCTGTTGAAAATGGTAAGTTAGTGGCTTTAAAAGAAGGAAGTGCAACTGTTACTGCAGCTTATGCAGATGTAAGTGATACAATTGTAGTTGTTGTATTAAAAAATAATAGTTTAGATATAAAAACAGAAGATACTATTTTAAAAGGAAAAAGAAGTTTAGATATTGAATATGAATATTATTTCAACGACGAAGCAACTAGTGAAGATATAGTGTGGACATCTTCAAATGCAAATGTTGCTAAAGTAGTTAATGGAAAAGTAACGGCTGCTTTAGAAGGAGATGCAATAATAACAGCTGTATATAAAAATGTATCAGATAGTGTAACTATTACAGTTGTACCGGAAGATAGTTTTGAATTTAATGACGAGACTCTAAAAATAGAAAATACAATAACAGAATATACATTACAATATTCATGGTATTCTTATGATAAAACAGAACAAGATATAATATGGCAATCATCTAATGAAGAAGTTGCTACTGTAGAAAATGGAGTTATTACTATAAATTCATGTGGAGAAACTAGTATAACAGCAATTTGCGGTGATGCTGCAGATGCTATTCTTGTTAAAGTAGTAAATCCAAATACACTTAATTTTGCTAATGATTCACAATTAGTAAGACTTGAAAAAGATAGTGAAATAATACCAGAGATAGAGTATTACTTTAATGATAATGCAACATATGAAGACATTATATTTGAAAGTGATAACGAAGAAGTAATTAAGATAGTAGATAACAAACTAATACAAGTTGGTGTAGGTGTAGCTAGCATAACTGCTAAATATGGTGATGTTAGTGATAATATAAGTATCGAAATCATTTTAAATGATTATATCGAATTCGAAAAATTTGGATATTTACTTTCTCAAGGAACAGAAATGACATTACCATATGAATATTATATATATAACCAAGAAGAAAATATTATATTTACCTCTTCAGATGAAAATATTGTAAAAGTAGATGAATTTGGTAATGTAATTACTCTAAATGAAGGTGAAGCAACTATAACAGCTTCATATAATGAAATCGAAGCAAAAGTAATTATTGTGGTAAAAGATAATTGCAGAAAAGGAGATTTAAATCTAGATGGATTAGTAAACTCAGCAGATGCTGCAATTGCATTGAAATTATATAAATATAATAATTGGACAGACAAACAAAGGGTGCTTGGAGATTTAAATGAAGATGAATTAATAAACTCAGCAGATGCTGCTGCAATACTTAAGATATATAAGTATGAATATTAGGGAAGTGAGGATATATGAAGAAAAAAACAACGATATTTTTAATTATGTTTTTAGTGCTATTTGTAGGAAATTTAATAATATGTTATGCTCAAGAAGTTGAACCAAGAGATTCATTTACAGATGGCTTTATATGTGAAATAAATACAGATGGTACAAGAACGTATACTATTGTTGGATATGAAAGTACAATATATACTAATATAATTCCCGCTGAAATTGATGGATATACTGTAACAAGAATTGCTGACGGTGCATTTAAAAATAAACCGCAAATTACAGGAAAAATTAAATTACCCGATGCAATTAAATCAATAGGTGATGAAGCTTTTGCAGGTTGTGTTAATATAACAAGTATTAGTATGGGAAGCAATTTAAAAACAATAGGAGATAGTGCATTTGCAAATTGCACATCTTTAGAAAACGTTAACTTTAATAATGTACAAGAAATAGGAAATGATGCATTTTTTAAATGCTACTCAATGGTATCTGGCATTGAATTTCCTAAAACTATAAAAAGTATAGGAGATACAGCTTTTTATTTAAGTAATGTTAAAGAAATGAAATTCCAAACTGTTAAAGCTCCTACAATAACAGAAAAAACATTTGAAGGTGCAGAGAATCTTAAAATTATTGCACCTAAATATTCTACTGGATATACTGTAGAAAAATATTGGCCAGAAAATATTGAAAATTATATTATTGAGGGAGATATTAATACAGATGGTATAGTAAATTCAGCAGACGCTGCTATCGTACTAGAAAAATATAAATATAATAATCCAACCCAAAAAGATTTAGAATTAGCAGATTTAAATGGTGATGGACTGCTAAATTCAGCAGATGCAGCAAAAGTACTTAGTATATACAAATATTCAAAATAAAAAAGAAAGAGCCTTGAAAGAAAAAATCAAGACTCTTTTTTATAGCTTAAAAATTGTAGAAATAAGAAGATTAAAGTAAATATTAAAACGCAAATAATTACTTCCATAATATTATTTGTTGTAATATGTAAAAGTTTTAGTATAAAAAATGATGTGAAAAGACAAGTTAGTGGCTTTATAATCCATTCAAAATATTTAAAATTAATACGTGCTTTATTAAGTATTTGATTTATGCTCATTAGTCCATTTAAATATTCACTAACATATAAAACTAAAATATATCCCCATGTTCCAAGATAAGGTATACCAAAATATATAAGTGTTATTGATATTATTAAATCTAATATATTTATTTTCATAACACTTACTTGCAAATCTAAGCCTCTTAATATGCTATCAGCAATATAATCTAAATAAATTATACATATTAAAGGTGTTAGTATTTTTACATAATATGAAACTTCTATGTTATTATATAGTTTAAAACATATATAATCTGAAGCAATATATATTATAAAAGAAATATACAAAGATATATTAATAGTAAGCTTAAATATTTTTTCAGTAAGTTTCTTTATTTTTTCTGTATTATTAGAAGCAAAATACCTTGAATATTCAGGTAACAGTAAAGATGCAGCACTGTTAATGAATATACTTGGCATAAGTATAAAAGGTAATGCTATTCCATGAATTATTCCATATCTAGAAAGAGCAAAATCGTACGAAAAACCAAATTTTTGCAATCTTAAAGGTATCAATGTATGCTTTAAAGTAGAAAGCCCAGAACGAACAAATGTAGTAAAGGAGAGTGGAAGAGAAATTCTAAATATATCTTTAACTATAGTTTTTTTAACTACTTTTTCTTTAGAAGCTGCATAATACTTTATATCTTTTTTAAAAAGCTTATATGAGTATAAAAATGATATAAATTCAGACAAAAAAAGTCCTATTGCAAATGTTTTATATGCAGGAAAGGCAAGTTTTAGTAGAACGATAATTGTAGTTGATCGTATTACATGTGTTAAAAATTCATATGAGACAGGCTTATTTACTTTTCTTAATGCATTAAAATAGCCACAAAAACATGAAGTAAGTGCTATAAAAGGTAAAGAGGCACCAAGTATAATAAAGATATCGCTTGAAGTAGAATTATGCAAAAAGAAAGAAACAAGTAAATCTCTATTTAAAACAGTGAAAATACACACTAAAACAGAAATTATTGCACATATTTTGCATGCAATTTTAGACGACATTTCGATAGCTTTATCTTTTTTCAGTTCATCATTTTCAGATACAAGTTTAGTTATAGCAAGTGGAATACCAAATAAAGAAATAGTAACTAAAAAGTTAAATACATTCATTATAAGGGAATAGGAACCAAGTACAGTAGTTCCTATTTTATTTGTAATATACACATTTGTTACCATTTCAATTATATTAATAATTAGTGTAGAAAATGTAAGGAGTAGAAAGTTTTTTATAAATTTAGATTTCAATCAGTTACACCTAAATCGTCTAGTGTTTTAAAAGTATATCCTTCATTTTCTAAAGTTGTTAAAAATTCATCTAGTATTTCCATATTTGTTTTGGATGTAGAGTGGAGTAGTATTATAGCACCATTATGAACTCTTTTAAGTAGGGTATTCATTGCTTTTTCGTGAGATGGCTGATTATTTTTTTCCCAGTCGACATATGCAACTGACCAGAATATAGTTTTATATCCAAGACTTTTAGCATCTTTTAAATTTTGAGTATTGTATATCCCTTGTGGTGGTCTGTAATACTTTGGCATGTCTTGACCAGTAATTCCTTTATATTGTTCTTCAACAGGCTCTATTTGTGCTTTAAAATCTTCTAAAGTGGACATTTTAGACATATCTGGATGAGTTTTAGTATGATTTCCAACTATATGTCCTTCATCTACCATACGTTTTACTGTATCGGCATCGGATGTAAAATAATTACCAACAATAAAGAAAGCAGCTTTTACATTATGTTTTTTTAAAGTATCCAATATACTATTTGTATATCCCGCTTCATAACCGACATCAAAAGTTAAGTATATACATTTTTCTCCTGAACAATCCATAAAATATGCATCATTTTCTAAAAGTTCTTCTGCTGTTGCATTGCCACGAGGTGCATCATTAGGACTACTAAAAGATAGTCCCCAAGATGAGGTTGAGGAAGCAAATACAAAGCAAGAAACTGTAATAATAGATAATATTAATAAAGATATAATAGATAAAATTATGTTTTTTCTTGTTACTATACAGTACATTTAATCACCTTAATTCATTATATTAAGTTAAATAAAAAATATTAAAATATAATAATAAAATTGTATAACTTTAAAATATATGGTAGAATATAAAAACAAAGAAAAGAGGGAAATAAATGTATTTATATGTAATTAGACATGGTCAAACAGATTGGAATCTTAATAAAAAACTTTTATCAGTAACAGATATACCTTTAAATGAAACAGGTATAGAGCAGTGTAAAGAGGCAGAAAAACTAGTTAAAAACTTAAACTATAATCTTGTGTTTTGCTCACCTAAAACAAGAACTAAGGAAACAATGGAAATTGTAAATACTAAGAGCATACCAGTAATATATGATGACAGATTAATAGAAAGAGATGCTAAAAGTTTAGAAGGAATTAATACAGAAGATTTTAATTATAGAGATTTTTGGACACTTGGAAAAGATAAAATACAAGATTGCGAAACAATTGAAGAATGTAAGACAAGAGTATATGAGTTTTTAGATGAAATAAAAGAAAAATATAAAGATAAAAATATACTTATTGTTACTCATAATGGAATATGTAGATTAATACATACATATTTTAATGGATTTCCTAAAAAAGGAGATATTTCACAAAAGGGACATTTAAATGCAGAAATAAAAATGTATGAAATAAAAAATAAAGACGCTTAGGCGTCTTTATTTAAGTATAGAGTATAAATTTCACCAACTCTACCTAAATTTACTGCTTTTTTTACAGTTGAAGCATTGATAGAAGAACATGTAAGGAAAAGTTTATCATCCTTAAAATTCTCTAGATAAAATTCTTTCTTTGTTTCATCATATTTTACGACGATTTTTTCTTCATCAATTATGAAATGCTTTATAATCCATTCTTTTGGAAAGTATTTTTGTAAAAGTATACTAGTAAATTCTTCTATAGGAAAATCTGCAGGCATTACGATATTAAATTTTGCTGTTGAATCAGTTAGAAAACTATTAGCAAATTTGGCAGTTTCTCTAGGGTAATCTATAACACTATAAGCATAATCATTTTTGCTAAATAAAACTTGAGCAGCACTATATGCTGACACTGAAAAGTTTAAGAATTCTCTTAAACTTTTTTTAGTATAATGTTTAGTTTTATCTGGCATAACATATGTGTTATCATTTTTAATTACCTCAAAAATTTCATGAATTTTTATTCTTTGAGCTCTCATATCTCCGTGGGAAATATTTCACTCCAAATAACGCTAAAAATTTTTTTACCTCATTTTCATAGATCATATTAATATCCTCCTTATATATAATTTTTCACAATTTTTATTATAACACTAAAAATAACTTATGTCAACTTACATAACTAAAAAGAAAGATACTTTAATCTGTAAATTAAAGTATCTTTTATGCTAATAAGTCTTTTTGCTTGTCATAGTTTTTTCCTATTGCACATAGAGAAAAATCTTGACCATTATATGTATAACCATTAAGTGAGATATCTTTTTGAGAGTGTAGTGTCATATTAGCAATTTCTGTATCATCTTGACACCATTTATTTTTACCAATTTTATCATTATAATTTTTAATGCTTAAAGATAGGTTAGCACCAATGTTTTCTACATATTCAATAAGGTAATCTGCTTTTTTTATTTTATATTTTTTGTTAAAAGAAGTATCTCTTTTTTCATACTTAAAGTTATCTGTATGAATAACAACACTTTTTTTAGCAATTAGACTTATTTTTCCGTCTACACATAACACAAACCATTTGTTTTGAGAATTATCTAAAACTAGAGTAGCATCTTTGCTATCTAATTTGATTGGATTGACTTTTACATTAGTTATGTATAGATTGTTGTTAAGAATAAAATCTTTAACTTTAGGATATGTTTCTAAGTTTATACTCTTCTTTAAATCCTTAACGTATTTTTCTTTTTCTTCATCTTTTAATTGTTCAAAAAATCTAGTCATTTTTTCCTCCTACCTCGTGATTATATCAAATATAAAGTGAAAAGTCAAATACAGTAAACATAATAATTTTTACATACTTGAAATTTAAAAAATATTATAATATAATAAACTTATTTGAAAGGTTAGACAAATATGAAGTTAGAAGGTAAAGTTGCAACTATAATATTTAAAAATGATACAAATAACTGGACTGTACTCCTAATTAAGCAAAAAAGTGAGTATATCACTTGTGTTGGAGAGACAGAAGATATAGAGGTAGACGATGAATTAGAGTTTGAAGGTGAAGTAGTAGCACATAAAGTATATGGTGAACAGTTTAAATTTACATCATATAAAAAAGTACTTCCTAAAACTTCAGCTGCTCTTATATCATATATAGCAGATAACATTGCAGGAGTTGGTAAAAAAACAGCAAGAAAAATTGTAGATGCTTTTGGTGATGATACAGTAAATGTAATTAGATTTTCGATGGATAGATTATATGAAATTAAAGGACTTAATACAGAGAAAATTGAAAGTATGAATGAGTTTTTTAATACAGAATGGGAAAAATGGAATACCATTGAATTTTTAAGCCAATTTCAAATTTCTACTATTGTAGCAAATAGAATTTATCAAGCAGTTGGTAAAGACACAATAGAAATTGTAAAAGAAAATCCATATAGTTTACTTGGCTTTGTTAAGTCTTTAGATTTTAAAGTAGTAGATGAAATAGGTAGAAGTTTAAACGTACCTTTAAATAATGAAGAAAGACTAGATAACGGTATTATTTACGCAATAAATAAAATAACTGAATTTGGTCATACTTGTGTTGAAAAAGAGAGTCTATTTTCATATTGCATTGAACTATTACAAGTAGATGATGCAGAAATATCTCAAAGTATAATGCGACTTACATTAAATCAAAAGTTATTTATAGATAAGGTTGAGGAAAAAGATTATGTATTTAGACAAAGTATGTATTGGGCTGAAGAAAATGTTGCAAAATGCATAATAGAACATACAAGACAAAATATTAAACAAAAAGATATATCTAAACTTATAGATAAAGTGAGTGAAAATAATGAAATAATTCTGTCTGAGGAACAAAAGAATGCTATTTTTACATGTTTAAATAACATGATATCTATAGTAACAGGAGGACCTGGAACAGGAAAAACTACTATCATTAAATGTATAATAGATATTTTAGAAGAGCAGAAGAAAAATTATGTGTTATGTGCTCCTACAGGTAGAGCCGCTAAAAGAATAACACAGACTACTGGTAAAGAGGCAAAAACTTTACATAGACTTCTTGAAATTTCTAAAATAGATGATAACGATATAGATATGTTTTATGAATACCAAGTAAAGCAAATAGAAGATGAAGTTGTAATAGTAGATGAAGCTTCGATGATAGATATAATGATGATGAATAATTTAGTCAAAGGAGTAAAACCTTCTACACAGATAATAATAGTAGGGGATGTAAATCAGTTACCTTCAGTAGGACCTGGTAGTGTATTAAAAGATATTATACAATCAGATATAGTTCCAACTGTTGAGTTAAAACAAATTTATAGACAAAGTGCTAAAAGTGATATTATAGTTAATGCCCATAAAGTTAATGATGGAGTATATCCTGAGTTTAAATCTAAAGATACAGACTTATTCTTTATACCTACTAAAACAATAGAACAAACTGTTGCAGAAATTTCATCATTAGTATCTTATAGACTTGAGACATATGTACCTTTAGATACGGTAAAAGATTTACAGATACTTACACCTATTAAGAAAACAGAACTTGGAACTGGAGAATTAAATGCTACACTTCAAGAAATATTAAATAAGAAATCTTTAGGTAAAAATCAAGTAGAGCATATGGGGAGAATATTTAGAGAAAAAGATAAAGTAATGCAAATAGTAAATAATTATGATAAAAAATATTCTATTGAAGGTAAATTTTTTGAAGGTATATATAATGGAGATATAGGGTATATAAAATTAATAGATAATGAAAACGAGAAGCTATATGTTGAATTTGATGATGAAAGATTAATCGAATATGATTTTGATGAACTAGAACAACTAGAACATTCTTATGCAATTACAATTCATAAATCTCAAGGAAGTGAGTTTGATTATGTTATACTTCCAATATTTACAGGATATAAAAAGTTACTTACTAGAAATCTACTTTATACAGCAATGACTAGAGCTAAAAAAATGCTTGTAATTATAGGAAATAAAAATGTATTAAATTATATGGTAGATAATTTAGAATCTAAAAATAGAAAAACAGGACTTAAAGAGAAACTTGAAAAGTTATTATATCTTAACGAAAAATCTAAAAAATAAAGTATAAAAGATATTATTTCTTCAAACAATAAATTTAGATGTTTGAGGTGATAATATGCATTCTACAGGAATTATCAAAAAGGTAGATAACTTAGGGAGAATAGTACTTCCTAAAGAGATAAGAAAAAAATTGAAAATAAGAGAAAATGATGAACTTGAAATGTTTATAGAAAATGAAGACACCATTCTTTTGAAAAAATATTCTGCAATGAGAGATTTAAAAAAAGATTGCATGATATATTCAGAGTTATTACATAGGGAAACAGGATTTAAAGTATTATTTACAGATAATGAAAAGATAATAGCTTGCAAAGGAAAGAACACAGCACTTTTAAATGGTGAAGAAATATCAGAAGACGTTATAGAAGTAATAAATGGAAGAATGGCATATAGTGTAAACACAGCTACGAATTTCAAAGTACTAAAAACTGACGAAAATTTATATCCTAAGGTAATAGTACCTATTATTGTTGAATCTAAAACTATAGGCTCTGTTATATTGTTTTCAGATGATGAACCAAGAAGAGGAGTAAAGGATAAAGAATACGATCTTTTAAGATTTGTTGTTTCTCTTATAGCGATGAAATTAGAAATTTGAATTTTACATAAATGTTACAAATTAAGTAAAAAAAAGAGATATTTATTTTTAAATATTTCTTTTTTTGGGCATATATGCTAACATTAAGATATATGAATATATTTATGAAAGAGTGTTGGTAATTAGTATGGAAGAAAAAATTCAAATAATTAAGAATAATTTAACTGGAGATATTGAGCATGATATAATTTTTTTAAATTCATTATATGAAGAACAAAATACCATTATTAGTGATGCTACAGCAACAATCGAAGCAATAAATATAGTAATAGAAGAAATAAAAGACTTACAACAACCTAAAGAAGAAAAATATGCAGAAGAAACAGAAATAGATGAAAAAATTAATGAACTATTAAATCATATAGATGAAGAGAGCGACGAAGATGCTTTAAAGAGCATAGAAGAAATAATCCCTAAAATAGAAAATCTTACTAAAAATGAAGATGGAATATTATATTGTAGTTTTAAAACTGAATATGAAAAACAACTGTTTGAAAGAATATTTGCTGATGAAAAGCAAGTTATTTCAACTCCCTATGCAAATGATGTTATATATATAATGTATGCTGATTTGTTATTAAAGAAAAAGAAACGTACACAAGCAATGGAAGCAATAGATAGGGCTATCTATTGGAATTTTTTGAGTAGAGAAGCAAGAGAAAAGAAATTGGATATATATTTTGAGAAGAATGAAATAGTTAAATATTTATCTTCTTTGAAATTGCTACATATGATTTCTTATACAGCGACAGATATAGCAGCTTGTTATAATAAATATGCTTTTGTATTTGATAGTTTAAAAGACAGAAGAGCTGCTTATGCTATGTATAGACTTAGCTATAGTTATTATCCCAATGATGAAATGGCTAATATAATATCTGAATATGAAGAGTCAGATACTAGTTTAAAAGATATGTCAGCAGATGAAATATATAATCTTGCACTAGATAATGAAGTTATGGTTGGAGCTAATTCTAAGATTATTAAAGCTTTAAGAGGGCTAATAACAGATTTAATAGAAAATGGTCGTATTAAAGAGGCAAAACTTATGCTAGAAAATGATTACTCTATGACTGGTGATGAAGCTATAGCAGATATATATAACAAATTACTTGAATTAGAAAAGAATGATGAAGAAGTTCAAGATAATGAAGTAACTGAAAACGTTGAAGAAGTTAATGAAGAAACAGAAGTTAAAGAGGAAAAGCCTAAAAAGAAAAGGGCAACAAAATCAAAGAAAAATGATGATTAAAAAATGATACTAGAAAGTAGAAGAATACTTTCTAGTATTTTTTATAATTTTATTATTACGTATTTGATATTAAAATAATTAATGGTATAATTAATGTGTTAGAGGTGGAATATGGTATTTTCGAGTTTAACATTTATTTTTTATTTTTTACCTATTGTTTTAGGTATATATTTTATTGTACCATTTAAATTAAAAAACTTGGTACTATTTATAGCATCAATGCTATTTTACTTTTTTGGAGAACCCAAATATGCAATATTGATGCTAATATCGATAGCATCTACATATATACATGGAATACTTATGGAGAAGTATGAAAAACATGCTAAGAAGTTTATGATTTCTTCTATAGTAATAAGTATAGGATTACTTATGTTTTTCAAATATACGGATTTCTTTATACTTAATATAAATTCTATATTTAATGTAGATATAGGGCTTTTAAAGTTTGCTTTACCAATAGGAATATCTTTCTATACATTCCAAATGATAAGTTATATTATAGATGTATATAGAAAAGAGGCAAAAGCACAAAAAAGCTTTTTAAAACTTGCAACGTATGTGGCACTATTTCCACAACTTGTTGCAGGTCCAATAGTTAGATATACAACTATTGAAAAAGAATTAGATGATAGAAAACACAGTTTTGACGAGTTTTCAAATGGTGTAAGACGTTTTGTAATAGGTCTATCTAAAAAAATATTAATTGCAAATGTTCTAGGAGATTGTATAAATAAATTTAATTTAAGTGATGAAAAAAGTGTATTATTTTACTGGATATATGCAATAGCAGTTACATTACAAATCTATTTTGATTTCTCAGGATATTCAGATATGGCAATCGGCCTTGGAAAAATGCTAGGATTTAAATTTCCAGAAAACTTTAATTATCCATATATAGCAAAAAGTGTAACAGATTTCTGGAGAAGATGGCATATGACGTTAAGTAGCTGTTTTAGAGATTATGTGTATATACCACTTGGTGGAAACAGAGTAAGTAAATTAAAATGGTTTAGAAATATTTTAGTAGTATGGTTTTTAACAGGATTTTGGCATGGAGCTGCATGGAATTTTATATTATGGGGACTTTTATATGGTGTATTATTAATAATAGAAAAAGTAGGGCTACTTAAAATATTAGAAAAGGTTCCAAGTTTTATATCTAGAGTATATTTATTACTTGTAGTTATGATAGGATTTGTACTATTTAACGGAGAAAGTATGTCTCAAATATTTGAAAATATTGGTGGCCTTGTTGGAACAGGGAATGTACCGCTTGTTACAACAGAAAGTATATTCTATCTAAAAAATTATGCTTCAATCTTTATAATAGGATTTATAGCAGCTACACCTTTAGTTAAAAACTTGTGTGTTAAATTAAAAGAAAAGGCACCTAAAGTAGTAAACGTTTTAGAACCTGTTGTTCTTACTACGTTACTAGTTGTATGTGTAAGCTTTTTAGTAGATGGTTCATTTAATCCATTTTTATATTTTAGATTTTAGGAGGGAAATATGAGTGAGAGAATAAAAGATGTTGTTGTAACAGTTCTTTTTCTAGTTATTATATTTGGTGTATTTATAATTAGCACAATAGTTAAAGATAAAGAAGTTTCAACTGCTGAAAGAAGAAAACTTAATCAATTTCCAAACATATCTGAAAGCCTTATGAGTGGAAATTTAACAGACGATATGGAAAATTATGCTATGGATCAATTCTTAGCTAGGGATAATATGAGAAGTATTAAAACATTTGTAAAATTAAATGTTTTACTTCAAAAAGAAAATAACGGATTATTTACAATAGAAGATAAAATATTTAAGCTAGAATATCCGTTAAATGAAAGTTCTGTTACAGGAATTTCAAATAAAATAAATAATATATATGATACATATCTAACAGAAAATAACAATGTATACTATACAATTGTGCCAGATAAAAATTATTTTTTAGAAGATAAAGGAGAATATATAAAATTAGATTATCAAAAAATTGAAGATTTAATGAGACAAACAATAAACTCTAATATAGAATATATAGATATTTTCGATACTTTAGCTCTAGATTCATATTACAATACAGACACTCACTGGAAGCAAGAAAGTATAATGAATGTAGCAGATAAAATAAGCACACAAATGAATTTTAGAGATAGAATAACTACAGAATTTGAGCTTAAAGAGTATGGTGAATTTTATGGAGCATATTATGGACAACTTGGTAAAAATATGACACCAGACACGATAAATTACTTAACTAATGAAGTGATAGATAGTGCTGTTACATTTAATTATGAAACACAAAAAGAGGCTAAAGTATATAATACTCAAAAAGCAGATACTGCAATGGATAAATATGATATATATCTATCTGGTGCAACAGCATTAATTGAAATTAGAAATGAAAAAGCTACAACAGATAAAGAATTAATTATATTTAGAGATTCTTTTGGAAGTAGTATAGCACCGCTATTTACTGAAGCATACAGTAAAATATATTTAGTAGATACTAGATATATAGCACCAACTTTAATTTCTAATTATATTGAATTTAATAATCAAGATGTACTATTCTTGTATAGTACACTAATAATAAATAATAGTGGTTCTTTAAAATAAATAGAAAGGAATTATAACTATGAAAAATGTTAAGTTTGACGTTGATGGAATGACTTGTAGTAGTTGTTCTGCACATGTAGATAGAGCAGTAAGAAAAATTAATGGAGTAAAGGAAGTAAATGTAAATCTACTATCAAATAATATGGTAGTAGATTATGATGAAAAGAAAGTAACAGATAATGACATTATAAAAGCAGTAATTGATGCGGGATATAGTGCTATGGTAAGTAAAGAAGAAAAAAACAAAGTAAATAATGAAGATAAAATTAGTTCTATGAAAAAAAGACTAATTATATCTATATGTTTTTTAATACCTTTAATGTATATAGCAATGCATCATATGTTACCAACACCAAAGTTTATTGAAAATCTATTTCATAATCCTTTAGTGTTTGCTTTTTCTCAAGTAATACTTTTAATACCAATCGTATGGTTAAATAGAAATTACTTTATAGTAGGCTTTAAAAGACTATTTAAATTATCTCCAAATATGGACTCTCTAATTGCTATTGGAAGTTCATCTGCAATTATTTATGGATTTTATGCTATATATAAAATTCTTACTGGATTAAATACAGGAAATGTAGATATGGTAGAAAGCTTTTCAAAAGATATATATTTTGAATCAGCAGGTACTATTTTAACACTTATTACACTTGGTAAATATTTAGAGACGAAATCTAAAGGAAAAACTTCTGATGCAATAAGTAAACTTGTAAATTTAGCACCTAAAATTGCTACTGTAATTAGAGATGAAAAAGAAGTTCAAGTAAGGACAGAAGAAATAAAAGTAGGAGATATAGTTGTAATACGACCTGGAAGTAGTATACCAGTTGATGGAGTTGTCATAGAAGGGAGTTCTTCAATAGATCAATCAAGTATAACAGGTGAAAGCATTCCAGTTGAGAAAAATGTAGGAGATAGTGTTGTATCAGGTACTGTAAATAAAACAGGATTTTTCAAAATGGAAGCTAAAAAAGTAGGAAAAGATACAACACTTTCACAAATAGTAAAATTAGTAGAAGAAGCAAGTAATTCAAAGGCACCAATTTCAAAACTTGCAGATAAAGTAAGCTTTGTATTTGTACCTTGTGTAATAGCTATAGCAATAATTGCAGCGATAGTATGGTTACTTGCAGGTCAATCTTTTGAATTTGCATTAAGTATAGCGATATCTGTACTTGTTATATCTTGTCCTTGTGCGTTAGGACTTGCTACACCTGTAGCTATTATGGTAGGAACAGGTAAAGGAGCTGAAAATGGTATATTAATAAAATCTGCCGAAAGTTTAGAAATGCTACATGAAATAGATACAGTTGTACTAGATAAAACAGGTACAATAACGGAAGGCAAGCCACAAGTAACAGATATAATATCAAATATTGAAGAAAACGAATTACTAAGTATAGCAGGATCTTTAGAAAAAGCTTCTGAACATCCTTTAGCAGAAGCAGTTATTAAAGAAACAGAGAAAAGAAATATTGTACTTAAAGAGGCAAAAGAATTTAAGAGTATTTCTGGCAGAGGAATAACTGCAATAGTAAACGGACAAAAATATTTAGCAGGAAATATTGCTTTTATCAGTGAAGCAAATATAGAAAATAATGATATTGTAGAAAAAAGCAAATTATTGCTTTCAGAAGGTAAAACAGTTATTTATATAGCAAATGAAAAAGAAATAATAGGAGCTATAGCGGTAGCGGATGTAATTAAAAGTACAAGTCTAAAAGCTATAAAAGAACTTAAAAATAGAAATTTAGACGTTGTAATGTTAACTGGAGATAACAATATCGTTGCAAATTCTATTGCAAATAAAATAGGAATAGATAAAGTTATATCTGATGTACTACCACAAGATAAAGAAAAAGAAGTATCTAAACTTCAAAAGACAGGAAAAGTAGTAGCCTTTGTTGGAGATGGAATAAACGATAGTCCAGCACTTGTAAAATCAGATGTTGGAATAGCTATTGGTTCTGGAACAGATATAGCAATTGAATCTGCAGACATAGTTTTAATTAAAAATGATTTATTAGATGTAGTTAAAGCTATTTGTCTTGGAAAGTCAGTAATAAATAATATTAAAATGAATTTATTCTGGGCGTTTTTCTATAATTCTATAGGAATACCAATTGCAGCAGGAGTTATATATAGTAGTTTAGGATTAAAATTAAATCCTATGCTAGGAGCCCTTGCTATGAGTTTGAGTTCCGTATGTGTAGTTACAAATGCACTAAGACTTAGAAAATTTAAAGTTAAATTTGAGGAGGAAGAAAAGATGAATAAAAAAGAAATATTAATCGATGGAATGCATTGTAATCATTGCAAGATGGCAGTAGAAAAGGTTTTAAATGCCATAGATGGAATAGATGCTGTGCAAGTTAATTTAGAGGATAAAAAAGCCGTTGTAGAGCTTTCAAAAGATGTGGAAGATAGTGTAATTAAAAAAGCTATTGAAGATGAAGGATTTGAAGTAAAAGGAATAAAATAAAATAAAAAAAGAAAAATAAGAAATAAAGACAAATAAATAAGAGACAAAAAAGATGAGTACAATGTACTCATCTTTTTACTATATCTTAGACATTTCAATCATATTATTTGCCCATAATTTATAATAGAATGGTCTTGGATGAACTCCGTCACTTTCAAAAACTCTATTACCATCATTTTGATTTAAAAGATTTCTATTATCTATAAATGTTATATTATTATCCAAGCAAAATTTGTGTAGATGCTCATTAAATAAAGCTTCGTGTTTGAAGTTTTCATCTCTTTTTACAGCACTTTCATCTACAGGTAATATTGCATTAATATAGATTTTTGTATTAGGTAAAACAGAGCGTATATATGAAATACTTTTTTCATAAGCTCCAATATATCCTTCAACATTACCACACCAACTCAACAAATCATTTGCACCATAAGACAAGAATAAATGATCAGGTTGATAACTTATAGCTTTTTCTAAATCAGCAGTCATATATTGAATAGTTCTGCCTCTTGTCCAGATAACATTTGCATCATAAATTGCACCATATGCAACAAGACCTTCTGCTGTAGAGTCTCCAATAACCATAGCACGTGCAGTTGAAAATTTTTCAGCACATTGTGCAGATGTGTATTTTGGTTCAGTTATAATTGGTGATTGATACAAATTAGCCTTTAAATGTGGCTGTTTAGAAATTTTAAATTCAAAAGCATTATCCATACTTATTGTTACAGTTTTTATATTTAAATGCACTAATAAAACTAGGCATATAATTACAATTATAAATATAAGTGGTAAAAGTACAAAACTTATAGCACCTACAGAACGAGTAGAATTTTTCATACCATTTCTCATATAATCAATCTCCTTAGATTATAATTAAATTATAATTCAACACTAATTTTTATTCAACATTTTTAGATAAAATAACTTACATATTTACTATATTTTACATTTGTGATAGAATATCTGTGTAGGAGGAATAAGCTATGAATAAAAAAGTAATAAGTATTGTAATAGCTGTAGTTGTAGTAGTAGCTTTAGTTGTTTTAGCAGTTATGCTAATGGGAAATAAACCTCAAGAGCATGTTGAAGGAACATTAACAGACTTAATGACTAAATTATATGCAAACATCCCAGAAGATGAACTGCCAATGCTTGCTAATACAGAAGTTACAGCTGAAAATGTTGAATATTTCTTAGGAACAGCAGATGTACAATATACAGAAGCTTTAGCATCAGAACCAATGATGAGCTCAATAGCTCACTCAGTAGTACTTGTTAGAGTACCAGAAGATGCTAATGTAGAAGAAGTTAAAGAAAAGATTAAAACTAACGTAGATCCAGTTAAATGGCTTTGCGTTTCAGTAGATCCTCAAAACGTAAAAGTTGAAAACAGAGGAAATCTTGTTGTTCTAATAATGGATAATGAAAAAGCAGATCAAATACTAGAGAACTTTAATCAATTATAAAAACAAAAAATAACCTAAACTTTAATGTTTAGGTTATTTTTATAATATATTTTTCATTCTTTCTATTGCCTCAAGTGTATCTTCACGTGTTCCAAATCCTGTTAGTCTAAAGTATCCTTCACCTTCAGTTCCAAAGCCACTTCCGGGAGTGCCAAGTATCATAAAGTTATCTAACATATAATAAAAAAAATCCCATGATGACATATTGTCTTTACATTTTATCCATACATATGGTGAATTAATTTTTGTAGTACCGATTATATTTTTAGAATTAAAGAAATTAATAAGTAATTTTACATTTTTCATATAATAATCTATATTTTCTTTTAGCTGATACAACGAGTTTGTAGAATAAACATTATACATTGCATATTCGCTTAAAAAAGAAGGTCCGTTATATTTTGTATCTTTTAATCTTTTAAATAAAGAATTTAGGGATACTTTATTACTAGATTTAGAGAATAGATATATATCATTTGGTATAATTGTATAAGATAGTCTAATTGGAGTAAAACCTGCTGTTTTAGAAAAGCTTCTAAACTCAATAGCCACTTTTTTAGCATCAGCTATTTCATATATACTATGTACTGTATCTATGCCTTGTATAAAAGCTTCATATGCACTATCAAAAAAGATTAGAGATTTATGTTTAATAGCATAATTTATGATTTCTTTTAATCTATCCTTTGGAATTATTTGTCCTGTAGGGTTATTTGGAGAGCAAAGGTAAATTATATCTATATGTTTAGATATATCTAATATTTCGCTAGCATCGTTAAAAAAGATAATATTATTTCCTCGAATAACATTTGAATCTAGGTATACAGGATAAACTGGATTTTGTATTGCAACAGTAATACCTGTATCAAATAAATCTAATATATGTGCGATATCAGATTTAGAACTATCACCAATAAATATCTCGTTATTTTCTAAATTAATATTTAAAGGCGAGTAATCATATTTAAGTATTTCTTCTTTTAAAAAGTTATGACCAGACGAAGGGGGATATCCTTCAAAGGTATCTTTTTTAGATAATAGATTAGCAGCTTTTTTTATACCTTCTATTGAGGCAGGGCATAGTGGTAGGGTAACGTCACCGATACTTAAATCTATTAATTTTTTATCTTTATTTTTTTCAATATATTTTTTCTTTTCACTAGCTATTTTAGAAAATAAATAGTTGTCACTTAAATTTAAATAATTTTCATTAACTAAAGCCATAAAGTCCTCCTTATCATAAATATATTAACTTATCTAAACTTTATTCTTTGTGATAAAATTTTCACATTATTTTTATTGACAAAATGACACAATGTCATATAATATTAAATAGGAGGAAAAAGGTATGCCAACAATTACATTTTTTAATTTAAATGATAGTAAAAAAGAAAGAGTAATACAAGCTATAAAAAAAGAATTTGACAGAGTACCTTTAATAGATATGTCTGTAAAAAACATAGTGGAAGATGCAAATATTGCAAGAGGAAGTTTCTATCAATACTTTAGTAGTAGAGAAGATGCAATAGAATATATAATTGAAGAAGAATTTAAAAGCGAGAAGGAAAAGTTGTTTGATATTTTAAGAAAAAAACAAGGAAATATTTTTGAAGCTTGCTATGAATATATAGATAAGAATATAGATGATACAAGTTTTAAACCTAAATATTATATTCATATGATTGAATATTTAAAAGAAGCAAAAACTTTTCCAATTAAATCTTTAGATTTAGATAATGTTTTAAAACAAACAGACTTTTCAAAAACTAATTTTGATACAATAGATCAAGTAAAAGCAGCAATTAATATGCTTTTAGTTATAACTAATGTTACTAAAGTAACTATTTTAAATGGTTGTGTGTCTAAAGAAGATGGAATGAGAGAATACAAAATGCAATTAGATGTATTAAAAAATGGGATTATGAAAAGATAATAAGGAGTGTAAAATGAAAGTAGGATTACTTTTAGAAGGTGGAGCTATGCGTGGGCTTTATACAGCAGGTGTATTGGATATATTTTTAGATAATAATATTAAAATAGATACTATTATTGGGGTATCTGCAGGGGCTTTATTTGGTGTAAATTATAAATCTAAGCAAAGAGGAAGAGCTTTAAGATATAATTTAAAATATGCAAATGATAAAAGATATATGGGAATGAGACCTTTACTTAAAACAGGTAATATTATGAATAAAGAATTTTGCTTTGATACAGTTCCCAATGAACTAGATATTTTTGACTATGAAAGATATAAAAATGAGCCGGAAAAGTTTTATGCAGTAGTAACCAATGTAGAGACAGGAAAAGCAGAGTATATTTTGATAGATGATTTAAAACAAAAAATGGAATATTTGCGTGCATCAGGTTCTATGCCATTCGTATCTAAATTTGTCGAAATAAATGGAGTTAAATATTTAGATGGTGGTACAGCAGATAGTATTCCTATAGAAAAAATGCTAGAAATGGATATGGATAAGATTATAGTTATACTTACAAGACCAATAGATTATAGGAAAAAGAAAAGTAATGAAGTTATTCCTAACATTTTTTATAGTAAATATCCAAATTTTGTAAATACTATTAATAACAGATATAAAAAGTATAATGAGCAGGTAGAAAAAATATTGGAACTTGAAAAGGAAAATAAAATATTTGTAATTAGACCATCTAGGCTAGTAGATATTAAAAGAGTAGAAAAAGATGTTAAAAAATTACAGCAAATGTATGATTTAGGTATAGAAGATGCAAATGATTCAATAAATAAGTTAAAAGAATATTTAAATAAATAATAAAAGCACCATTTTATGGTGTTTTTTTATTTATATGTTCCAATTTTTGGTTTCTTATGATATAAATAACATATATAAGTTAGGAGTGATATAATGAACGTTACTATTCGTAAAGTTAGAATTGAAGATAAACAGGATGTTTTAGATATGTTTGATGAATATGAAAAGAGCGAACTAATACCTGGATTAGACAGATATGAAGGCATTAGAAATTTTGAACATTTAAAAGAAAAGACTTTTGAAGAATGGCTAGAAGAACTAAAAAATGATGAAGATGAAGAAAAACTACCTAAAGATTTTTCTTCTCAGTCTGTATATCTAGTTATTAATGATAATAACGAAATTGTAGGAATGGTAAATATTAGATGGAAAGAGGTACCTATCCTTATGAAATTTGGTGGATTTATTGGATATAGTATAAGACCAACTCAAAGAGGAAAAGGTTATGCTTACGATATGCTAAAAGAGACATTAGCTGAAATTTGGAAAAAAGATAGAAAAAGAGTATTAATAACATGTAAAGACTTTAATATACCATCTTTAAAAACAATAAAGAAAAATGGTGGAATATACAAAGAAACATATCATAATGAAGATGATGGATATGATTATTTAAAGTATTGGATAGAAGTAGAATAGTATAGGAGGAATTATGAAAATAAATAAACTAAGATTTGGCATATTTATAATTGCAGTAATATCAATAATTGTAGCTATTATACTAGCCACTGGAAAAAAATATACGTTAGTAATAAAAGATGTAGAAAATATTGCTTCTGTTGTATCACAAAAAAACACTTCTGGTGGAAAAATAGAAGTAAGTAGTAGAGGATTAATTTTAGAAATTGTAGAAAACATTACTAGTGAAAGAACTACTAAAACAAAAAGTGTAAATGATACACCAAATTGTGAAGAATATTATAAAGTAACATTTGTAGAAACAAACCAAGTAATATATGTGTATGAAAAAGATGGTCAATGTTATATCGAAGAACCATACAATGGAATATATGAAATTACGCGAGATGAATTTGACAAAATAATGCAATATTTATCTTTTTAATAAAGAATAATTGACTAACAGAAAAAATGTGTTAAAATACAAATATGATGCAACAAAGGATATCCTAAAAATAATTTTGAAGGAGGGGAAGAAAATGAATATTATATTATTAATTATTATATTTATTTTAATTTTATTATTTGCTAGTTTTCTGGTAAGCAAATATTTAGACATTATAGACAGAAGAAAAAAGAAGATTATTAATATAGTGTTTATAACTATAACGATAATTGCAATAATATTAGTAATTATATTTTTCTTGTACTTCCTTAATTTAATATCAAAACTTGGACCTACTATTTAGTAGGTCCTTTTTTTATGAATTTTGACAAAAATACAATATTTATATAAGGGTTGATTATTTTAGTCAAAATATGCTATTATCAAAATATAGCACAATATAGGAAATCCTAAAAATAATTTTAAAGGAGGGAAAGAAGATGAATATTATATTATTAATTGTTATTTTGACTTTAACTTTATTATTGGTAGTTTTTCATATAAGAAAGCATCTAAATACTAAAGATAAAAGAAAAAATGGGATTATTAATATAATGTTTGAAACATTAGTTTTAGTTGTAAAAGTATTAATAATTACACTTTTCTTAACCTTCTTAAACCTAATTGTATAGCTATGAACCTACTTTTTTAGTAGGTTCTTTTCTGCATTATAAATTATTATGCCAGATGTATTAACCAGAAATTGTAAAAATTTATTTTGTTTTTGTATTTATATTGAAAGTTTTAATATAATTGGTATAAAATCATTTTTATACAGATATATTAATATCGAAAGGAGAATATAAATGAGCTACAAAATAGGAATAATTGGTTGTGGTAATGTAGGAATAAGTTATGCTTTCTCTTTAATAAATCAAGGACTAGATATTAATGAGATAGTTTTAATAGATATAGACGAAGAAAAAACAAAAGGAAAAGCTTTAGACTTGTGCCATAGTCTAGCATTTTCAAAAAGTTATATAAATAATATAAAATATGGAGAATATACAGATATTAAAGATGCAGATATACTATGTATAACTGCTGGTATGTCTCAAAGTTCTAATAAAAAGTCTAGAATGGAAGATATATATGGTGCAAATGAAATAATAAGCAAGATAATGGAAAAGGTAAATGCTTCAGGATTTGAAGGAATTATACTAGTTGCAAGTAATCCTTTAGACATAATGACATATAAAATTGCCAAATTATACAATAAAGGATATAACAAAGTAATTGGATCTGGAACTTTGCTTGAAACATCAAGACTTAGGTATGAAATAGCAAATAAACTTGAATTTCCACTTAAAAGTATATCTGGTTATGTTTTTGGAGAACATGGGGATACACAGTTTGTGGCATGGACATCTGTTAAAATAAATAACACTTATGACATAGAAGATTATTTAACTCAAAAAGAAATGTTAGAGATAGAAGAAAAGGTAAGAAGGGGAGGGTTCAGAGTATCTAGTCTACAAGGATATACTTGTTACGGTGTGGCAAATGCTTTAACAAGAATAACAAAAGCTATAATATATGATGAAAATGTAGAACTACCAGTATGCTCTTATGATAAAGAGGCAGATGTATATATTACTTCATTAACTAAAATTAATAGTAATGGAGCGGTAGAGAATAAGTTATATAATTTGTCAGATAAAGAGAAAGAATTATATGAAATATCTGCAAATGTTATAAAAGAAGGCATAAATTTAATAGAAATTTAACTAAAATTAAACAAAAACGTTAAAAAAGTTTGACTTTACATAAAAATAATGTTATAATAATGATGTAGTTAAAAGTACGGACGAAAAAAGATTTTTTATCGAGAACACATAAAGTTATTTAATTAAATAAGTTATTTCCCAAGTGCAGAGGGGAGAGAAACTTAAAGTAAGGGTAACCTTACATATTTAGAAAAAAGGATCATATAACGCTCGTGATCCATCCTTCTATTTTAATAATTTTAAGAGTTCTTACTTTTACTACTCTTCTCAATTTTCTCCATCGTTACAGAAACGGTGGAGTTTTTTTACCTAAAAATAATGTAAAAAAATAACAAGCATAATTTATGCTTGCTATTTTTTTATTTAATTAATATGTAATGAAATAGAAGTAGAATCTATTCCTAAATTATCTTCATGAAGTACTGCAACAACTAGTTCTTTAATTTCTTTTTGTTCTTTACCATCAAAAGAAACTGTTGTGCATTCATCAGACTTAGGTAAGATAAGGTGAAATCCTGTTTTTACATCATTATAAAATTTCTTTTCAATTCTTACCATAGTTTTATTATCACTGTTATTAGTGATTTTTAAGTTTAATTGGTGAGGGAAGACATCTATATGTTTTCCTTTAATTAATGCAATTCCTGCACCTTCAACTTTATTAAAATTTACTTCTAGGCTGTTTCCTAGCTCCTTGTCATAGCCAAAATTTTCTTTGCCATAACCAAAATACATTACATTATTTTTCATATTTTTTCTTCCTTTCTAATTATATTTAGGTAATTAATTTATGTAACGATAATATTATAACATAAGTGTAATATTATGTCAAATAAAAGAGAGAAGTATATACTTCTCTCTAACAGTTATATTAAATTGTAAACTCTGTCAATAATTAATCTCATTTCGTTTGAAATGGTAGATAATGTATGGCAGTCAAGATTATCAAAGTTTTTATTTATTACTGACATTTGATATGAAAGCTCTTCGCGAGTCTTTTCACTAGCATGGGCTGACATTTCAGTTAAATACTCAATCATTAATCTACATGCAAAGTCTTTTTTTATTATGCATTCGTCTTCATCTTTGATAGAAACATGTAGTTTGTCTAAGAATTGAGCGGTTGTACTTCCATTATATATAATATCATATAAACATAATGTAGAGTAGTCTTTACTAAAACAATCCATTACTATGTCATGATATTTTTCGTAATATTCTTTTAAAGCATCTAAGTCTGAATTGCATAAGTATTTATCTAGAATTTCTTCTGAACTTATAGATGTCTTTCTTATAGATAAGTCGTTTAATAATTCAAAGATTCTGGTTCCAATTCTATTTTTTAAATTAATATATCCACGTTTGTCTTGTTCGCAACAACGTTTAAATGCTTCCAATGTTATATAGTCTAACTCAACAGTAAAAGATAAGTGCTCATCTAATTGATTTTCAATTAAGCCTAACAATCTGAAAAATCCTTGATAGTTTCTACTTTCAAATACATCAGATATTTGTTTGCTTACTTTGTAAGTCACTTTTCCTTTAGGTGATTCTAGTAATACATATCTGTCACATAAATTTGTTTGTTTAATAGTTTTTCCTTTTTTAGGATTACAAACCTCCTGTTTGATTTCTTTTTGATTACAATTAAAATTCATAATCTTTTTTCCTCCTTTTTAATAATTATAATGGAGACCGTCTGGCCTCCAAATTTTTGGAAGCCACAATCTTTTGTGCTTCGAGACATTATTATATCATTATTTACATAAAAAAGCAATAGTTTGTAATAAATTTATAAAAAGATTGAATATTTTTTATATAAATGATAATATATTACTATACGTTAGGGAGGTAAACTATGTATAATTCAGAGAATGATCAAACTAAAGAGATAGATACTAATGTATCATCAAAAAGAAGAAGTGTCATTGCAGGAGAAGAAATTGTACTAGAAGAAGAAATAGAAACACCAAAAAAAGAAGTAGTAAATAAAGAAAAAGTTACTGAAAACACAAAAAAACTAATAGATAAGAAGATTATAATTGGCTTAATATGTGTTTTGGCAGTAATAATGTCTGTTGTAATATATAGTGTTGTAACTAAAGACGAAGAAGAACAAGGTAAAGAGGGAGATAGTAATAGCGAAAGTCATCTTGTTGTGGGTGAAAAATATTATTATGAAGGACTTAATTATACAGTTACAAAAGAATATCTTCATCAGATAGGTTTTTTCTATGATTATTCAAGAAACTTAGAAGGTAAAAAGATAGATGTTTCATATTATAAAGTAGATGGATTAAAAGATAAAAGTCTTCAAGATAAAATTAATAAGATTCTAGAGCAAGAAGCAAATAATTTATATTCAGAAGCAAATATTCAAGATAAAAATGTACTTTATGATCATATATATAACTGTACAGATGTATATATTTTTAATAATGTACTATCTACAATGTATTGTAAAGAATTTTGTGATGTAGAAGGAAATGTAACTTATGAATATAAAGGAATAAATATTGACTTAAATAAATTTGAACCTTTTGATATAAAACAAGTATTTACAATTGAAACTAAAATTGAAGATGTTTTAAGTAGTAAAGCTTTAGAAAAATATAATGGGGAAAATTTCCAATACAGTATTTCACCAAAATTGGTATATATTCCACTTGAAGATGAAACTATAGAAAAGATAAGTCTATATGAAAATAAAGACAAAGTTGCAATATATAAGAGATATGCAAATGATACGAAGATGTTTGATGTAACATTTAAAGCAATACCATATGCATATACTACTAAAAAATTTATAGAAACAGATTCTTATGGTCTTGTGGAAGATAATTTATTTATAGATACATGTAATTTGGTAATTGGAACAGAATATAGTGATGGCTTAAAGGAAGCTGCTAAAGATTTATATACAGATGTTGTAAATAAATTAAAAAATATATCATATTCAAATCCATCAAAAAGATATTTAGCTCAAATAACTGCTAAAATAGAAGAAGGAAAAGATGAAGTATATAATATTATAGTAAAATACGATATATACGAAATAGAAAAAGAATTTTTTAATAAAAATATAATTGAATTTGTTGTAGCTTCTGAAAATAAAGAAAAAGAAGAATATTCAAGTCCAGATTATTTTACAGATCCGGTTATGGATGCAGAACAATACTTAAAAGATACACAATCAGATATTCTAGAAAAGCAAGTAGATAAAGATGGGCAAGAAATAGTAGAAAAGGTAGAAGAACCTACACAAAATAATATAGGAATAAGTTAGTAAGTATAAATACATCTTGAATATTACAATATATTTAAGATGTATTTTTTTCTCTTTACAAATGTTTTTAAATGGGATATACTTTTAATGTAGAAAAGATACCATAAGTATGAAAGGGTGTTTTGACATGAGAAATGTATGGGAGGCTTTATCTGATCCAACAAGAAGAGAGATATTAAGAATTTTGAAAAAAGGTGAATTAACAGCAGGTGAAATATATAACTATTTTGACATTACTAAGCCTTCGTTAAGTCATCATTTATCTATTTTAAAACAAGCAGAACTTGTCAGTGCAAATAAGCAAGGACAAAATATAATATATTCTCTTAATATAAGTTCACTTAGTGAGGTTTCAGATTATATAAGAGGATTAAAAAAATAGGGGGATAAAGGGATATATGAGAAATAAAAAGAATTTTACTATTTTAGGAATTGGTGCTATAAATACTATTGCATCACTTGTTGCAGTAGGTAACTTATCTAAAAGAGTTCCAATAAATATTTTTAAAGAAGTGGCTAAAGACAAAATGTGTTCTAAAAATCTATTATTAATTTTACCAGCCGTAGTCTTAGTTATGTGCATTAGCCAAGTCATTTATAGATTAAAAACAATGGATAAAACTGTAACAAAAGGCAAAAGAATAGAAGATGCACTTTTTACATTTATTACAGGTATATTACTAGTTATCAACTGGTCGTTAATACATATAGGATATAACTATACAATATCTCCAGTAGTTAATTCGCAACTACCAATAGCATATTTTATAACAGCAATTATTGGTGTAGCTATGGTGACTATATATAGTGCTTATCCAATAAACAAATTTGGTAGTATTATTGGACTAAGAACTAAAGAAACTTTAGCAGATGAAGAAGTATGGAGAATAGCAAATAGATTTAATGCTTTTACAGGTTTTGTAGCATCTCTTATTGTTATAGGACTTAGTGTATATTTTGCATTAGTAGGTTTTAATATTGGATACTTAGTAGTAGGTTTAATCTTTGCTGCTGCACTTACCTTTTATGTTCCAGTGGTATATGCTAAACATGTAGCTAAAAGAAAAGCAGAAAGAGTAATAGAATAAAAATATATAGCTTTAGACTTTGTTCTAGAGCTTTTTTATTTTTTAGAGACGTTGACATAAAACTAGAAGTATGATATAATTATCAAACAGCGAGTATATATAACTTGATAAAAAATTTTTTAAAAAGGATGTGATTAAAATGGAAGATGAATTCTGCGAAGGAGAAATTGTATTCTTAAGGTTTATGAGATTTCCTGATGATAATTCTATAGATTATAGAATGAACGGAAGACCTTATTTAATCTACAAAGTAACTGACGAGAATATTTATCTATTTAAAATAGGAAGAAGTAAAGTGGATGAAGATTATTGTTATCATCCAATTAAAATAAAGAATAAGAAAAAGGATGTCGAGTGTTATGTAGATTTACGAAATTTAGTACCAATTACTGAGGAAGAATTAATTAATAAAATAACTGCATTACACGATGGAAAAAAAGCTCATAGAAATTCTATGAAAAGAAAGTCTTTACCCGAAAAAGACTTTGAAAAAGTTAAAGAAAAATTTAATAATTTAGTGGCATTAAGAAATTATAGCAAAATGTTAAAAAACTATAAACTAGTTTTTAACGAATAAGTACTCCAATTAAAATGGAGTACTCTTTTTTTGACAATTAGCGACAAAAATGGTATAATCTTTCTTGCTTTTTAATTTTGACATAATATTTTGCTAATGGAAAATATAGCTAAACATTTAAAAATTTAAATGTTGGGAGGGGATTAAAATGCTAATTAAGAGGCTAAATAAGAATTTTGAAATTCTAGACAAGCATCTTATTGCACATAAAGGAATATATGGATATTCAAAGAAGCTAAAAAAATATGTTACACCTAATAGTTATACTTCTTGCAAATTTGCAATAGACAATGACATACCTTTTGAATGTGATATACGAAATACAGCAGACGATATAGCAGTACTTGCACATGATAATATAATTCTTCATGAAGGACAAAAAATAAAAGTAAATAAATATAAATATGAAGAACTTGTAAATATTTTAGGTAGTAAAGCACCAACTAAATTAGAAGATGTATTATCATATAATAAAGGAAAAGTAGGTGTAATTGTCGATGCTAAAGAGGCACATATTTTTTATTCAAAATATAGAGATAACTTAGCAAATCTATTAAATAAATATTCAGTAAAAGGTGAGATACTATTACAATCATTTAATCCCTTTTTCATGTTATCCATTAGAAAACATTTAAAAGGAGTATTAACTGGTCAGTTAATATGTAGAGGAAAGACTATACTAGAATCTTTTCGAACCCCTAAAAGACTTGCAAATATTTATGAAATGCTAATATCCTTTATATGCTTTATTGCAAGAACAGATGTAATTAATATGGAAAATCATAGTGATGCTAAATGGCAAGTAAGAACGAGATTTTTCATATCTAAAAAAGAGAACTTGAAGGTTAAGAATAAGAGAGATAAGCTATTAGAAAAATTAGATCATACTATATACAAAGGAATTAAGAAGTTAAACAAATTTACAGATAAAATACAATTACAACTTGTAAAAATTGCTCATGAGCTTACTAAAAAACCTGTACTTGCATTTACTATAACACACGAAGATGAGTTTGACGTGATGGAAAATCTTTATATAGTAAATTACATTGCAGATTTTAGCATGCTTGGGGTAGAAGAGTATATAGAGAAAATAAAGAGAATCTCTTGATAAAAAAATCAGTAAAAATTTTACTGATTTTTTTCTTGTTATTTTTTGGCTAATAATACTTGCTATATTTAAAATTTTAATGTATAATCATAGTGGATATATATTATTAAAGACTTTAAGACGAAAAAGTTACATAATATATTTCTGAGGTTAAGAAAAAGTACATATAATTAATAATAAGTTTTTTATTATATATACAAATACTTAAAAACTGATTTGTACATTGACAAATAAATATAAGAAGGAGGATAGTCAAAATGCTAACAGGAATAATAGGCTCTGTTTGCTTTATTTTGGGTTCAGCAATTTTCTTTTTTGTTGGTATTCACTACAGAAAAAATATTGCAGAAGCTACAATAGGGTCAGCAGAAGAACAAGCTGAAAAAATAGTTAATGATAGTAAATTAGATGCTGAAAGAATAAAAAAAGAGGCTGTGCTACAAGCTAAAGACGAAATGATGAGAAAAAAAGACGAATACGAAACTGAAGCAAAGCTTAGAAAAAAAGAAATGCAAGAACTTGAAAACAGAATTAACCAAAGACAAGATCTAGTAGATAAAAGAGCAGCATTAATTGAAGAAAAAGAAAATAACATTACAAAAAGAAACGAAGAATTAAATAAAAAGGAAAAAGAATTAGAAAATGCTAAAGAAAGAGAAATAGAAGCATTAGGAAAAATAGCTAAGATGAGTGTTGAAGAAGCTAAAGAAGCAATGATGAGAGAACTTAAAGATGAAATGACTAAAGAAATGGCAGATTACATTCGTCAAGAAGAAGAACATGCTAAAGAAGAAGTAGACAAAAAAGCTAAAGAACTTATCGTAAGCACAATTCAAAGATATGCAACAGATCATACTTCAGAAGCTACAGTAACAACTGTATCTTTACCAAGTGATGATTTAAAAGGAAGAATTATTGGTAGAGAAGGTAGAAATATTAAAACTATCGAAACTTTAACTGGTATTGATTTAATAATCGACGATACACCTGATGTAATCGTTTTATCTAGCTTCGATCCGATAAGAAGAGAAGTAGCAAGAATTGCTATTGAAAGACTTATTGCCGATGGAAGAATTCATCCAGGAAAAATCGAAGAAATGATAGAGAAAGCTAAAGTAGAAGTAGAAAACACTATCAAAGAAGAAGGAGAAAGAGCATTATATGAAACAGGAGTAATGAACTTACATCCAGACTTAATTAAATTACTAGGAAAATTAAAATTTAGAACTAGTTATGGTCAAAATGTATTAAATCACTCTATTGAAGTTTCAAATCTTTGTGGTTTACTTGCTGAAGAATTAGGACTTAATGTTACTATTGCAAAAAGAGCAGGGCTTTTACATGATATAGGTAAATCTTTTGATCAAGATGTGGAAGGAACACACGTATCACTTGGTGTAGAATTACTTAGAAAATATAAAGAAAAAGATGAAATAATCTGGGCTGTAGAATCACACCATGGTGATGTTGAACCTAGAACATTAGAAGCAATTTTAGTACAAATTGCTGATACAATTTCTGCATCTCGTCCAGGAGCAAGAAGAGAGACAGTAAGCACATATATTAAGAGATTACAAAAACTTGAAGAAATTTGTAACTCATATAAAGGTGTAGATAAATCTTTTGCTATACAAGCTGGTAGAGAAGTAAGAATTATAGTAAAACCTGATCAAGTTGACGATGACTCAATCGTTGTTATGGCTCGTGATATAGCAAATCAAATTGAAAAAGAAATGATATATCCAGGACAAATAAAAGTAAATGTTGTTCGTGAAACAAGAGCTATAGAATTGGCTAAATAAAATATAAGCACACCTACGAAAGTAGGTGTGTTTTTTTTGTACATGTTTATTTCGACAAAATGACAATATTATCATAATAATATTACAAATGTAGATTGAAATGAATAAAAATATAATTTAGGGTATAATAATAATGAAAAAGTGTTTTTAGGGGGATATATATGAAAAAAAAGATTTTTATAATTTCTATCCTATTTTTATTATGTACATTAATAAATTCAAAAGAGGCTTTTGCAGTTACTGTATATGATGAAAATGGATTTAGAACGGCACTTAGTCAAGGGCAAACTACTATTACTATTGGAAATAGTATAAACTTTTATAGTGCTATTAATATTAACTATAACGTTACTATTAATGCGGGTTCTAATGATAATGCATTAAGATGTATGAATTCAGTATCAAGTTTTATAACGGTAGCAAGTGGAAAGACATTAACTTTAAGAGGAGTAGTTGTAGACTTGAGAAGTAATGTTGCAAGTGCTGGTATTAATGGTATTAAAATTCCAAGTGGAGCCAAAATGACATTCGATGGATCTTTAATAGATGGTGGTATGAATAATACCGGTCTGTTAATTGAAAGTGGCGGTGCTGTAACTGTTACACGTGGAGACTTCGTTTATTCTAAATATGGTGTTAGAGTTAAAGGTACAGGAACCCTTACTCATAGTAACTCTGGTGGTATGAATTTTTGGAATAATAATATAGGATTATTATATGAATCATCAGCTACATGTAACATAGTAAATTCTAATATGTATAATAACTCAATTGCCATGCAAGTATCTAGCGGTACTGTAAATTTTAAAGGTGGAAATATATACAATAACAGTTGGGGAGCTTATGCGGCAGGCGGAACTACTAACCATACAGGTGGTACTATATATAGTAATACTAGTCATGGTGCGGTTGTTAGAAATGGTACATATAACTTGGCTGGTGGTACTATAAAAAACAATAGTCAACAAGGAGTTATTTTAGACACTGGATATAATGGTATATTTAAAATGACTAGTGGAACTATTAGTGGAAATGCAAGCAATGCTATATATAATGCACAATCAGGAGATAGATGTATAGTTCAAGGTGGTACAGTATCTGGATGGATATATTTAGCACTTGCAGATAACTATGTAACTACTAATACTAGCTATCCAACTTTATCTGTTAAACCTTCTAGTTATTCTTTTAAAAGAAAATTAGTAAAAACAAATAGTAATGCTTATGCAAATAATGAAATTGGTAAAGTAACTATGGCTGCAAGTGGCAGTTGGTATAAATATGTAGATGGACAGTATATAGTTGTATGGACAGGTGGGAATGTAATAGTTAAATGTGTAGATTTAGGAAATAATGCTGTTTTAAGTACACAAACTAAAAATGGAACAATAGGAACTACAGTAACACTTACAGATCCAAGCATTACAGGATATGCATTAGTATCAAGACCCTCAACTACTACATATACATATGCTCAAGCAGATCAAACTGCAACTTATGGCTTTAAGAAAATATCTAATTTGATAGTAAAATATATAGATGTTAATACAAATGAAGTAATGTTAACAGAGACAATTCCTTTAAAAGAAGGAGACTCATATACAGCTTCAGCAAAAGAAATAACTGGATACAAAAACACATCAAAACCAAGTACCGAAACAATAACTATGGCAAGAGCAAATATAGAATTAGTTTATTCATATAAAAAAATATCAGATGGTGTTGATGTAAAATATGTAGACCAAGTAACAGGAGATGAAATAGCAGCAACAGAGCATAAAGATGGACTTGAAAAAGATTCATATACAACATCAGCCAAAACAATTGATGGTTATGAACTAGTATTAACACCAAATAATGCAAATGGTGAAATGGCAGTAGATTTAATAACTGTAACATATGAATATAGAAAGAATTCAAATGTAATAGTTAAATATTTAGATGAAAATCATAATACATATATAGCAGATGATTTAGTAACAAAATATAAAGAAGGAGATTCATATACAACTACTGAAAAAGATATTGATGGATATCAGTTGACAGGAAATTCAAGTAATGTTTTAGGAACAGTAGAAAGAACAAACATTGAAGTAACATACAAGTATAAGAAAATATCAGATGGTGTTGATGTAAAATATGTAGATCAAGTAACAGGAGATGAATTAGTTTCAGAACATATAGATGGACTTGAAAAAGATTCTTATACAACAGAAGCTAAGGATATAGATGGATATGAATTAGTAAAAACACCAGATAATACGACTGGTGAAATGACAGTAGATTTAATAACTGTAACATATGAATATAGAAAGAATTCAAATGTAATAGTTAAATTTATAGATGAAAATTATAATACAGAAATATCGGAGCAAGTAATAACAAAATATAAAGAAGGAGATCTATATACAACAGCTAAAAAAGATATAACTGGGTACGAGTTAACAAGTCAGTCAGATAATACTTCAGGAACAGTAGTAAGAGCAAATATTGAAGTAACATATAAATATAAGAAAATAAGTGACGGTGTTGATGTAAAATATGTAGATCAAGCTAATGGAGAAGAACTAGCATCAGAGCATATAGATGGACTTGAAAAAGACTCTTATACAACAGAAGCTAAAGATATAGATGGATATGAATTAGTAAAAACACCAGATAATACAAATGGTGAAATGACAGTAGAGTTAATAACTGTAACATATGAATACAGAAAAAATTCATATGTAACAGTTAAATACATAGATCAAAATAATAATAAAGAATTAGTTACACAAATAGTAACAAAATATAAAGAAGGCGATTTATATACAACAGAAGAAAAATCTATTTTTGGATACGAATTAATAGGAACAACAGATAATACATCAGGAACTGTTGATAGGGAAAATATAGAAGTAATATATAAATATAAAAAAACAAGTGACGGTGCATATATAAGCTATATTGACCAAGTAACAGGAGATGAATTAGCGGAAACTATACATATAGATGGGCTTGAAAAAGATCCATATACATCAGAAGCTAAGGATATAGATGGATATGAACTAGTAGTAACACCAGATAATGCAGATGGAGTATTAACTGTTGGAAAAGTAACAGTAGTATATGAATATAGAAAAAATTCATATGTAACAACAAAATATATAGATGAAAATTATGGAAGCACATTAACAAGTGATGTAGTAGCAAAATATAAAGAAGGAGATATATATTCAACAGAAGAGAAAAAGATTGATGGATATAAATTAACAAATAAAACTACTAATACATCAGGAACTGTTGTAAGAGATAATATAGAAGTAGTGTATAAATACAAAAAAATCTCACAAGGTGTAGATATAAAACATATAGATCAAGTAACAGGAGAAGAATTAGCATTTGAGCATATAGACGGTTTAGAAAAAGATTCATATACAACAGAAGCTAAAGATATAGAGGGATATGAATTAGTACTTACACCAGATAATACAACTGGTGAAATGATTGTGGATTTAACAACGGTAACATATGAATATAGAAAAAATTCAAATGTAACAGTAAAATACATATATGAAAATTACGGAACAGATATAATTACAAATATAATAACAAAATATAAAGAAGGAGATTCATATACAACAGAAGAAAAAACTTTTGATGGATATAAATTAACCGGAAAAACTACTAATACATCAGGAACCGTAGAAAGAGAAGATATAGTAGTAGAATATAAATATAAGAAAATATCTGCAGGAGTAGATACTAAATTTATAGACCAAGTAACAGGAGAAGAAATAGCAGATACAGAGTATCAAGGTGGACTAGAAAAAGACTCATACACAACAGAAGCTAAAACAATAGATGGATATGAACTAGTATTTACACCGGATAATGCAAAAGGCGAAATGGCTGTAGATTTAATCACTGTAACATATGAATACAGAAAAAATTCAAATGTAACAGTAAAATATATAGATGAAAACTATAATACAAATATAATAGAAAATATAGTAACAAAATATAAAGAAGGAGAT
>JAGAIU010000067.1 GCA_017626395.1 Clostridia bacterium | reverse complement strand
TAGAAAAAACTGGAGAAGTTGCAGAACTTACTGAAAATGGTTTTGAATTTAAAACTGAATCATTGGAAGGAGTTAAATTTGGATTATATGCTTTAGAAGATATCGTATGGAATGGTAAAACAATTTATACTAAAGATTCTTTAATAGCAGAAAAAATAACTGATGGTGAAGGTAAAATTGTATTTGATGAATTATATCTTGGTAAGTATTATGTTAAAGAAATTGAAACATTAGATAACTATGTTTTAGATGAAAAAACATATGAAGCTGAACTTGTATATAAAGATCAATATACTCCAACAATTTTCCATTCAGAAGCAATCTTAAATATCTTAAAAACTGGTAAACTTGAATTTACTAAGACAGATATTTCTGAATCTAAAACACTACCAAATACTTTAATTGAAATCTATACAGAAAATGATGAATTAGTATTTAGTGGTAGAACTGATGAAGAAGGTAAAATTGTTATTGATAGACTTCCACAAGGTAAGTACTATATCATAGAAAAAGAAGCACCTGAGGGTTATAAGCTTAATGAAGAAAAAATGCCATTTGAAATAAAAGAAAATGGTGAAATAGTTAAATCTACTATGAAAGATGAAGACATTACTGGTACATTAGAATTTACTAAATTAGATTTTTCAAATGATAATCCACTACCAAATACATTAATTGAAATTTACAATGCTGATACAGATGAATTAGTATTCTCTGGAAGAACTGATGATAATGGAACAAGTACTATAGAAAAATTAAAATATGGTAATTATTATATTTTAGAAAAGGAAGCTCCTGAAGGATATGAATTAAATTCTGAAAGAATGTATTTTGAAATTAAGGAAGATGGAGAAGTAGTAAAATCAATTATGAAAGATAAGCAAATAGTTAAAGTACCAAATACTGAAGCTGAAGATTATAAAGATTTATTATTTAGTGGAATTACTTTATTAGTTTGTGGTGCAGGTGTAATTATTTATGGAATCAAAAAGAAAAACAAAAAATAAGAGCTGGTTAATTGTAATCGGCTCTTTAATTTTTCTTACTGGTATTGGATTAATATCATATGATTATTTATCTAACAAAAAAATAGATGAACAAGAAACAACAATGTTAGAAGAATTTTACGAAGTAGAAGAAGAAATTGAATCTATAGAAGAACCTCAAGTTATAGAAGAAGTGAAAGAGCAAGTTAAAGTTAACTATATTGCTGTACTTAAAATTCCTAAAATTGGTTTAGAAAGAGGTTTAGTAGATCCAAATAGTTATCTTAATAATGTTAATTATAATCTTGAATGGTTAGATGGTTCATCTATGCCAGATCAAGAAAATGGTAATGTTATAATTGCAGGACACTCAGGTAGTGCTAGAATATCTTATTTTAAAAAATTAGATAAGTTAGTATTAGGTGATGAAGCTTCTATTATATATAATGGTAAAACATATAACTATAAAGTTGTCGACATATATGATATTGAGAAAACTGGTAAAGCAGAAATAATTAAAGAAAAGAATACCACCACTTTAACATTAATTACATGCAGACATAATACTAATAGACAAATAGTAGTCATTTTTAAACAAGCATAATTTTTGCACAATATAATCTTATCTATATAATGCTATAATGTTTATGAGGTGTTATTATGCATAAATTTTTTGATTATTCAAAAGGTAAAGTTGATAAGAAAAGTAAAGATAGAATAATCTTTATAAATAGGATGGCTCTTCTTATGCAAGAGTTTGAAAGTACAAGCCCAGAAATAAATGAATTAGTTAATTGGCTTTTTTGTAAATCTGAAGGAGTTCCATATCATGATTCTGATATAGAAGAAACTAGAGATTTTAATTTAGCACCTATTAAATGGTTAGATGATAAAAGAGCAATTAAACAAGTATGGGAAAATGATATGCATTTATATTCTTATGCCTTAATGTTACATGATTTAAATTATTGGATTAATAATGATGTACTTACTGAAATAATTAAAGAATTATATTTTAGATTAGATTACTTAATTCACCCATATCAAGAAGATCAACATGATAGAGATTTAGAAGACATAAAGTATTTTATAGAATTTGATTATGTAGATAAAGAGCAATAGCTCTTTTTTTAATGGAGGTGAAGTATGAATGATAACTTAATTGATTTTCAAATACATGGTGTAACTGGATATACAGTTATGTCTAATTATCACTTGCAAGATAGAAATTTATCAATTAAAGCTAAAGGTCTTTTATCATTAATGCTTAGTCTTCCAAAAGATTGGGATTATTCAATTAATGGTCTAGTAACTTTATCTAAAGATGGTAGAAGTTCTGTTAGAAATACTTTAGATGAGTTAAAACAAGCTCAATATCTATCAATAGAGGAGCATAGAGACTCGAAAGGATATTTTAAATACAAATATAATGTTTATTATTTACCATATCCTAAATGGCTTGAAATGAGCAAATTAACCGAATGTCAGTTTTCGGCATCGGATAATCGGCATACGGAAAACCACAAAGAACAAAAGAATAATAATAAAAAAGATAAAATAGATAAAACACCAGAAGAATCTGGTGAGTCAATCAATCATTCAATTTTTACTAAAGAATTAATTAAAAGGAACTATATTTCAAAAGATGATAGTAGTTCTTTTTTATTTGATCAATTTTTTGAAGAATTGTTAGAGCAAGGAAATAACTTTAGAGATTTATTAATCATGACTAATTATGTTGTCTCAAGAATTAAAGAAAGAGACTTTAAAGATGAAGATGGGAATGAAATAAAAAATAAATATGGTTATTTCAAAAATGCTCTCATTGGAAATATAAGAAGATTCGAAAATTTAGAACACTTATATGAATTTGATGATGATGAAGAATATGATTGGCTAAACGATAATGAGGAGGATTATGAGTTATGAAGAATATAGAAGAAATTAAACTTATGGAAATTGAAGCTTTAAGTGATTTTGAAGATCATATAGGAACTCTTCTATCTGATATGGATATTTTTAGAGAATATCTAGATAAAAAAGAATTAAAAAAATTTAATAAATGTTATGACTATTTAGATAATCTTTGGGAAAAAGTAGAAAATATCATAGCAAAAATAAGTGATGCTGATGAAAGAGGTAAATAATATGGAAGACAAATTTACTTATGTAGGTAGAATGTATGATTGGTATGAAGTAAAAGAAGATTATTTAAGAGTTTTGTTTCAAGTATATGATAAAGAAACTAAATCATTCTACTTTTATGAGTTACAAGTTTATGAACCTGAATTAATTTCTAAGTTTATAAATTTAAAACCAAAACAAGTAATTGGTGTAGAAGGTCATTTTGAGGAACTTATAAGTCATCCAGACAGAGGACTTTCTCATATTGAATTAGAACATGTAGTAGATAAAATTATTACTTCTGAATAGAAGTAATTTTTTTATTGAAAGGTGGTGGTTCTATAGAGTAAAAAAATTCAGGAATAGTCAACTGAATTAAATAAAATGGCTAAATATTTGATTTATAGAGGGAGGAAATTTAAATGTTGAATCAAATTGTTATTGTTGGAAGACTAACTAGTAATCCAGAAGTTGTAAAATCTGAAAACGGAGGCAGTGATAGATCACAAATAACTCTAGCTGTGCCTAGAAGTTATAAAAATGCCGATGGAGCATATGATACTGATTTTGTTGATTGTGTTCTTTGGGGTGGAGTTGCTAAAAACACAACAGAATACTGTAAAAAAGGCGACATAGTGGGAGTTAAAGGTAGAATCCAAACTAACACTTACGAAACTGAAGATGGAGAAAAGAAAAAATCAACTCAAATTGTAGCTGAAAAAGTAACTTTTTTATCTTCAAGAAAAGAAAAAGAAGACGACATTGAAAAATCAGATGATGAATTAGAGATGTAGTCATGTATGAGAATAAAGCAAAGAAAAAGAGTTAAATCGCCAGCCAGCAAAATAACTCTAGTGATATTATATCACTTCTTTGCTTTTTCTTTTTAATTTTTTACAAAAGAAAGGAAAAACATATGAATTTATTTTATGAATTAATCAGCGATGATGCTGGAAAAAAATTAAAAAAAGAAAGACAAGCATGGGGAATGTCTAGAAGAAGATTAGCTAAGCTGGTAAAGACAGATAAGGAAACAATTGAATATATTGAAAAAGGATATGTTTGTATGTTGGATTCGGATTTACTTAGAAGAATAAGTGAAACATTAGATGTAAACATGTTTGATTTCTTTAAAAGAAAATTAACATTTAAAGAAATGTTAGCAATAGTATAAGGAGGAATATTTATGGGTAATTATTTACAAATGTTAAAAATCGAACATCTCGAAGGTGGAGGATACAATGTAGATTCAATTATTAAAGCAATTCAAACATTTTCTACTTGGGCTTTAAGAGTTGGAATTGCAGCTGCTGGTGTTTCACTAATTGTTGGATTTATTTTGTATGCTGTTGTTGATGTAGATAGAAAAGCTCAAGTTAAACAAAGAATAATTCAAACTATGTTTGGTATAGTAGGAATTATTTTA
>JAGAIU010000066.1 GCA_017626395.1 Clostridia bacterium | reverse complement strand
TATGTTTCGTTATTTACAGTCTTTGTATAGAATTTCAAATCATCTGTATTTACTTCTACTTCGTCTATTGTATATTCTATTGTATTACCATTTTCATCATATTCAGGTAAATCTGTAAATGTATATGATTGTGTATTTTCTGTTGTTACATCTAGTACTTGCTCTTGTAATACAGTATCTCCATTTTTAAGTTGTAATTTAATTTGAGATGGCCTCTTTAAGTTTATATTATCATTATCTACCCACGTTTTAGTAGCTGCTATATCTACTTTAGTATCCGGAATACTAAATGTATTTGTTATAGTTGCTTCATTTTCACCATAAGTAATTGATGAATCATACATGTATAAATCGTCTGTATTCACTTCTTTTTCCACTACTGAATAATTTATTTTATTTCCTGATGAATCTAGTAATGGTACTTCAAATGTAGTTTGCCATTGATTTGAAATAACTTCTCTTCCAATAATAACATTTCTTATAAATCCTCTATCTAAACCGCTATTTACTGAGCCATCTTTTCTATATGCAAATTCTATTTTGTAATTACCAGATGATAGACTCACACTTACTGTATAAAAGTTTAAATTTTCATATACTTTTCCATATGATGTACCACCAATTCTATAGCTTGAGCTATTGCCACCAATTGTTGCTCCTGTATCTATATTAGTTATTTTATAGTATAAGTAGTCACATGATTTACTTTCAGATGATACTGACCATTCAAAAGTTAATTTTTTTTCTCCCTCTATCTCAAAAACATCACTAGTTAATACACTGCTTGTGCTATGTATATTGTAATTTCCACTTTGCCATGTTCCATCTTCATTTTTGGTCCAAGGATATGTTTCATCCAGTTGACTAAAACCTATCTCTCCTTCTTTTACTGTTTCAGCAATAAAGTTTTTACTATATAAAATTTTATTTGATATCAATTTATTTTCTTCATATAGTTGAATTTCTAATTCTTTAGGTCTTTTCTCTAATTCGTTACTATTATCTTCCCAAACTTTAGTTACTAAATATTCTATTGTTTCTATTTCGAAAGTTGCTATAATATGTTTATCTTCTATTACATTACTAAATTTGGACAATGTATATGAAGTTCTCTTGCCGCTTAAATATTGTTTTATTCCATTTATTGTTATACTTTTTATTTGATATCCTTCATCAGCTGTAATTTTAATATAATTTGCACTATTATTTCCATGTATTACTGTTTCATATGGTGTCTGTCCTTCACCTGTTATTGTACCTCCTATACCATCTACTTCTGTTGTTATGTTATATTTTTTAGATTTATAGTAATATGTGACTTCTGTTACTGAATCCTCTAGTGTACCACTTGCATTTTCTGGTAATTTAGTTGTAACTAGTTCATATTTTTCATCTAATGTTGGATATTCAACCGGACTTGTTGTATATGTACTTCCTTTTTCTGCTTCACTAATTACATCTGGTGCTACACTATCTTCAGTTCCATCTATGTAATGATGTACAATAAGTTGTACTGGAGCCACCTCATAATAATATGTTATTACTTGTGTTTCTTCTGTATATATACCTGTTGCATTATCTGGTATTTGATAGCTTCCATCATCATTTTTCACTAGTTGATAATCTATTAAATCTGTTTTGGGAGAAGTGGTGTATTCTTTTCCTAAATCTCCTTTTTGTGTTTCGTCAGGTGCTACAGATGTTGTTGTACCTTTAATATAGTGATGTACTATTATATCTACTTGTGGATCATTTTCCACTGCAACTACATTTTCTTGTCCTAATACAAAATCATATATTATTGGAGTAGAATTTAAGGTATAACCATGTGGAGATCTAACTTCTGTAATTTGATATCTTCCATCTATCAATTCTATTGTAGCATTTCCTAATTGGTTAGTTGTAATATCTGTATCTACAAAATCATCTTGATTCAAAGTTAAACTAATGCTATTTATAGTAAATTTATCATCTCCACCATCTCTGATACTATTTTTATAATATCCAAAGTGTAAATAATACATTTGTCCACCTTTTAATATAGTTGTATAATCTTTAGGTGTAACTACTGAACTAGATGTACCTGAAATCTTTATAAATTGTCCTTCGGTATCTGTATATTCAGGTGGAATTATATCATTTGTTATCGTAGCATATCCATAATCCCCAGCATAGCAAGATACATTAGCATTAACAATTAAATTATATTTTCCATCATATCCTTCTAAATCTATAGGAATATATGAATTAGCTATTGTACTAGCAATTCCTTGGTTATTTGATTCATATCCTCCATTTTCATTTTCTATAAAATTATATATATTAGTTACAGTTTCAAGCTCTGCATTATATAAATTCACACTATTTATTGTCAATTTATCATCTCCATAGTTTTGGCTGCTATCTTTTCTATATCCTAAATGTAAATAATATATATTTCCTCCTTCAAGTGTCTTCATATAATCCTTAGCTGTTGTAACATCACTTGATGTTCCAGATATTTTCATAAATTGTCCTTCTGCGCTACTATAACTAGGTGCTGATGTATCTTGTCTTATTGTAGCATAACCAAAATCGCACCCACCCTCACTAGATATATTTGCATTTACCACAATGGCATAAGTGCCAATATAATTTGTAAGGTCTATTTCAATATATGAATTAGCTGTTGTGCTAGCAAATCCAAGATTATTAGGTACGTAACTTCCATTTTCTTCTATAAAATAATATGTATCTTGAGTATTTGTTAAATTTCCAAGAACATTATCTTCTTTTTCTCCAAGTATAATTACTTCTTCAGTATATTCATTTCCATTAGCAACCATCTCTCCTATAACTACTTCATTAGAAGGTTCTTCTCTAGTTTCAAGTTGTTTTATATTAAAAATAGTTTCAGCAAGAGGAGTATTAACTACACTATCAGTTTTATTTATTGTTAGCGAATTACTAATACTTGTAAAAGATGCTGTAATATTCTTATCTTCTGTCATTTCTATAAATTTATCTAAGACAACTGTTTTATCATCATTTTCTTCAAAATATATTTCTTTTCCATTTATAGTTATATTTTTTACTTTATAACCATTTTCTGGTGTTATTATTATATCTTTAACGCTATTTTCCTTATATATTACTTCCTCATAAGGTTCCTCTTTTATCCCTGATATAGTTCCTCCTTGTCCTTCAACTTCTGTTGTTATTTTATAAGTAGCTATTTTGTTTTCTATTAAAATCTCTGTAGAAGGTGGTACTTCTGCTTTCATTATATGATTTTTATATTTAATAAGCTTAGAATAATTATTAAGAACAACTATTCCATCTTCAACCTTTACCAAAGAATTATATAATTCAGGAACTTCTACATTTTCCCAAACAATATTACCATTATAATCATATTTTACTATTCCTGGATTTCCATATCCCTTAACAGCGATTATACCATCGCTAACAGCTATACCATCATAATATGAATCTGATATATCACTATTTATCCAAAGTAGGTTACCATCAAAATCATATTTTGACACAGTTTTGCCAAGTACGACAAAACCATCATCCATTAATACTATTTCTCCGCATCTATTTGTATAAGTTAAATTTTCCCATATCTTATTGCCATCGAAATCATATTTTACAATATGTCCTTCTTCTGATACTACAATTATATATTTATCATAAGATGCAATATATTTATATTCAGATGTACTATTAAATTCATAAATCTCATTACCATCTAAATCGAATGCATTAATTTGTCCACTATTCGTGCTTCCTACTGCAACAAATCCATTATCAATCGCCGCCAAATCATCCCAATATCCACCTGCAATGCTCTTTATGTATTCGCCATCAAAACTAAATTTATTTATACGATCTCGATATCCATCGGACCCAAAAGTTACAATACCATCATCTACTATAATAACCTTTTTATAATCTAAAGTAGTACTTGTATTTTCCCAGATAAATTCACCATTAAAATTATATTTAGAAATTGCTCCACAATCTCCAACAATTATAAAACCATCTTCTACTACTGTCATATCGTTATATGCATGTGACTTTTCTGTATTACTATAAGCTATGCTTCCATCATTATTATACTCTATAAAATCTCCATCTGTATTAACTACCATAATCTGATTATCATAAATACTTACTTTACAATAATTCTTATATCCATCTTCTTCTTTTTTCCAAATCTCTTTTCCTTCAAAACTATATTTTTCTATTATAGCATTATAGTAACTTGATATAGTTCCTACAGCTATTATTCCATCTTCTACAATTTCAACATCTTGATATTTATGAGTATATGGTGTCCAATTATATAATTCCCATTGCATATTTCCTGCTAAATCATAATATATTATATAACCTTCTTCGGAAACGGTAACAAATCCATCATTTAAAGCTGCGATTCCTGTATATTCGCAACTATCGTCAGGTGTTTTTTCCCATAAAAATTCCCCATTTAAATTATACTTTACAATTTTTCCACTTTCACATACTACTATAACAGCTTCTTCAGATACGGCCATATCCTTTATATTATAATCTTTCTCCAAATTGCTCCAAATTATATTTCCATCAAAATCATATTTTAAAATTTGTCCTTTAGTTCCGGCAATGATAACACCATCATTTACTGCACAAATTTCTTTATAATCGTATTGACTCGTAGTTTTTTCCCATATAATTTCACCATTTAAATTATAATTTAAGATTTTTCCGCCATTTCCCACAACGAAAATAGAATTATTTGCTCTAATCAAATCATTAAAGATATACTCACTTTTTCTATCTTCCCAATCTATTTCTCCGTTTAAGTCAAATTTTATAATGCTTCCTTTATCTCCTATAACTACGGAGCCATCTTCCAAAGAAATAATATTTTTAAATCCTATTTTTTCTTCATCTAAAATCCAATCTACTTCTAAATCATATTCAGCTTCTTTACTAGCTCCAATTCCTATTTCAGTGTACGTTTCAGGCAAAGCATATCCTTCTAACGCTTTAGTTTCTGTTGCTTTATATAACCCTTCAATTAAACTTAGACGAATTTTTCCATTTTGATCCGTTTTAATATTTTTATTTTCATCTATCAAAAGTACATTTTTAATGTATCCTCGATCAAGACATCTATCTAATGAAGAATTTTTTGAATATGTAAATTCTATTATATATCTTCCTGGATTTAATTCTTCTTCAACTGTATTAAAAATCAAATCATCATATTTATATCCTAAAGAAGCTCCACTTATTTGTGTTGTTGTTCCACCAATAATTTTTTTAGTATCTAAATTTTTAATAGAATAATATAAATAGTCTTTTGAATCACCTTCAGAAGAAACTGACCATGAAAAAGCAATTATACTATTGTTTTTTACTAAAAATTCTTCACTGGTTAATGTACTTGTTGAATTTGCAATATTATAATTTCCACTTTGCCATATTCCATCATCATTTTTTGTCCATGGATAATTTCCTGTAGAACTTAACCTTATTTTTCCAACTTCAGTTGCTCCAACCAAATTACCTTCAGCATCTCTTACATAATTTCCATTCATATCTGTTATCTTAAATTCTACACCTTCAAGTGGTTCTCCTGTTTCGGCATCTACTTTTGTTAATGTAAATACTGGATCATTGTCAATTGTTATGTTTATTATTGGATTATCTGGATTTGTATTATCTACAATTACATCTTCAATTGCCTCTCTTATTGTTCCACTTGTTATTTCAAGTGTTAAATTATCTGTTGCATCTTTTTCTGCTTTAAATACGATTGGAGTATCATTTAATACATATCCTTCAGTTGGATATATTTCTTGTAAGCTATATTCTCCTATGATATTTTTTCCTTCAACATATTGATATAAATTATCTATTTGAATTACACCATTTTCATCTGTTGTATATAGTACATTATCTGCTTTATTTTCTCCTGTTAATTTAAATTGTGCTCCTGCAATTGTTGTTTCTGTATCTTTTTCTTTTTTAGTTATTCTTAAACTATATGTTGGTATTTTTTCATTTTTAAGTCCTGTTGTTACTAAAGGAACCTCTCCACTTTGGTATATTACTGGTAATGTATCTAAATCTCCTGCTAAAACGTTAAATTTAAGATTATTATTTTCATCTCTTACCATCATAAAAGTTACTGCATCTTTTAGATAATGACCTTTAGATTCTATTTCTGTTAATGTATATTGTTTATTCGGTTCAAGTAATTTTATGTTTAATTTTCCTTCTTTATCTGTTGTATATTTTTTAGTTTTTCCATTATAATCTGTAAGTTCAAATCTTATTCCTTGGATTATATCATTTGTTCCCGTTTGTGTTTTATTTAATACAAAATTGTATTTTACTTCATTTTCCACATCAATTTTAACTTTTGAATTTGCATTTTCTATAACTTCAATTGTTGGTGTATTTTTAAATCCACCTTCTAAAATTTCTATTTGGAGTTCTCCATCTATTATGTGTCCTATTATACCTGTTTCTGTTGTATTTAATATGTAATTATCATTTGTCTTAATTTCTTTTACTATATATTCTTTTTCTACATATAAATCTTCTATTATTAAAGTTCCGTTCGAATTAGTAGTAGCTATTGTAGATTCTAATGTATCTACTTCTTGTACTGAAAATACTGTTCCTGGGATTACTTTTGATGAATTAGTTTCATATTTAGTTATTTCCATATCAAACTTTTCAGCTATTCTAAATCCTAATTTGTTAGGCTCTGTTTGTGTTTTAAGTTTTCCTTGCTCAGTATCTAAACAATAATATACTGCATGCTCTGAATATGATACTTCATTGTACGCTATTCCTGATGGTATCTGAATCTCATATTCAAATACTTTCATGTCATTTACAGGCAATACATAATCACCTAAATCTATCAAATAACTTTTTACTTGGCTCATATCTTCTGGTGTTGTTGTCCATCCATTTTTCTTGGCATTTATATCTTCTGTAACGACTTCATTATATGAATAATATACAGTTGCATATTCTTTCAAATCTTCTGGTAATATTATTCCTGATTCAGACATTGTAGTAGTAAAAGTAGAACCCATATCTGAACCATTTAATAAATATGTATTCCCTTCAAACGGGATTTTACCTACTATCTTCAATTCACTTATTGTATTTGAATAGTTATTTGTTATATTTACATTAACTTTCGCCGTTCTTGAATTATCACTTTTATCTACAATAGCTTCTTGAGGAGCTACAGCTACACTACCTATATCATCAAACTCTATTCCTATTTGTGAAGTTAAAAGATTTGATGGTGCTATTATATCTATTGTTTTACTAGTTTTTCCTACATTTTCTTCTGTATTCCCATCATTATTTATATCATATATATCTTCTGTAATATATGAAGGATAGTAATTATTACATCCAGGATTATAATAATATAGTTCAACCGTTTCTGTTGATGTGGTTTTTCTAGGATCAGCAGTTATATCTGCATTAACTACAATATTTAAATCCATCTCTATATTATTTGATGTATATATTTTTGTGTATATTACTCCATCTTCTTCATATGTATCTACACCTGTTATTTCAACTCCACTAGTTGTAGTAGTTACACTATTTATTTTTACATCTATAATATCATCTGGATATTTTAGTAAAAATTCTCCATTAGTCCATTTTTTCTTAATATATGAATTGGAATCTGTTGTTATAGTTAATTTTACACCTTTTTTAGTTTCTTGATTTGTTATTGTAGAAGGTTCTATATATAAATTTGCTTCTGAATAAGGCATTTCATAATTCGCATAATTCACAGTTACATCTATTAATTGTTGTTCACTTTCTCCTTCCACTTTAGCATAGCCTTCTAAATATGAATATATTTTACTTAAATTATTAAATTCTTCTTCGGTAAAGTCTGTTGTTAATTTAATATCATCAATTTGTTTTATATTATTCACATATAGCTGTGTATTATTAATTACCTTACTTGTTTCTACTCTTATATGCTCAACTGGAATTTCATACATATATGGATTTGATGAAGTATATAAATTCCAATCTTCATTAGTAAATGTATGTAATAATTCATTTGTTTCGTCATTATATACATTTATATATCCATCTTCTCCAAGTAAATTATATGCATTTGAAAAATATATACCTACGTTATCTACGTAATCCAACATATCAATATAATTTGAATTTACATCTAAAAATTTATCTGTATAGTTACTTTCTTGTTCTCTTAAAATTACACTTTCTTCTATTATCTCTGTTCCCGTACTGAATTGCCATTTTACATTATATAAGTCTTGTTCGTCTTCAGATTCAATATTATTATATATATTTAATGGTTTTTCTTTTGAAACAACATATCTTCCATCTATATATTGGCCTACAGTTATATATATTATTGAGTTTTCACCTTCTGGCACTTCATATAATACAGCTATAACATCTTCTGCAACATTCGAAACATATGGATTATTAAATTCTCCATTTTTATTATTATATCCTGTATATGTAGCATCAATTGGTATATTCAAAGAAAAACCATCTACATCTACACTTTCATATGCTTCATATGGGTAAGTTACTGTAACTGTATATGAAGCTTCCCTTCCTACTGATCTAGTTACTACTCCACTACTATTTACCACTGCATCCAAATCTATAGTAGCTATAGAAGTTTCAGGGTTATAATTTAAAACAGCATTGGAATTACTTATACTTACACTAGTTGCTTTATATCCCATAAAATCTGGTATTTCTAATTCTACGTGTTGATTTTTTATTATTAATTGGTTATCTACTTCGTTTGGTGCTACTACAAATTTTATAGCTATTTCTTTATTTTCTTTGTCTATAGCCTCATTTATATCGTATTCTTGATATCTTGCTCCAATTGTAGTTGACGTCGTACCATACCAATCATTTGTTAATTTTATTGTTTTAGTTATTGGGGTTTCAGTTCCGTCATCTGCCACGTGAGTTCCTACTAATGTTATTGTATTATCTGTTACACTATAATTATCTATATCATTTCCTATAGCAGATGCTACATTTGACGGATATGTATAATCTCCACTTTTTACAACTCCAAATATTAATTTTTGTGTTCCGTTTGATATATCATTTAAAACAATTTCTTTTGTATTAGTGCTAATATAGTCTTTAGATATTACAGTATCTTTTACAAGCGCTGTTGCAAAATAAAAGTTCTTTCCATTTATTGTTATTTTTGCATCTTTAAGAGTACCATTAGTTAAAACATTCAAATCCATATACAATGTATCTGTTGTTCCTATTTCTCTACATGTGCCTCTTAATTTTTCAGCATAGCCATCTCCATCAAGATCGCGAAGATAGAAAGCATCAAATGTAACATATTCTGTCCCATCTATTGCTTCATCTCCTTTTTGTACTTGATCATATCTTTGTGATACAAGTATTTCAGTATCTACTTCTTCATCTTTATTAAATATATTAAAACAAATTATACTTGATAGTATAATTGCTAAAATCGCTATTATCCCTATATATACTTTTTTCCTATTTTTCATATATATTTTTCCACTCCTAATTTTGCTTAAATTATATCATTTTTCGATACTTTTTTCTTTCGATAAACCAAGCTTTTTAAATATAATATTTAATTGTTATTTTAATGTAATATTTTGGTAATAATAGTCTTATTTTAAGCATAAAAAATAGGACTAAAACTTATTGTTTTAATCCTATTTAATTACTAGATATTTTCTTTTTTATTTCTAGTGTTTTTTAATATTATTAATGCAATTGACATTACTACAATACCTACTGCCGATATTATAACTGTATAGTTTATTTCACCAGTCTCTGGTAATACTAATTTCTCCCTGTTTTTAACTGTTACATTTAGTTCTCTATTTTCTTTTGTTACTTCTACTTCTGTTACTTCTGTATTTAATTCATATCCTTCTGGAGCAATAGTTTCTGTTATTTGATATTTTCCAACTAGTAAATCTACAAATTCAACTGTTCCAGCACTTTCTGTTGTCTTTTCTTGTGATGTAAATGTTGTATCTATATTTCCATTATCATCTAGTTTTTCTAGTTTGAATGTTGCACCTGAAAGTTTGGTATTTGTATCATTTATATCTACTTTTGTGACTGTTATTTTTCCTTTTACCAAACTATATACATAGATTACTTCTATTTGTTCTTCTGTCATTGTACCATTTGCATTATCTGGTATTGTTTTTATTTCGTAATCTTCGAAATCTTTTTCTGTTGTAGTATAGGTATCTCCTACTTTTCCATTTACTGTTTCAGGATCTACTAAATCTGTTCCATCTTCTGTTTGATGTTTTACTATTATACTAGTATCCTTTTTCTCGAATTTTACTACTATGTGCTTGTCTTCTGTCATATTAACAAATTTATCTAATGTATAGTTATCTTCTGAATCTGGTGTAAATTCTATTGCTTGTCCATTTACTGTTATACTTGTTATTTTATATCCGGCATCTGGTGTAATTATTATGTCTTTTACACTATTTTCTCCATGTATTACTGTTTCATATGTTGTTTCTCCTTCACCAGTTATTGCTCCACCTTCTCCATCTACTTCTGTTGTTATTTCATATTCTCTCTTCTTAAATTCTACTATTACATGTTTATCTTCTGTAACATTTTCAAATTTATCCATTGTATATGGTACTGTTGGATCATCTGGTAATAGTTGTTCTGCATCATTTATTGTTATTTTAGATATTTCATATCCTTCATCTGGTGTTATTGTTATATCTTTTACACTTGTTCCACCATGTGGTACTTCTTCGTATGGTTCTTCATCTTGTCCGCTTATTGTTCCACCTTCATCTTTTACTTCTGTTGTTACTTTATATGATTTAATAGTATTGGTTACTGTTGTTCCATCAGTTGTTTTTGTATATCCTTCTACTTCTTTTTCATCTGCTGTATAAACAATTTCTTGTCCATTTGCATCATATTTAGCTAAGTTTTCAAATGTATATACTTTCTCATTATCTGATGTTACATCTACTGTTTTCTCTTGTACTACTTCATCTCCATTTTTAACTTGAAGCGTTATTTGTGTTGGTCTTACATTATTTGCATTACTATTATCTTCCCATTTTTTAGTTACATCTACATTTACTTTATCTTCTGGCACTGTAAATGTATTTGTTATTGTGTATGTTTCGTTATTTACAGTCTTTGTATAGAATTTCAAATCATCTGTATTTACTTCTACTTCGTCTATTGTATATTCTATTGTATTACCATTTTCATCATATTCAGGTAAATCTGTA
>JAGAIU010000006.1 GCA_017626395.1 Clostridia bacterium | reverse complement strand
GGAAAATAACTTTAAAAAGTTTAAAGATTATATAAACACTAAATCATATGGAAGTAAGTCTAAAGATGCTTTAGTAAGTATATTAAGTGCTAGTGAGAACACTTATAAATCAATTACAGCAGTATTTGGTCAAAAGATGAATATATTTGATGACATTAATGTTGCAAATGTTACCAGTACAAGTGATTTTGATTTTAATATATTAGGAAGTGAACCAGTAGCTTTATATGTAATTGTTCCAGATGAAGATAAAACATATTTTACTTTAGTAACGATTATAGTTGGACTTTTATATAGAGATTTAGTAAAACTTGCTAATAGTAATGAAAAGAAAAAATTACCTTATGAAATTGATTTTATCTTAGATGAATTTGCTAACTGTCCACCACTTGCTGATATAGAAGCAATAGTATCAGTTGCAAGATCTAGAGGTATGCATTTTCATTTCTTTATACAATCATTTTCTCAATTAGATAATGTATATGGTAAAGAAGTTGCACAAATTATTTTAGATAACTGTGGTCTTGTCTATTTAAAAACAAATACACAAGAAACAGCAGAAGCTATCTCAAAGAGATTAGGTAAGAAAACTATTGAATCTAATAGTATGAGACAATCAGTTTCACTTATGAATTATAATGGCGATAAAACTACTAATTTAATTGGCAGAGATTTAATGACTCCAGAAGAAGTAAAACAACTTCATTATAAAACTATAATATTTCCAATAATTGGATTCCCAATTTTTAGAGATACAGTTTTATATAATAAATTTAGTTGTTATGAATCTGGAAAAGTTGAAAGAGATTCTAACCCATTAAAAGATTTATCTTATACTTATTTTACTGTTGAACAAATAAAGCATGATATAAAAGAAAAAAGAAAACCGAATCCAAGAGAAGTTAAAGAAATTAATCAATCTTTAGAACAAGCTGATAAAGATAATTTAAAATTAGTAGAAGAAGCAATAAGTAAAATATTTAAGAATGGATTCCAAATTAAATATGTTATTGGTCAGAACCATAGAACTTATATGTGTGTTACTTTAGATAGATTATTAAAGCAAAGAGAAAGATCTTTATTAAATTCAAAAGTAAAAGCAGAATATTATCATTCTCAAATAACAGAAAAAAACAATAAAACAATTATAGAAATTCATAATGAAAATCCTGATATGAAATTATTAAGAAGTTTAAATAATGATAGGTAGTCCGAAAGGGCTACCTCTTTTTTTGTTTAAAAAGTAATTGACAATATCCGACATTTTTTATACAATAATATTGTTGTTAGATAAAGTAGTATGAAGTAAGAAGTAATTTTTATGTAGTAAACTTTAGTAGTATTGTAGTAGAAGTAATGCAGTAATGTAGTATGGAAGTATAGTAGTAAATATCTAACAACAAGTAGTAGATCGTCTGCTAGTACAGGGACGATTTTTTTTGTGCTATAATAACTTTACAATAAATTGACAAAAATCCAAAAATGTGCTAGAATAACCTATCAAACAAAGGGATTGGTTTGATTGTGAGGGGTATATATGAAAAATATTAATGAAACCAAATATAATTATATGTTAGAACAAAACAAAGATTATATGAATTTAACAGCTTTGTCTTTTGGTGATAGAAAAATATCTTATGAGGAAATGCATGATAGAATTGAAAAATATGTAAGATTACTATACTCAAAAGGGGTAAGACAAGGTGATGTTATTGGTATTTGTGCATTCAATACACCTGAGTCAGTATATTTACTTTATGCATTAGATATAATTGGTGCAATTGTAGTTGGTTATAGTCCATTTGATAATAAAGAAAAAACAAAGTTAGACATAGAGATGACTAAACCTAAAATGGTAATTAGTGTTGATATGTGTTATAAAAACTTTAAAGATTGGGAAAAAGCATTAAATTTCTCTACCATTTTATATTCTCCAGTTGATTCATTAGATGATAAAAAAATAAAAATTGGTTATAAATTGTTACAATTAAAAAATGGTAATTTTAAATTATCAAAAGATAGTAATTTAAAATCATTATTAAAGAGAAATTATACTGATGTTGATTATGTAAAAGCTCCATTTGTACAAGATGGATTAAGCGATATTTTATTTACAGGTGGTTCAACAGGTGTTCATAAAGGTGTTGAATTATCTGATAATGGATTAAATTCAGTAGTTGAAGGTATGAATTCAATATTCCCAGCAGAACCTGGTATGATTCATTTAGGTAATATTCCATTTGGTCATATGGCTTATGGTCGTTCAATTTTACATTATGCATTATGCAATAATATGGAATATGCTTTAACTATTAAAGCAATGCCTAGTGACTTTTATGATGAAATTGTTAGAACTCATGCGACAGCTGCCGTAGGTGGACCTCCACATTGGGTTTCATTAATTGAGCAACAAGGAGATAAGTTTGTTCCTAGTAGTAGATTAAAACCTGGAACACTTACTGACTTACATTATGCTACTTCTGGAGGAGAAGCTAAAAAAGAAACAACAGAAAATGCAATTAATGAAGCTTTAAAATACTGTGGAAGTGATGCTAAATTAGGTGATGGATTAGGAGCAACTGAAACTTGGGCTTCTATGATGATTAATAATGGTAAAATTCATCATAGTGGAACAGTGGGTGAACCTATATCTACATTAGAAGTTAAATTAGTAGATCCTGATACTGGAAAAGAAGTAAAAGACGGAGAAAAAGGATTGCTTTATGTTTCTGGACCTTCTGTTATGATTGGATATCATAATAATCCAGAAGAAACTGAAAAAGTAATATCTTATGACGAAAACGGTAAAAGATGGATTAATATAGGGGATTTCTTAATGAAAACACCTGATGGTGAGTTTAAATATGTTGGAAGACAAAAAAGAAATTTCGTATCAGGTTGTGATAATATTTATCCAGAAGAATTAGAAAATTTATTATTAACCATTCCAGAAATAAGAGAAGTCGTTGTTACACCTATATCTGATGAAATGGTTCAATATATTCCTAGATATCATATATCATTATATGATACAAATATTGATTATAAAGATTTAGAAGAAAGAATAAATGCATTAGTTATGTCAAAATTAAATGAAAACTGGTTACCTGGTTCAATTGCATACTATGATAAACCACTTGAAAGAATGCAAAATTCTAAAGTTAATATTTCATATTATAAGGAATTAGATCAAAAAGCGTTAGAAAATAATGAAATTGATAACACTAGTGCTAAACAATTAAGATTAAGAAAAATATAAGAAATTGCTTCTTATATTTTTTTTGTAAAAAAAATGTAAAAGTGTGATATAATTATTATAGTATGGGGTGAAATCATGGGAATAGGTGTTTATTTTTCAACAAGTTCATTTATAATAATATCCATTTTAACATATATATTCTATTCTAAGAAAAGGGTAGAAAATGTTGAAACAAAAACATATGG
>JAGAIU010000065.1 GCA_017626395.1 Clostridia bacterium | reverse complement strand
CCTGTATTAATTGGTGAGCCTGGTGTTGGTAAAACTGCCGTTGTAGAAGGCCTTGCTCAAATGATTAATGAAAATAACGTTCCTGAAATATTAAAAAATAAAAGAGTTGTATCTTTAGATATGGCATCTATGATAGCAGGTGCTAAATATAGAGGTGACTTTGAAGAAAGACTAAAAAAAGCATTACAAGAAATAAAAGCTGCTTCAAATGTTATACTATTTATAGATGAAATACATACAATAGTAGGAGCTGGTTCTGCAGAAGGTGCTATGGATGCTGCAAATATATTAAAGCCACTATTATCTAGAGGTGAAATTCAAGTAATCGGTGCTACTACTTTAAACGAATATAGAAAATATATAGAAAAAGATAGTGCACTAGAAAGAAGATTCCAAAGCGTTATTGTTGAAGAACCAAGCATAGAAGATACAATTGAGATATTAAAAGGATTAAAAGATAAATATGAGGCACATCATAAGGTTAAAATAACAGATGAAGCTATTAAAGAGGCAACAATCCTTTCTGAAAGATATATAACAGATAGATTTTTGCCAGATAAAGCAATAGACTTGATAGATGAGGCTTGTTCAAAAGCTAAAATAAAAAGTCTAACTAAACCAGATAGCTATAAAAATCTAGAAAAAGAACTAGAAAAGAAATCTAAAGAAAAAGAAGAAGCTATAATTTCTCAAAACTTTGAAAAAGCAGCTAAAATTAGGGATGAAGAAAAAGAGTTGAAAGAAAAAATAGCTAAACAAGATGAAAAATGGAAAAAGAAGGAAAATAGTAAAGAAGTTTCTATTAGTAAGGAAGATATTTGTACCGTTGTATCAAATTGGACAAAAATACCAGTTACTAAGCTTACATTAACTGAATCAGAAAAAATAAAAAATCTAGATAAAGAATTAAAAAATAGAGTAATAGGTCAAGATGAAGCGATAGATGTACTTGCTAAAGCCATAAAAAGAGCTAGAGTAGGCCTTAAAGATGTAAATAGACCAATAGGATCATTTATATTCTTAGGACCAACTGGTGTTGGTAAAACAGAACTTACAAAAGCATTGGCAAATAATATGTTCGGCAGTGAAAATGCTATGATAAGACTAGATATGTCTGAATATATGGAACCACATAGTGTTTCTAAATTAATAGGCTCACCTCCAGGATATGTTGGATATGATGATGGCGGACAATTAACTGAACAAGTTAGAAGAAAACCTTATTCTATTATCCTTTTTGATGAAATAGAAAAAGCTCATCCAGATGTATTTAACATTTTACTTCAAATATTAGATGATGGAAGACTTACAGATTCTAATGGAAGAACAGTAAGCTTTAAAAACACAGTTATAATAATGACATCAAATGTCGGGGCTAGAAATATAGTAGAAAATAAAACTATAGGATTTGTAAATAATGAAGAACCAGAAAAGACATATCAAAAAAATAAAACAGAGGTTATGAATGAACTTAAAAAGACATTTAGACCAGAATTTTTAAATAGACTAGATGAAATTATAGTATTTAAAAAATTAGATAAGACTTCTGTAGAAAAGATATCAGAAATACTATTAAAAGAATTTGCAGCTAAACTTAAATCTAGAGAAATAACTGTAGAAATTGATGAATCTTTAGTGAAATACATTTCAGAAGTTGGATTTGATGAAGTTTACGGTGCAAGACCTTTAAAAAGAGCTATTCAATCTAAAGTAGAAGATAAAGTTGCAGAAGAACTTTTAGATAATAAAATATCTGATGGTGATACTATTACTATTTCTCAAAAAGATAGCAACGTAATAATAACAAAGAAATAAGTTGAAAATATAATTTGTTTGTGATATAGTTTAATTGCATATATAAGGAGGAATTTATATGGAATTTATGAAGAAAGTTGAAGAAATATCTAGAAAAGTAGGAGATACTGCTACTGATGCATATAATACTGTTGCAGATAAATCTGGAAAATTAATTGAAGAAACAAAATTAAAAATTTCTATCTCTGAAAAGCAAACAGATATTGATGAAATTTATGAAGAAATAGGTAAAGCAGTATACAATGCATACAAATCAGGAGAAGATGTAGGTAAAGAATTTACAAAACAAGCTAAAAAAATTGATAAGTTAAATGAAGAAATTGCTGAAATGAATAAAAAAATTCTTTATAATAAAGGGCTAAGAACTTGTGAATCATGTGCAGAAGTTATACCTTTAGATAGTAAATTCTGCATCAACTGTGGAAAAAAACAAAAAGCAGTTAAATTAAAAGAAGAAAAGAAAGAAATTAAGAAAGAAAATGTTGAAGTGGAAAAAGTTTGTCCAGAATGTGGTCAAGTTTTTGAACCAACAGCAAAATTCTGTAATAAATGCGGACATCAATTCTAAAATAATGTAAAAAAAGAGCTAGTTTAATTGATAACTAGCTTTTTTTGTACCTTTTTATAATAAGTATATATTTAAATGTTAAAGTAAAATAGGTGATAATATGAAAAAATATATTATAATATCTATTTTAATTCTATTAAGCATAACAACTATTGTTTGTTATAGTAAATATAAAGCAACACAAAAAGAATTATTGACTAAAAATGTAATATTTGATATTATTGAAGATGTAGAAGGTATAGTAATTTCTTGTATTACTAAATCGGGAAATAAATCTATGTCTGAACAAGATAAATTAGATTTTGCTGTTAGATACATTATAGAGAACAGACAAAATTTTAGTTCAGATATAATAAAAAAAGAATCTACTTATTATAATAAAGAAGAAAATATTAATTTTGGAAAAGTAGATGTTAAATTTTTTAATAGGATATTAAATAAATTTTTTACATGTTCAGATTATACTATAACTGATTATAAACATTATAAAAATGGATTTATTGAATTAGATTTTGAACCGATAGAAAATACATCTTTTGATAGAAAAGAATATATTGATGTACAAGTAGAACAAGATAAATATATTATAAATGCTAAATATACTAGAACTCTTAATGAGCTAAAAAACGAGTTTTATGTTCAATATATATTTAATGTAGATGAAAATATTAAAATAAGTGAAGTTACTATATATAATTCTATAATGAATTAGGGGTGAATTTTATGAAAAATGGCAAGAAGCACAAGAAAAACAAGAAAAATGTGCTTGCTGGTATTTTGATAATAATAGTAATTTTTGTAGCTGTATTTTTAATTGCAAGCTTTGTTAGATATAAAATAATAAATGATCAGGCTGTAGCATATGTAAATTTAGAGAAAGAAATTACAACTATATATACTAAAGGAAAAGATATATGGCTCTTTGATAATACATATGATATGATTAAAGAACAGAATTTAAGTCTTGTAATTTCTACTGAAAAATATATGGTTCAAATTGCTAATGAAGATATAACTTCTAAAATGAATGTCGATATTAATATAGTTAAAGACAAAAATATAGAAGATTATTATTCAATAGCAGTTAGTGGTAATAGATTAGCTGAGCTTAAAATAAATACAGCATATTTTTTCAAAGATAAAGAATATGTATCTTTATATCAAGTAGCAGATGAAAATAAAATACTAATAAATAACTGTATAAAAATACAAGATGAATATTCAAGTGTTGAGTTAGGAGAAAATGTTAATAGCTATGTTTTAGCATATGTTGTACCAAGTGAAATTAATGTTGAAGATACAGTTATAGATAGAGGAATACCTACTAAATTAAATATTGGAACTGAATATACAAATGGAACTGTTAATATTGAGTGTGAAGATAAAGAGGCAATTGAAATAGATGAAAAATTGAATATAATAGGTAAAAAGGCTGGAGAATATAAACTAAAAATAACAACAAGCAATGTAAGTAAAGAGATAGTATTAACAATAAGACCAACAGTAGAAAAAATAGAAGTAGATAAAACTACATTGAGCTTAGTTGTGGATGCTAATACTACTTTAACAGCTAATGTTGTTCCAAGTGATTCGGTTAACAAAGAGATTGCATGGACAAGTAGTGACGAGTCAATAGCAACTGTGGATAATAATGGAAAGGTAATTGCAAAGTCTCCGGGAAATTGTGAAATAATAGTAAAGACAACTACTGAACCAATAATAGAAACTAAAATACCAGTTGAAGTAAAAGAAAAGCCAAAGGCTCCTGAAGTTATACAACTAGGTTCTAATATTCCGGGAGCTACATATGTAAATGGAATATTATTAGTAAATAAAAATCATTCTATACCTGCAAGTTATGCACCAGGATTAAATCAAACTGTATGGGAAGCTTTTATTGAGTTAAAAGAAGATGCAGCAATTGCTGGACATGATATACAACTTTTATCAGGATATAGATCATATGCAACACAAGAAAGCTTATATAATAACTATGTAGCTACATATGGTCAAGAAGAAGCTGATACTTTTTCAGCAAAGCCTGGAACATCTGAACATCAAACAGGGCTTGCAATGGATGTCGGCTGGATAGATGATGCTTATGGTGAAACTGCATCTGGAAAATGGTTAGCAGAAAATTGTCATAAATATGGATTTATAATAAGATATCCAAAAGGAAAAGAAGATATAACAGGTTATAAATATGAACCTTGGCATATTAGATATCTGGGAGTAGATATTGCCACAGATGTTTATCAAAGTGGATTATGCTTAGAAGAATATTTAGGTGTACAATAGATAAAAGTGCCTAAAAATAGGCACTTTTTTTATGCCTGAAATATTTTTGTAAAAAAAGTTAAAAAAATTGAAAAAAAGTGTTGACAAAGAGAACAAAAAGTAGTATTATAATAAACGTCGCAAGGAGATAACAAACACAATAAAAAATACATAAAAAAGTTTTGAAAAAAACTTTTAAATTTTTTAAAAAATGTGTTGACAAAAGTTAAATCTTTGTGTTATAATAAGGTCGTTCTCAACGAGAGAACAAAAGCACATTGAAAAATAAACAATGCAAGAACAAACCAAGAATAATGGTTGTACGAATAGTGCAACCGTCAATAACATTTGTTAGTAAATTCGCGAATATAAGCGTGAAATGAGAATAGGATTTTTAAACGAGAGTTTGATCCTGG
>JAGAIU010000064.1 GCA_017626395.1 Clostridia bacterium | reverse complement strand
GGATAGTGTATTATATAGTGTGTAAATTTTAGAAACAATAAAATTTATACACTATATTTTTTATGTAGAAATGGAGGAATTAAATGAACCAATTAACTTTAGCTGAATGCTCAAAAAGGAAATTAGACGACACTTATCTTGTTGTCTATGCAATTAAAAATGAAATAAATATAAAAAAAGGTGATTATATTGAAAAAAGTGATGTATATACACTAATAGGTATTGATATTAAAGGAATCAGACAATTTATTAATATTTATCAAGATAGAGTTAATAATAATCGTTTTTGGCTAGATTGCTTTGAAAGCCTAAAAAGTAGAGGTCTAAAAAATATATTATTTCTATCTGTAGATGATAATAAAAATATGAAAAGGACTGCTCGTATAGCATTTCCTGATATAATATTTGTAGATTCTCTTACCCATATTGTACCTAAATATTATAAATATACATCTGAACGCTGTGCCAAAAATTTGGCTAGTAAGCTTCATTCTTTATATACACAAAAAACTTTAACTGATTTTAAAACTGCTTTTACACAGTTTTCTGAAACATATAATAATGCTATTCATCAGAAATTAGCCCAAAAATATTTAATAAATATCGAAAATCAATATAAATATAGCCAAAATATTAGAAATTTATTATTTAAACACTCCGCTAATCTTGAATTTTATGATAAAATAAGGTTATCTTTTAATAGTAATAATAATTATGTATTAGAAATTGAAGAAATTTATGATAAATTAGGGAGTGTTAATGATTATTTTGGATTTACTTCATTCAAAAAAAGAGAATGGACATTGATTTTAAACGATTTAATACAGATATACCCTAAGGTTGATTTTATATAGGAGATTATGATGAAGAAAAAAGCTGAAAATAAAAAAGAAGAAAATAAAAGCGTTAATGATCTAATAATAGATGAAGCTGTAAAACAATTTAAAGAAGGTAAAATAAAAAATGGTCTAGATGTTACAAATTTCCTAGATAGTCTATTACAACCTCTTATGCAAAAATTACTAGATACAGAATTAGAAAATCATTTAGACTATTCAAAATATGAGCATACAAAAGAAAAAAAGAATAGTAACTCTCGTAATGGTTATTGTAAAGCAAAGAAAGTAAGAACAGAATACGGTAATATAGAAGTAAAAACTCCAAGAGATAGAAATGCTACATTTGAACCTGTAATCATAGAAAAAGGACAAACTAGACTAACAGGATTTGAAGATAAATGTATAGCATTATATGCAAAAGGAATGAGCTTAAGAGATATAGAAAAAACTCTTAAGGAAATATATGGAGTTAAAATTGGAAAAGATGAAATTACTACATTAATATCTGCTGTAAATGAAGAAACAGAAAAGTGGAGAAATAGAAAACTAAAATCTATGTATGTTTTTACCTATGCAGATTGCTTATATGTTCCAATAAAAGATGACATAACAAGTGATAAAAAAGCGGTTTATATAATTATAGGTGTAGATGCTAATGGATTAAAAGATATTTTAGGAATGTGGATTGATAACACAGAATCTAGCACATTTTGGACTAATATTTTTGAGGATTTGAAAGAAAGAGGTGTTGAAGATATACTTTATATGTCTAGTGATGGTATTGCTGGTTTTAAAAGTTCTTTAGAGAGAGTATTCCCTAAAACACAAGCTCAAAGATGCGTAGTACATTTAGTAAGAAATCTTTATAGTATATGCCCAAGAAAAGAAGCAAAAAATATCATTGCAGATTATAAAAAAATATATACTAGTTCTAATTTAGAGGAAGCTGAATTTCAACTAGATGTATTTAGTGAAAAATACAAGGAACAAAAAAGGATAGTACGAAAAACTCAGGATTCTATGCAATATCTAGAACCTCTATTTGAGTTACCACAAGAAATAAGAAAATGTATATACACATCTAATCCAGTCGAATCTGTTAATTCTGCTTTAAGGAAGGTAACTCGTGGGAAAGGAGCATTTCCAAGCGAAAGTTCTGTATTTAAAGTTTTATACTTAAGAATAAAAGACTTAAGTGAAAAATGGAAAAAACCTATTCAAAACTGGAAAGTCATTCAACCTCAACTTATTTATATATTTGGCGATAGATATACAAAACATCTAACATTATAATATCAAATATTGCACATTGACAATTTAATATATTATTTTATAGAAAAAGCAGCACATTATGTTACATAACATGCCACTTTTATAAATATTAATTAAAAAATTTACACACCAGACTTGACAAGCTC
>JAGAIU010000063.1 GCA_017626395.1 Clostridia bacterium | reverse complement strand
GAAGTATTTAAGAAGTTATTAAGTCGTGAGTATAATCGAAGTGGCTAAGTTGAAAAATTCACAAAAATATGGTACAATACGTCTAAATCAGCGAGATAAATCCGAAGTTGTGGAGGTAAAATATAGATGAATCAAGGTAGATTTTATGCACTAATCAGAGATGATTTAACTTTATCAAAATATGATGGTGGTAAATGGGCATTAGAAAATATGGATTCAAATTATAATGATGTTATTAAAAATGCTATGGAAGATTATTTAAGTGATACAAATAATAGTTATGATAATACAAGATTAAAGGAATTTGCTGGGGAAGCAATTAGTTTAATTAATGATTGTGTAAATACTAATAAAATTAGAAAATAAAATAGTAGATGGAGTTGAGATAGATGGAATATAAATTATTAGAAGAACAAGATTTGGAACTTATGCTAGATTTTGTTGATGATGAAAATACAAAATATAATGTAGATGTTTTAAAAAAATTTATAGATAATAAAAATGATTTTGGATTTATTGCAAAGATAAATAATAAGATAGTAGGTTTTGCTTTTGGTTATATTTTATTAAAACCAGATGGAAGAAAAGTATTCTATCTTGACGCTATTGATGTTATGCCAGACTTTCAAGGCAAAGGTTATGGAACAGGTTTAATATCATTTGCTCGTGATTATGCTAAAACTATTGATTGTTATGAAATGTTTTTAATAACAAATAGAAGTAATATTTCTGCTTGTAAATGTTATGAAAAAGCAGGAGGAATAAATGACGCAGATGATGAAGTAGTGTATGTGTATGATTTTAGGGAGGAAAATTAATGGAAATAGTACAAGATAAAATAAGAATAAGAACTTTGACAAATGATGATTTTCCTTTAATGCTAAAATGGTTAACTGATGATAGAGTATTAGAATTTTATGGTGGTAGAGATAAAAAATATACATTAGAATCATTAAAAGAGCATTATACTGAAAAATGGGAAGATGAAGTATTTAGAGTAATTATAGAATATGATAATGTTCCTATTGGATATGGACAAGTATATAAAATGTATGATGAACTTTATTCTGATTATCATTATCCAAAAACAAATGAAATAGTTTATGGAATGGATCAGTTTATAGGAGAACCTGAATATTGGAGTAAAGGCATTGGCTCAAAATATACAAAAATGATTTTTGAGTTTTTAAAAAAAGAAAGAAATGCTAATGCAGTTATTTTAGACCCTCATAAGAATAATCCAAGAGCAATTAGGTCATATCAGAAATCTGGATTTAGAATAATTGAAGATTTGCCAGAACACGAGTTGCACGAGGGTAAAAAAGAAGATTGCTATTTAATGGAATATAGGTATGATGATAATGTTACAAATGTTAAAGCAATGAAATACTTAATAGAACATTACTTTGAAGATTTTAAAGTTGAAAGTATTAAGGTAATTGGTAGTGGATATGATAGTGTAGCATATTTAGTAAATGGAGAATACATATTTAAAACAAAATTTAGTGCTAATAAGAAAAAAGGATATGAAAAAGAAAAAGCAATTTATGATTTCTTAAATCAAAGATTAAATACTAATATAAAAATACCAAATGTAAAATATTCATATTTTAGTGATGATATTTCTATATTAGGTTATAAAGAAATAAAAGGAACTTTTTTAACACCAGAAATATATTTTGCTTTATCAAAAGAAAAGCAAGAATTATTAAAGCAAGATATTGCTATGTTTTTAAGACAAATGCACGATTTAGATTATAGTGAAATAAGTTTGTATACGATAGACAATAAACAAAATGTTTTGGAAGAATATCAATTACTCAAAGACACAATATATGATAGTCTTACTGATATTGAAAAACAATATGTAGAAGACTTTATGCAAAGATTACATAGTACAACTATATTTGATGGTAAAAAATGCTTATGCCATAATGATTTTAGTTGTAATCATTTATTACTTGATGATGAAAATAGATTATGTGGTGTAATAGATTTTGGAGATTCTGGAATTATAGATG
>JAGAIU010000062.1 GCA_017626395.1 Clostridia bacterium | reverse complement strand
TGTCTCATACTATTAGATTCAATAGTTTTCTTACCTAATCTCTTTGAGATAGCTTCTGCTGTTTCTTGTGTATTTGTTTTTAAATAGACAAGACCACAGTTATCTAAAATAATTTGTGCTACTTCTTTTCCATATACATTATCTAATTGAGAAAATGATTGTATAAAGAAATGAAAATGCATACCTCTAGATCTAGCTACTGAAACAATTGCCTCAATATCAGCAAGTGGTGGACAGTTTGCAAATTCATCTAAGATAAAATCAATTTCATATGGCAATTTCTTTTTTTCTGTTGTATTTGCAAGTTTTACTAAATCTCTATATAAAAGACCAACTATAATTGTTACTAAAGTAAAATATGTTTTATCTTCATCTGGAACTATTACATATAAAGCTACTGGTTCACTTCCTAATATATTAAAATCAAAGTCACTTGTACTTGTAACATTTGCTACATTAATGTCATCAAAGATATTCATTTTTTGACCAAATACTGCTGTAATAGATTTATATGTATTTTCACTAGCACTTAATATACTGACTAAAGCATCTTTGGATTTACTTCCATAAGATTTAGTATTTATATAATCTTTAAACTTTTTAAAATTACTTTCTTCCATAGAACTGTTTTGAAATTTTCTAATAGAAGTCATAGTAATTTTTTCTTCAGAAATATTTCCAGCCTTAAACTCTTCTAAAAAGAATCCAATTAGACCTTCTAATAGATTCTTAGCTGATTCATTCCAAAATGGATCTTTCTGTTCTACTTTATCTTGCATAACCATTGTTGCTAGAGAAGATATTAATCTATTTGTCTCTGCTAAACTACTCATAGATTTGTTATTATATTTTAATTTATCCTCTTCTGATTTAGATTCATTAGATAATCTTTCATATTCAATATAATCTTTATATTCTTTTATTATTGGTTTTAATATATTTATCTTATTAGATTTTTCGGGATTTCTAAAATCAATTGTTAATATTTTATATCCTTGATTTTGAAACATCTGCGATGTTGCTTGATAAATCTCCCCTTTTGGGTCGGTGATAAAAACACTTCTTTTCTTTTTTGCTTTTGCTATAAAAGTACAAGTTGGTATTACAGCTGTAACAGATTTACCAGATCCAGTAGATCCAAGATACACATAATGAGGTGTCTCTCTATCAAAATAAATACATTTTAAATTCTTACTAAAAAAAACTGGAAAACCAGCTTCTTTTATGTGATATATACTTTCTTTTTTAAAATTCTTTTTTATTTCTCTATCTGTACTAAATCTTGCAGATCCATATTCATTATCATTCTTTACTTTATGTTTCATTAAGATTGGTTCAATATACATAAATCCAATAATAAAAATAACCATTATTACAAGTAAAACTATTAATCCTATATTCATGCTAACTCATAATCCTTATTGATGTTTTTACAATAATCAATTATATCTTCTAATTTATCATTTGAATCTACACTAGATAAATAATCATCTAAATCTTCTTCTTGCTCAACATTTAATTTAATATTATTATCATTTAAATATGTATAAGCAAAGTACTTAATAATATCATCTTTATTTTCATATAATTCTTGTTCATAAGCATAATATTGACCTTGTTGGATTTGTCTTAATATATCATGTGGATCTCCAAACTCTTTTGTAGCTTCATCAATATAGTACATATTATTTTTACCCCAATCAAATAAATCAGAAGTATAAATATCTACATTACTATCAGCTATTTCAGAAAATACATCACATATATATCCGCTATCATATTGAGTTATATTATTTCCATATGTAAAACTTAGATTAGATTCCAAATCTTTCAATATATCTTCATACATAATATACCTCTATGCTAACTCTGGCTCTTGTGCATCGAGTTTCATATTATCAATTACATAGTCATCATCAAAGTATCTTTCCATAGATGGATATTCCAAATCTTGTTCCTCTTCTTTTTCACTTTCATAATAATGCTCATCATAATCATCATATGATTCACCTATTCTTGCATATCTATAAGAAAAGTCTTTTTCCTTTAAGTGTTGTAATCCTTCCATAATTGCATTGACATCTTCATAATCTGATCCTGAGTATTCATACCACTTTATAGAATTCCATCCAATATATTTTGCATACTTTGTTTCTTTATTCAAATCTAACTGATCAAGTAAATTACCATAAGTATAGTTTTTATCTTTCAAATATTTATCTGTAAATTTTTTTAATTCGTCAAAACCTTTTCTCGAAGTCATGATTCTAACATCTGATCTATATCCCATACTATCCTCCTTCCATAAAAAAAGAACTCATTAGAGTTCTATATCATCAGAATTTTTTTCATATTCTTTAAATCCATCTGGGTCATATTTTTTAATCAAATCCAAGTCTATCTTAGCCATATCATATTTAACCATATTATATTGGTATGTTTCAATAGTTTCACCAATTATACCTTGTTCTTCTAAAAAGTTTCTTAGTTCTCTTGTCATATCACCATTAACAAAAATATAATCATCATCTGGTAACATCATATCTGATAAATTAATAGTAATATCTGCATATAAACCTTCTTCTTCTGTTTCAACAGCAAGATAGATTCTATTATTATTTCTATAACTTGCAACTATTAAATATAGTTCTTGATTATCAAAAGTTCCAATACTTTTTTTCATATTATCTCACCTCTTTCATTATAACACACATTACGAATATTCTTTATCGTTTTTAAATAATTTTTCAAATTCCTTCTCAGCTTCCTCAAGCTCATCATTAATACTTTTTACTGCTTGTTTAATCTTGTATTGATTCTTAAATTTATTAGTTCTAGTTGAAGAAGATAAATAATTTTTAAGAATACTAAATCTACTCTTATTCTTGTTTGATTTATAATCTCTATAAACAATTTCTTGAATAATTTTATTATCAGTTATTTTTTTATTACTAGCATAATTAACTATTGCATTTAAAACATAATTATCAAAATACTTCTTTTTTGACTTAATAAAAGAATCATCCACTACTTCAGAATGATTACTTTTAGCTACTTCAGTAAAATACTTATTTATTTCATTTAGATTGTTTTTAAATTCTTGATAGTCATTATATAGTTCTGTATCTTTTTTAGAAAAAATAGTTCTTTTAATTTCTTGAGTTAAATCTCTAATCTCTTTATTTTTAATTGAATTATATTTAATTCGCTGATTCTTATTTTCTCGTTTTTCATTTATAAGTTCACCCAATCTTATAATCTTCTCTTCTAATAATATATCTTTCTTATCATTTAATAAAAAATTCTTTTCTTTAGGATTAAAATACTTTTTTAATTCTTCTATCTCTTTGTTTGTTTCTTCAAGTAAAGGTGTAAATACCTTTTCTTTATGAATATAATGTTCTATTTCATTTTTTAAAAATCCAAGTTCCTTTTGGTCCAATTTACCAGCATGTCTATAAACTAACTCTTTATTAGAAGTTCTTTTATAGTTAGGTTTCTTTTCAGTAAAGGATAAATGAAAATGGAGATTGTCAGTATTTGTATGAAGTGAAAATTGATAACTCATATTTTTAATATCATCAAATCCACATTTCTTTAAAAACATTGGAATAATATGCTTTGCCAAATCTTTTTCAAACTTCTTAATATAAACATTTTCTTCTAAGTAGTTTTCTGGAAAAGAAATAACTAATTTATAAATATTTGAATTCTCAATATATTTTTCATACTGTTTTTTTCTTTTCTCAATTTCATCTTTAGTAGCATATTCTCCATTTTCAAACATAATATTCATTTCTTTATCCTTACCAATTTTTCCACTAAAGTAATCTAACATAAAAAATGCTTTCTTTTTTTCATTAGCATAATAATCAAACATATTCATCGTAGAATCATGAACTTGTGACTTTGTTTTATACATATGATTAAGATTCTTAAAACTAGGTGTAAACATATTTTTTACTACTACATTTGGAGTACTAGTCATCATATTTTAATTTATCCCTATTTGTTTTGAATTTTTGTAGAGCTTTATTATTTTTAGGGTTAAGTAAATTTTCAATTTCCATATCAGAATAAAATTGATCTAGTAAATCACTAATATAACTAACTTTAAACATTAGTCTTTCTACTAACTTTGTATTTCTATCAATTAAACTTCCAAGTTCATCATTATACTCACCCATAAAAATTAATCTTTCTACAGCATCAGAAAATCTTTTACCAGTTTGATATTTTTCAACTATCTTATTAGCTTCTTCGGAGATAGTAATATGTTTTCTAACATTAGCCATATTAAATCTCCCTACCCATTGTTTTGAAATTTTCTTGAATAGTATTTTTAATCATTTCATTATACTCATCAGAATTTTCTAAATTATATGAAATCTCCCATACCTCATCTACTTCAAAATCAATTCCCATATCTTGAGCAGTATCATATATTTTTTTATCTAGTTTACTGAATAATCCATTAAAATAAAATACCATATTAAATTCTTGTCTAGCTTCATCGTATTGAAGATCTGCTACATTTTCATTTTGATGTACAGCTTCAATTATGTCACTAATATGAGACTTAATATAATCGATTGATTCTTCATCATAGTCATCTAAAAAATCATTTAGACTAACTATGTAATTAAAGCTTGTAGTTTTATCCATTCCATAGTTAACTATGTCATTTGCTATCAATTTGTTTAGGTTTAATTTTTCCATACTTTGCCTCCTCTTCATAAATTTTAAGTAATCCTTTTTCAATTACTTCAATTAACATTTCGCTAATAAATAGTCCTCTTGACTCTGCCTCTACTTCAATTCGTTTCCATAACACATCAGGGATTCTTAACGGATATTGATGCATAATTACCTCTCTTTCAAAATCACCAAATTGTGATATACAATCCCCATTTATTTAAAATATTTTGAGAAATATTTAAAGAGCATAAGAGAATGATATCTACACACCTATTTTCGCTAGATTTTATCTAGCTTGTGTGTGATATCAAACTTATTTTGCACTTGCAAAATTATCCCCAATTTGGGGATTGTATATCTATAATTCCTTATAAATAAAGGATTTATTTGGGGGTTAAATGGGGATTGTATTATCTTTTATATGGTAGTTCCAAACTTGGATTGGGATTATATGTAGGTAATCCATTGTTAGGAGTAAAGGTTGAAGTATCATCTGAAAAGTCGATTAAACTCATTCCATCAACTTTATTTCCATTCAATTCAACTTGATAATGAAGATGTGGACCAGTTGAGTATCCTGTCGTTCCTACACCAGCAAGTTCATCTCCTGCTTTAACCATTTGACCCTCTTTAACTTTTGCTGTATCTGGATAAAGATGTGCATATATAACTTTATAAGTGACATCTTCATCTACTTCACATTCAAGATAGATTTGATTACCTCCACCTCCTGAAGTATTAGTAACATTTTCATTATAAGGAAAACTTACCTTTGTTACTTTTCCATCACAAACAGCTTTAACTGGAGTTTTATTTCCTGTAGCTAAATCCCATCCACCATGTACATCAGATTTTCCAAATACAATTCTTTCTTCCATAAAAAAAGATGTAACAGTTATTTTCTTAAAATCAATTGGTGGAGAAAACGGTTTATTTTGTTCCTCATCAATTTGATCACTATCTTCATAATCTTTACACCCATCAAAATTTTTATACTTTGGCAATTCACATACCTCACTTATTGGAAGCATTTTGTTTGAGTCTTTATCTAAATTATCTACATAAATTTGATAAAATGATTGTTCTTCATCTTCTAAGTAAAAGTATAAAATTCTAGTTAAAGGTACATAACCTTTATTATTTTTTAAAGCCATATTAACTGCTTCCTTATATCTATCAGCATAGTCCATATTATTTTCTACATAATTGTCAGTAATATTAGCTCCAAAAAAATCTAATACCATTAATACTGGTATAAGTATTACTAAAGATAGTACTATTAATCCAGTACTACTACCCAATACAATTTTTAATATTTTCTTTTTCATAATACATATTCTTCTTTTAATGATTTTTCATACTCTTTTAATTCTTCAATTAAAGATGAACTTCTATCAAAAAACTCTTTGATTGTTTTATCTTCATCTCCGTATAAATCATCATTAATTTCTTTTAAATTAAATATAAGATTTCTTGTTTCAGATTTAGAGGATAACACTCTCTGTGTTTCCTCCAAACCCTCATTATAATCTTCATAATTATCTTTAAATTCGTATGGATCATAGTCATAGAAAAAGTCGGTTACTTTAGTTGATAATTCATCTATCATTTTGAATCACCCTCTCCCATCATTTCTCTTTCAAGTTCTGTTGCTCTAATCCAAATTCTTAATCTATTTTTAGAATCTATATTAAGTAAGAATTCTCCTCTTCTTGCACTCATTAAGAAATTCTTTTGAGTATCTGTTAAAGGATTTTGTTTAAATAGTTCTAGATATGCAAGTAGATCATCTTCTTTTAACATTCCTATCATTTGATATTGGCAATTATTAAATATTGCTGTTGAATGTCTTAAGATAGATTGACTACCTACAAAGTCTTTTACAGATTGAGTTGCAACAACAAGTGATCCAGAATACTTTCTAATTCTTCTAGCTAGTTGACCAAAGTTTCTTAATACTTCAAAGTTATTTTCATCTATGAATAAGTGAAATTCATCAGCTATAATCATTACATGTTTTCTATCTTCTAATTTAACTTTATCGTTATTAATTTTATTAGCAACAATACTATTATTTAAATAAGTTAATAGATTTAATGTTTGAGTATTTATTAATCTTTGATTACCACTATATAAAAGTTCTTGTAAGTTAAATGCAATTAAGTCATTAGATAAGTCTATATTAGTATGACCATCAAATAAATATGAATCTGTTCCAGTTAAGAATCTAGATAAAAGAATATCTAATTGTTCAATTATTTTTTCCTTTTCTTTACTATCTACATCTTTCTTATATTCTGGTAAGAATTCATATAATTCAGAGAATATAGGAAATTCTTCAGGTTGCATATTTTGAAGTGTATTTATAGATGTATTCTTAAATATACCTTTCTTGTTATATAGTTTTTCAACTATAGCAAGTAACATTACAAGTTCTTTTTCTGTTATACTTTCAAATGCTGTTTTAAAGAATGCTTCTAAGAATCCTAAGTGTTTAGCTAGTGGACAATCTGTTTCTTTAGTATCATGATTTTCATCATCTGATGGAATAAATCTTATTTGTAATGGATTTATAATTCCACCAGTTTTTGAATAAAGATCTATGTATTCTCCTTTATTAGCTTCAACGATTCTT
>JAGAIU010000061.1 GCA_017626395.1 Clostridia bacterium | reverse complement strand
TTTTTTATGTGTTAAAATAGTGTGCTTTTGACAACTATTTACAGAAATCGGCAAAAAATGACAAAAAATAACAACACAAAAAAACCTGGATTTATATGCTTAAAACACATATAATTCAGGTCTTTTTTGCTTTTTATATATAAGGATTTAGTAAAAAATAAAGTTTGCGTCACTGGTGTGGCACACCACTAAACTTGAAGCCACCTACCAAACGCCATTGAGGGTTGAAATCCCTACGGTGGAAAATGGTGGATTTACTAAGTGTTGCATATTCAAGTGAATTATATAAATTATTCTTGTTTAGTAATATATTAAAATTTCCTATTGTAAAAATGAAAACAAAATTATATAATAAACTTGTATAACGAACACGAGTTCGTAATAAAAAGGAGTTGATAATATGGCAAGACCTTTAAAAAGAGAAAGGGGAATATCTAGATCTTTAGTTTTGCATTCTGCAATTAAGATGTTTATTGATAAAGGTTATTCAAATACAAAGATACACGATATATCAAATGATTGTGGTGTAACTTATAATGAAATTTATCGTATGTTTGTTGATAAAGATACACTACTCAGTCATTTAGTAGATTTAGTTATTGAACATCAATTTAATTTTGCTGATGAATTTTTAAAAGGAAAGACAGAAGATAAATTATTCAAATATGCTTTTGAATCAGTTTTACAACTTTATATAGCTGAATCAAAAGAACATATTAGAGAAATGTATGCAGTAAGTTATTCAATGCCAAGTACAACACATAAAATATATGATTTTATAACTAAAAAATTAGAAGACACATTTAAAGATTATTTACCAGAGTTTGACACTAAAGAATTTTATGAACTTGAAATGGCTTCTGCAGGTATTATGAGAGGTTATATTATTAATCCATGTACAATGTATTTTACAATGGATAGAAAAATAGAAAGATTCTTACAAACATCTTTAAGAATTTATAAAGTACCAGAAGAAAGAATAGAAGAAGTTGTTAACTTTATTAGCGAATTTAATATGGAAGAATTAGCTAATCAAGTATTATCAACTTTATATGAATATATTATTAATAGAACTTAGGAGGAAAAGACATGAAAAGTAAATTATTTAATATTATCTTATCTATAGCATGTGGTCTATCATTTGCAACATCAATCGTATCTGTATCATTAAGTGCAGTAAATAACACAGCACCAATAACAGAAGAAGTGAAAACTATTAATTCTACATTAGTAGACTTGAAAGCATTAGATACAACATTGGATGGAAAAATTGTATCGTTAGAAACTAAAGTTACATCTTTAGAAGAAGAATTAACTGAAACTAATGCGTCAATTACATCTTTAGGAACTTCTATTGATAGTAAGTTATCTGAAATGAAAACAGAATTAGAAGGTAAAATTACTGCATTAGAAACAGATATAAGTTCTTTAAAAGCAAAAGATACTGAACTAGAAGCAAAAATTTTAGAATTAGAAGAAGCACTAGATTCAAGTGTTGGACAAATACAATCTTGGGTAACAAGCAATTATGCCACTATTGAATCTTGTGAAACATTAGAATCAGAAATAAAAGCGTTAATTACATCTATTGAATCTAGAGTAGATGCTTTAGAAACATCAATTGAAACACTATCAACTACAGTTGATACATTACAAGATCAAGTAAATAGACATGAAGAAGAAATAGATGATTTGACTACTAGAGTTAATTGCTTAGAGGGTAAACATGTATGGGTTAATGGAGTATGTGAGAATTGTGAAACTAATTGTGATCATACAGAATTCACATTTATTGATAATGGAAATGGAACTCATAAAAAAGATTGTGTTTGCGACCATGACGAAGATTTAAATCATACTTTAGTTTACACAGCAGATGATGAAGCAAATACTATTACTGAGTCATGTAGTGATGGATGTGGGTATTCTTCAGTTATTACATTAAAAGCTCCTACAGGCAGTTTGATATATAATGGTAATAGACAAGAAGCAACAGTTGATGGAACAATTATTGGCGAATATGAAATTACATATAATGACGAACCTATTTATGTTGCTTCATATGTAGCTACTCTTACTGTTGGTAATGTTTCAGTTAGTGTTGAATATTCAATTATTCAAGATCCTGCAACTGGTGGCTTTGATGGTGAGTGGATAACATTTTAATAGAAAAACATATTAATTAAATATCTCCCTAGATCAAATAAGATCTAGGGTTTTTAGTTGAGACTGCAAAGCTATATGAAAAATGATGTAAGAACTAAAAAAAGCAGAAGTGAGTTCTGCTCTTTAAGATCTATTTATTAATATAAATTCCAAACTTACAAGTGAATGTTGTTTTTCTAATTTTGTATTCAATTGAGGTTTGAAATTGTGGATTTATCTTTTTAGGAAGTTTAGAAATGTCATCGTTTCCTATAATGAAGACTAGCTTGTTTCTATTGTACACAATAACCTTTTTAAATAGTTTTCTATATGAACTGCTATCGATTGATGTTATTTCAACAGGACAAGAATCCAGAATTTCCATTATTTCATTTACTTGTTTATTGATTGCTTCTTCAGTTGGAATCGTCATTTCAATAAAATTCTTTTCTTGTGTGACCTTTGTTAATTCTTCTAGAATTGAAGTTCTTAATTCATTATTGTATTCACTAGTAGGAGGTATTTCTCTGTAACGCTCCGTAAGGCCTTTTATTTTGCTTTGTAGGGCTTTTAGTGCCTCAATGGTTCTTTCATCCGGTTCTTGCTTGTATGTTTCAAACAACGCCTTTCTAAAGGCTTTTCTTTCTTTTTGTAATGTAATTAATAGCTTTGCTATTATTTTATTTAATACTTCAACAAATACTGATTCATTTTTACATCTATTTGTATTTTTATTTGATGAACAATTTAATGTTTTAGTTGGCTCTTTGCCTGCATGAGTTATCGTTCTTAAATAATAGTGGTTTTTACAATAAGGGCAGTATAAGAATTTAGAATAACTACGGTTCATGTTTTCATAAACTTCAGGAAATTCAACTGCAGTTTTAATTTTAAATTTCTTTCTTGCAGTAGCTAATTTTTCTTGAACCTTATCCCATTTTTCTCTTGAAATAATAGCAGGGTGGCCATCCTTAATATAGTACATTGGTCTTTCGCCATAATT
>JAGAIU010000060.1 GCA_017626395.1 Clostridia bacterium | reverse complement strand
CTGCATTTTCATTATCTTCCCAAATTTTTGTTACTGTTATACTTATTTTATCATCTGGTAATACAAATGTATTTGTTATTGTATTTGTTGCATTATCTATAGCTGTTTTTTCATAGAAATATAAATCATTTTCGTTTACTACTTCTTCGTCTACTGTATAAACTTTTTCATTACCTTCACTATCATATTTAGGTAAATCTATAAATTCATAACTTTGTGTTTCGTTTTCATCTACATCTATTATTTGTTCACGAACAACAGTATCTCCATCTTTTAACAATAACTTTAATTTTTCTGGTCTTCTAATTGTTGAAACATCTACCCATTTTTTAGTAGCTGTGATACTTACTTTTTCATCTGGTACTTCAAATGTATTAGTTATAGTATGTCCATTTATATTCTTTTTATAGAATTTCAAATCTCCTGTATTAAGTTCTTCTTCATCCACAGTATATACAATCTCATTTCCTAACTCGTTATATTTAGTTAAGTTTTCAAAAAGGACTTCTTGAATATCACTATCTAAAGCATTAGTGATTGTATAACTCTCTTTAAAATTACCATCTGCATATAGATTTATTACTAAACTGTTTGGTCTTTTAGAATATCTGTTACTTTCATCATCCCATACTTTAGTAACTGTTACACTAGTTTCTTCTTGTGGTACTGTAAATGTGTTTGTTATTGTATTACTATCTACATTACTTGTATAGAATTTTAAATCCCCTACAGCTGTTTCTGACTCTTTTACAGTATATTCAATTTCATTTCCTACACTATCATATTTTGGTAAATTTTCAAATGTATAACTTTGAGAATCTCCATTCCTTGTATTAGTTATTGTTGTTTCTTCTCTATATACACCATTTGCATATAACTCTACTGTTATTGTATTTGGTCTTTTTCCTGCTATATTACTATTGTCTTCCCATACTTTATTTACTGTATATGTTATCTTTTCATCTGGCACTTTAAATGTATTTGTTATTGTTCCACCATTTACATTTTTAGAGTAGAAATATAAATCTCCTGTATTTACTTCTTTTTCATCTATTGTATAAGATATTACATTTCCTAATTCGTCATATTTAGGTAAATTATTAAATGTATATGTTTGTGTGTCACTATCTAAAGCATTAGTAATTGTATAACTTTGATTATATACACCATTTGCATATAATTCTATAATTATACTGCTTGGTCTTTTTCCATAAGCATTGCTATTATCTTCCCATACTTTTGTAGCTGTTAGACTTACTTTTATATCTGGTACTCTAAAATAGTTTGTTATCTTAATATTTCCATTATCTACTTCTGTTTCATAAAAATATAATTCTCCAAGTGTTGACTCTTTTTCGGCTAATGTATAATTTATTTCTTGTCCATTTGAATCATATTTAGGTAAATTTGTAAACTCACATTTCCAGTCGTTATCTTCACTTAATGTTTTCTCTTGTACTTGTGTTTCTCCATTTAGCACTACTACAATTACACTATCTGGTCTCTTTTGTGCATAATCTTCATTATCTTCCCATGTTTTTGAAGCAGTTAATGTTACTATATCTGTTGGTACTGTAAATGTATTTGTTATT
>JAGAIU010000059.1 GCA_017626395.1 Clostridia bacterium | reverse complement strand
ATGAAATATTCTACTGCATTTTCTGGAAAGAACTCTTTAAGTTCAGCATATAACTGTCCTGCTAAAGTCTTATTATGTGCCATTACTATTGTTGGCTTATTTACCTGTGCAATTACATTTGCAATAGTAAATGTTTTTCCTGAACCTGTAACACCTAGTAGTGTTTGGCCTTTATCTCCTCTTTTTACTCCTTCTACAAGTGCCTTTATCGCTTCTGGTTGATCTCCTGTAGGTTTATATTTTGAATGTAATTTAAACATCTTTTCTTCCTCTCTATTTATTATCTTTAAATAACTCATAACATATACTATCAAAAACTTTTTTTCTATCAATAGATACATCATAAGTTTTTATATTATATTTTTTAAATTTATCTCTAAAGAATTTATTTCTTTCAATAAAATGTCTAACATTTCCTCTTAATTCTTCATCACTACACCAATATGTCCAGTCATCTTCTGTATCATGTTCCTTTATATTTTTATACATTTCTTCTTCAGAAATATTATCATATACAAGGCCAATTATCTCATATTTTTCTTTATATTTATCTTGATTTAAAAATGACATTACTTGTTCAAAATCTATATGTGTCCCTTCTATAACAGATTTTATTCCATTATAATAGTTAGGTCCTTCAGATAATTCCTTTAAGTATCTAATTAAAAACAGTGCAAAGTTTTTAGACACTTCTATATCATCTCCATCATGTTTTATGCCACACACTGGTATACTTTCAAATGCACAAATGATATCATCAAGAGATATTAAGTTATATCCATATTCTTTTTTTAATTTTCGAGCTAAAGTAGTTTTTCCACTTCTTGCCGCACCTAATATAATTATGTTTTTTTTCAACACTATTTACTCACCTCTAAAATAATTTAATTTTCATATATATCAAATACATCAACTTCGCCTATTTTTTCCATATTTTCTATTATATATTCTCTTACCTTTTCTGGATTTTGCCAGTTTCTCTCATGATTTTCGTTTTTTATTAGTATGATGCAGTCTTCTTTAGTCTTTAAGTCTTCTATAATTCCATCTTCACCATCTTTCCCAAAATTTCCAACTACAAACATATCATAATTTTTAGTATATTGGTCAAGTGGAATTGTATATATTGCAGATGTAGCATCTAATATATATACTTTTTTATCTTGCGACTCTCTATATTCATTTACTGTTTTTATACTATTTGCCATAGTTTCAGTTTGTATTATATATTTAAAATGATTTGTTTGTGTATAATTTCTAGCAGTAATTATACACTCACATAACATTAGACATGCTGTAATTAAGCCACTTGTACTCATTAGAATATTACAGCATCTTAAAATATCTTTTAAGAATTTTTTATTCTTTTCACTTTTTATTTTTCTTGCTAATATATTAATTCCATATACTAGACTTATCATTGATGGTAAAGCTCCAACTAAAAAATGAATTTCATCTGATATTGGAAATGCTACAATCATTGATGCAAGTGCAAATGGAATAATAGTTAATAAATTATACTCTAGTTCTTCTTTTTTACATTTCTTCTTTATATATATAACTATACTTGATACTAAAAATACAGGAACTATAACAGCTAATATTTTTACAATTAAGTTGCTCTTTAATATTAAATCGGTATATGGTATTGAATTTGAAAATGTATTAATTCCCAATATACAATAATCTATAAAATCATTCATTATGTTATTTGATATAAAATATCCTAGTAATACAAGTAATGGAATTGCAACTCCTATTGCTCTAAAGAACATTTTCTTTATAAATAGTTTAAATTCTTTAATGTTTGTTATATATACCAATTTATATACTAATAACATCAAAGCAACAACAAGTCCTGTTGTTTGCTTAGAACATATACAAATACCCGCTAATATACCTAATCCTATATCCTTCTTTATATTTGCTAATAATGCTTTATCTTTACTTCCATCTTTTAGTTCTATGTACATTATTATTAATATATTTAATAGTACAAAGAAATTGTAATCTATTCTAAAATGCGGTAAAAATATACATATTAACCCTATTATAAAAGTATAGTTTAATTTTTTATTTACTTTTAACCTTTCTAATATTTTATACACTATATATATAATTGCAGTGCATAAAATAACTGCTAGTCCCCTCATTACAAGTAATTCATTTCCAAATATGTTTAAAAACACTGATGATATAATAGGAACTAACGGTGTAATAATTATACTAAAATCTTTGTATGGTAGATTCCCTTCTGATATATTTTTAGCAAAGTTATAATTCCAAACTTCATCTAAATCATTTAATGGCTTTATCATAATAATTGCTGTAATAACAAATAACAAAGCCATTACCAGCAACCCCTCTTTTTTTATTTTTTCCATTTTATCACTCCAAAATTTATTTTACATCTATTCTTTCCATGTAATCAAATCCATTTTCATCTTTTACAAGTCGTATTACAAAATCAAATTTATCTACATCTGTACTTAACCAAAAATCTTTTTCAGGAAATACAGATTGTAATTCTTCTTTAAAAAATTTAGCTCCACTTGTTACCTTTAAGTTTTCTATTGCTTCTGTTAAATCCATTGGATTGTCTTCTAGCAAGCTTTTTATATATAACGCACATAAAGTATCTTCTTCAATAGGTGCTCTTGAATCTAGTCCCATACAAACTAAAGATACATCTTCTATGCCTCTATTTTTAATATATTTACTTATTGCTTTAGCATTTACTAAACTTCCGGTTAATATTTCTTCTGCATTTGTCGCATTAACTATTCCTTGTGTACCAGAACTTGTTGTATGTATAACAGTTTTTCCATTAAAATCTATATTTTCTATTTGTGAAGGTGAATTCCCGTAATCAAAACCTGGTAGCATTACACCTTTTCTTTCTCCTATTAATACTGCATCTGGATTTTCTTTTTTATAGTCATAGGCTATTTGCATATCTCCAACAGGTATTAATTTACCCACTCCGTTATTCATAATATATGCTTCAACTGAAAATGCTCTAAACACATCAATAATAACTGTTATTCCTTTTGCCTCTTTAGCACCTTCTACTAAATGCAATATTTTAATATTCATCGTATCTCCCACCTTTTTTACTTTTATATTATATCAAATATTTGATATAAGTTAAATACAAAATAAAAAAATAAAGCACATCCAATTTCATTATTCTGGATGTACTTTTTCTTTTCATCTTGCAAGTTTTAATATTAAGTATATTTCTGTCTCATCTCCAAAGAAATGCCCTTCAAAATCTTTTACAACTTCAAATCCACATTTTTTATGAACTTTCAGTGAAGGTACATTCTCACATTCAACACAGCTATATATATCGTTTTTAGAATATATTTGTGCTACCTCTTTTACAAGTTGAGATGCAATTCCTCTTCCTTCATATCCTTTCATAGTTCCAACTTCCCAGATATATACAGAGTTTTTCTTTACTCCTCTTAATTTAACATCAAATTCTTCTTTTTGTACAAAATCCGATTTTTCATATACACTAATATATCCTACAACTTCTTTTGTTTTATCGTCAATGTAAACATATTTTGCCATGTTTTTATCATTTCTAGCTATCTCGTTACTTTGACTTGTAATATACTGTTTATTGCTCGAATCATATATTTTTTTAATTTCCTCTTTAAATTCACCTTTCTTAATCATACGGCATTCTCCTTTCAAATAATCATTTTCAAACTTATATATTTTTGAGCAATGCATATTATAACACTTTATTTGTTTTATGTCAATTTTATTCTATATAGCTTTTATATTTTTCGTAATTTTCTTCTATACTTTTCTCTACATCTATCCAATAAACTTGTTCCATTTCGTTTAGTTCTTCATCTAGATATTCTCTTTCTAATACACCACCTAATGCTTGAATAGTTTTAGCAGAACCCAAGTTATTTTTCTCACAATCTAGCATAACGTTTTTTAATCCATGTTTTTTACATTCTAAAAGTCCAAGATATAAGTTTATTTTGTTATATCCTTTTCCTCTTTTAGTTGGTCTAATGCTATAACCAATGTTTCCATTACGTTTTCTTAATTTTTCATTTAAGGCAAGTCTTATATTTATTATACCTATAATATTGTCTTTTTCATTAACTAAAAACATAGTTTTAGTTGGTACTTTCTCTTCTGTTACTTCTCTTTTTTGATCTGCATCTATTTTTTCTAGCCACTCTTCATATGTATTGTTTTTTAAGAACCTATCCAGTCCACCACAACCATTAATTGGTGAGTTATATTCATAAAATTCATTAACAAAATCTATAGCTTTTTCTTTATATTCAATAGTAGGAGTAATTAATTTAAAAGATTCTTTTTCAATATAAAATATTTGTAACATAGCTCCTTCATATTCAAATTCTCTATCTAGATATCCACCACATTTAAGTATAGTTTTTCTTGAACCAACATTTTCTTTAAAACAAGATAACATTATTTTATTTATATTTTTATTATACATGTATTTCTTTGCTTCATTTAAAATTTGTATAGCATATCCTTTTCTTCTTTCACTTGGTCTAACACTATATCCAATATGTCCTGCATAATTTTTTAAGAAGTCGTTATATAAATCATATCTTATATCTATAATTCCAATTATCTTATTATCTATTTCTCTAACAACTACAAATGTATCTGCTACATCTTTGTTATTATCTAATCTATCTAGCCATTCTTCATATTCAAGTTTATCTAGCATAGAGCTACCATGTATTTCATATTCTGAATATTCAAAATGCTCATTTTTATACTCTAATATTTTATCTTTTAATTCTAAATTTGGTTTTACAAATACTAATTTTTCCATGACAATCACCAATAATATTTTAACATATAAAAGGCAAAAAGAATAGAGATAATCTCTATTCTTAAATTTCTTGTTCTAATATTTTATCTGCTTCTTCTTGTGTTAGATAACCACAATCTATCATCTTTGCGATAACTTGTGCTTGTCTTTGAAGAGATAGCTCTAAATTTGCATTTGGTGCATATATAGCCGGAGCATTAGGTACTCCTGCAAGTAATATACATTGGCTTTCATTAAGTTCCATTGGTTCTTTTTCAAAATATTCTAAAGATGCTTCTCTTAATGTATAGCAACCACTTCCAAAATAACTAGTATTTATGTATAGTTCCAGAATTTCCTCTTTTTCTAATTGCTTTTCTAACTCTATCGCCATAAACACTTCTGCTACTTTTCTTTCCAGTTTTCTTTCTTGTGTAAAATATATATTTTTACAAAGTTGTTGTGTTATTGTACTTCCACCTTCTTTAAGGCTCATAGTTTGAATATCTGTTACAATTGCTCTACCTATTGAAATAATGTCTACACCAGTATGCGAGAAAAATCTCCTATCTTCAACAGCTATTACTGCATCTAAATATATCTGTGGAACATCTTCTAGTTCAATATAATATTCCTTAGACTGTATCTCTGCTACCATTTCATCTATAGGTATATTTTCAAGTGCCTCTTTATACATATTGTATCCACTATTAATAAATGGTGATACTACGGCCAAACATAAAATACACACCCAAAATATACATTTAAATAATTTTTTCATAGCATCCCCTCCTATAATATACAACGATATAATTAAAGTTTAGATAACACTATTTTACTAAGTTTACATCTCCATTTATAACTATCGGTGAAAAACCTGAAATTTCATCATATAGTATTCCCTCTGGAACATCATTCCATAAGTAAATCTTTTTACCTTCCATGAAAGCTTCATATAATTCTAAAAATGTAGAACCACCTACATAGTTTTTCTTTCCATTCTTATCTAAATTTAAAGTAAGTACAGCATCCATTTCTTTTATTCTTTCTCTGCTTCTTCTAAACATTTCACCTTTCATTTTAGCATGTTCTTCTTTACCTTTTGCATACCATTCATTTTCTGCATTAGGATTTTCATATGTATGAGGCAAATATACTTCCCAACCATTTTTCTCTAACCCTTCTTTTATTGGTGGTATATTTCCATAGAATGCTTTACTACAAATTACAAATATTTTCATATTATTTCCCCTCTCATATATATTTAGATATTATACATAAGTACATCTTCTTCAAGTACTGCATTATCTATAATCATTTTATCTTCGCCTATTACTTTTCCGCCCATATATTTATAAAAATCTAAAGTTGGATTTCCTTTTAAGCATTTTATTATCATTTTATTATATCCTGCTCTTTTAAGTTCATCTTTTGCAGCCTCAAATAGCTTTCTGCCAATACCTTTTCCATTAAATCCTTTTAAAAGATATAATGCAAATATTTCACCTGCATTTTCATAATCTTTATATGTAGATTTAGCATAACGTGTAAATCCCACAATAGTTCCGTCTACTTCTGCTACTATATAGTTATCATCATCTATTATTCTTTGTTTATTTTTCATAGCCATTTGTTCAACATTTGCTACTCTATTATCTATTACATCTTCTGGCATTAACCCAGAATATTGTGTTTTCCATGTATATACATTTACTATTGCTATTTGTAATGCATCTTCTACTCTTGCTTTACGTATATTTACCATATTAATCTCTCCTTCATTATTTACATTATATCAATAAAAGGATAATTTGTTAAGAGGAAAAATAAAAAGCACTATAAAAGCGCTTTTTATTCAAAAGACAATATGAACATAGAAATCATTACAATTGCTATTATTACATATTGAAATTTAGTTAGTTTTTCCTTTAAGAAAATTCTAGATAACAGTATGGATACTACACCATACGAAGCAATAAGTGGTGCTGCAATAGCTGGTGCTTCAGATAAAGCAAATACATAAGTAATTTGTCCAGCTGCTTCTCCAATTGATTGGAAACAGAACCATTTATTTGAGAAAATGTTATACATCTTCTTCTCTTTGATTCCCACATAAATCCATGCAAGTAATCCTACTACGAAGAAAGTTAAGAAATAACAAACTGTTACTTCATTTTCAGTCATTATACAATCATTTAAGTATAAAGCATCCATGTAAGAACCTATTCCGTCTAGTATACAGTATAACATTGGAAAGCTTAATGCAATTAAACTTCTTGTATATTTTTTATCACTACTCTTTTGTGCCTCTTTATCTACAAATGTATATCCTAGAAGTATTATACCAAGAACTATTGCAACTACTGCAACAACTTGTATTGGAGTTAATACTTGATTTAAAAAGATAACACATAATATTGATGTTACACCACAAGATGCATTCGATACAGGCGAAGATATAGATAGCATTATATATCTTAACCCTACATACCCAAATATCATTGAGACTATATAGCATAATGATATTGGTGCATACGAAATAATGTTTGCAAGTGATACATCAGTGTTTAAGAATAGTATGTATACAAGAGCAAGTGCACCCATTGCAAAACCAACGCAAGCTGTTATTTTCCAATGACTTAGTTTGTCTTCTTCGTTCTGTTTAGATCCAACTTTACCAAAGAATTCTGTCAAAGCCCATGCCGCTACTGTAAACAAACAAAAAAACGTCCACATCATAACACATTCCTCCTTTTTAACACGGGTATTATAACATTTTTTGTTGTATTTTGCAAATTATTAAAAAGTTTTGTTTACATACTTTAAAATTTGTGTTAGAATTACTCTCCTATGGAAATATATTAAAAAGGAAGTGATACTAATGATACCTTCAAAAAGTTTGAGGAAAATTATATCCAAAAGACGTAAAATTAAATTAGAAAGATACGCTTGGAGCAAAGAATTTGAAAAAAAGATTTTTGATATTGTTTTTTTAGATGGTAGCAAAAAGACCACCTTAAAAGAGATATTTAAAAATGGTTACAATATTGGAAATTGCTTACTCACAGCCCACTATGTAGCCACTATACTCCAAGATTCTTCTATTTGCACAGGAAAAGTAGAAATACTTAAAGGGACAAAAAATTCTGAACACGGCGATCATGTATGGATTGAAACAGAAGATTACATTATTGATACAACACTTATGATTACAATAAACAAATCAGATGTATATGCTAAATTCTATAAAAAAGATTATACAATTGTTCCAAATTTCTCACCAGCAGATTTAAACTATGAATGTGAAAGTTATTCTAAAAAGAACTATCCAGAAGAATACTTTTATAGTTTATATAAAGTTGAATATGGTGAGTAAAAGCGAGTTTTAATATAACTCGCTTTTTTCTTTTTATATTATATGTTATTTTGTTCTTTAGCAGCTTGTACCACATTTTCTAATAAAGATAAAACTGTTGTAAGTCCTACTCCACCTGGTACCGGTGTTATTTTATCACAAACTTCTAAAGCATTTTCTGTATCTACATCTCCTAATATTTTACCATCTATTCTATTTATACCTACATCTACAACTATTGCTCCAGGTTTTATCATATCTTTTGTTATTATATGAGCTCTACCAACAGCTGCAACAAGAATATCTGCTTGTCTAGTAAATGAAGAAATGTCTTTAGTTTTAGAATGACAAATTGTTACTGTTGCTCCTCTTTTTAATAATAATTGAGATATTGGTTTACCTACTATTCTACTTCTTCCAACAACTACCGCATGTTTACCTTCATATTCAGTTCCAATATCGTCTAATATAGTCATTATTCCTTTAGGAGTACATGAGATAAATGTCTCGTCTTCTCCTATGAATAATTTACCTAAAGTTAAAGGATGAAATCCATCAACGTCTTTTTTATATGATATGCTATCAAGAATTCTGTCCATATCTAAATGTTTAAATAATGGTAATTGAACAAGAATACCAGATACACTTTTATCTTCATTCAGCTTTTCTATTATATCTACTACGTCTTGTGTTTGTACTGTGTTATCTAATATAAACTCTTCTTGAAGAATTCCCATTTCCTCACACATTTTTCTCTTTTTACCTACGTATATTTTAGATGCTTCATCTTCACTTGCAAGTATAACTGCAAGTTTAGGATTTATTCCTTTTGATTTTAAAGCATCTACTTCTACTTTTAATTCTTCTTTTTTTCTTTTTACAATTTCTTTAACGTTAATTTTCTCTCCCATTATCTCCCTCTCCTAATATATTATCTATCGTTTCTTTAATGTATAATGCTGCAGAATATGGAGAATCTTTTGAAGGTATTGCCAAATACCAACATGTATTTAAATTTTTGCTAGCTGCATATTCAAAATCTACTCCACCAGGTACAGATGCAAGGTCTATTATACAAACATTTTCTTTTAACATATCTAACCTATTTCTATCTAACATCATACTTGGAATTGTATTAAAAATAATATCTATTTTGGGTAAAATATTATCTAATTCCTCTAAACCTACATCATTATATCCCATACTTTTAATTAATGCAATATCTTTCTTTTTTCTTGCTTCACAATATATATTAGCTCCAAATCCACTCAAATTGTGTGCTAAAATCTTTCCAATTCGCCCAAATCCAAGGATTAAAACATTAGAACCATTAATTGTATAGTCTGTCATTTCAATTGCTTTTTTGATAGCTCCTTCGCTCGTAGCAACAGCATTCATAACACTAAACTCCTCATATTCCATTAAATCATAAAATTTTATTTCATTTTCATTAAATTTTTGTTTTATTTCAGATTTTATTGCACCAGAAATAATTATTTTATCTTTACCTGCTATCTTAATTAACTCTTCAATTTTAATTTTTTCATTGTTTATATTTATTCCATCTTTACTAAATGGTATAGGACAAACTATAACATCCGCTTCTTTCATTTCCACCTGTTTATCTTTATATATTTCTCTTAATTTTACACTTCTATTATCTTCACCTAAGATACAAAATTTCATAATATCACCAATACATATTATGCAAAAAAGACCTGAAATATTATTTCAGATCTTTAATATATTTTTTATTTTACTAATTTTTTACGAAGTGATAATACAATTCCAAACATTGAACAAATACTCATTATAGTCCAAACGAAGAAATTATCTCCTGTTTCTGGATTTAATGAATCTGTGTCTGTATCAATGTCATTTGATTCTATATATTTAATATTGGCTTTTAGTGTTTCTGCACATTCTTCTGCTTCTGGAGAATAGCCTACTAATTCAGAATCTCCACCAACATTAAAATCTGAAACTGTAACTTCTGGAATAATATAATTTATTTCTATGTTTCCAATCATTACTGCAAGTTCATTAGCTGCATCATTATATATTTCAAATAAAGACTCCATGAAAGTATTCTTTTCTTCTTCAGTCATTCCAACAGCATTCATAGTCTCTACTAGAACATTTATAGACTCTGAACCTTCTGCAGCATCAATTGCCCATAAAGATTCGCCTATTTTTTCTTCATATGCATTATCTAAAATTTTCCAGTAGTGTTCTTCTTCCCATTTTTTTCCTTCTTCATAATCCATTAAACTGCTAGCAACAAAACTAATATTATAACTTGCCTCTCCTGCTAAATATCTAAAAGCTTCATAATCATCAGAAAAATCTGAATATTTCATTGTTTCAGGAGCTTCCATTGATTCAGCGTGCCATATAAAGATTCCACTTCCATCTTTACCATTTTCTGCACTAGATTGATTTCCAGATACAGTCCCTGTAATATATAAACTACCTTTTTCTCTTTCTGCGTGCTCCAACATTAAAGCGATTCCTGTACCATTACCAGCATATGCTCCATCACCACTTGCTGTTCCACCAGTTACATTTCCATTCACCTTTACATTTGCAGTAGAATCCATAGAAATACCGTTTCCACCTTTTCCTTCATAGCCTTCTTCAGTTTTTACATCTGGCTTTGCAATTTGATTTCCACCGGTTACATTTCCATTTACTGTTACATTTGAATTTTCATATGCTTCAATTCCACTACCCGCATATGAATATGTACCATATGAATCTCCAGCAGTTACGTCACCATTTATTGTTATTGTACCTTCTTCTGAAGCTAAAACAGCAGAACCAGAATCAGAAAATCCATCCGGATCATCCATAGTTTCATTCTCAAGATTTCCATCTTCATCTGGTGGGGTTATGCTTGTTGTAACATTTCCATTCACTGTTAAAGATGAATTTTGACGTGCTTCAACACCATATCCTTTTGAATTGACATCTCCATTTATTACAGCTTCAACATTTTCTCTAGTTGTAATAGCACTTGTCCATTCTGTCCCATTAAGAGAAGCGTTAATTTCTACGCTACCATCTCCAATTAAAACAACATTTGTTAATGTATATTCTTTACCATTAATAATATATTTTTGTCCAATATTTGTTTGTAAGTCATAAATGCATTCGATATCTCCAGTTAAATTAATAATAACTTCAGAATCTGTATCTCCCATAAAAGCATTTTCTAATTTTTCCCAACTATCTACGTTATCCCAAGTTGCTGCCATTGTAGTTAAACTTGTGTTAAAAGTTACAACTATAGCCATCAATAGCATTAATATTCTTTTTAATTTCATATATTAAACCACTCCTTTCGGCTTACACAAAAATTATAGCATACATTATTCAAAAAAAATATACTTTTTTATATATTTTTTCAAAAAAACTCTGATAAAAAAATCAGAGTTTAATTTTTTATAAAACATTTATTATTAAATATATAGCTTTATCTATGCCTTTTAATTTCTTTCTCTTTTCAGCTTTAATTTTTACTTCTTTTACAAAGTTTTTAAAATTGTATATTTTATTCATTGAAACTTTTTCTTTTTGAGCCACATATTCAACAAAATTTATTAATTGTTTTTTGAAATTAGAAGTTTTTTGCTCTGCGACCATATTATTTAATTTAGTAAATGTTTTAGTTAGTGTAACATCTATTATATTATCTCCTGGTTTAAACTTCACTCCCGTCTCTTCTGTTATGTCTAAGCAAACCATAGGTGTAAATTTTTCTTTATATTCTTCTATCTCTTCATCATCTATTTTATTAAACACATATTGTGTACCATCTAGCTTTTTAATTTGTTTTATAGCATCAACATAACCATATTTTAAAAGGCTATTTAATGTTTTAGTTTCAAAATTTAAAATGTTAGGTAAATCCATACTTGGAACAATCATCTTAAGTTTTAAATCTTTATTTTTAATTAAAGAATTATAATTTCTAATATGATTTTTTCTAAATAATCTTAAAGCTAAAATATCTCTATACCCTGCATCATATAACATCTCAACTGAACAGTTATCAAAAACACCACCATCTAAGAAACTTTTTTCATCTATTATAGCTCTTTGAAATCCTGGTAAATTAGATGTAGCAAGTAAATAATCTATTAATTTTCCTTTTGGTATATCCTCAATAAATAATTTTTGTGGTTTAAAATCTGTGATACAAAATGTTACTAGTCCATATCTGATTTTACTATTACGTACTTTATCTTCATCGATATACTTAGACATTATATCTCTCATTAATTTAAGATCAATGCCTTTATCTTTTATTGTTCTATTTATAGTATTTCTAATTTCTTTTAAGTCTTCTATAGTCACTTGATTTGTCATAACATTTTCTACCAATTCGTTATTTATATCCATTAACTCCTTAAAAGATAATGTTTTCCAAAGCTCTTCTACTTTATCTATATCTCCTTGTGCGATGAATGCAGCATTAATAGCTCCAATAGAAGTTCCAATTACTGTATTAAATTTAAATCCATTTTCCATTAAAGCTTTCATAGCACCAATTTGATATGCACCTTTAGCACCGCCACCTTCTAACACTAAAGCATACTCTTTCATATAATATTCCCCCTTAGAACATAGTTGAAAAAGCTGTAAGAACTGATTCTATAACCTTTTTAAATAAAGGTCTTTTTATCCAATCTTTAAGTTCTACTTCTATACATGAATTTTCTATCATATTAATAAAATCTTGTTTTACATCAATTTCAGAACCTGTTTTATATATCATACTTACACACTCATAATTTAAGTTCATACTTCTATAATCCATATTTGAGCTTCCTATTATAGCAAGCTGATCATCTGAGACAAAAGTTTTAGAATGTATGAATCCAGGTTTATATTCATACACTTTTATTCCTGCTGAAAGCAATACTTCATAGTATGATCTAGTAACCATTTGTACAATTCTCTTATCTGGTATATGTGGAAGTATTACTCTTACATCTACACCACTTCTTGCTGCATTAAGTAATGATGCCATCATCTGTTCAGAAATTGCAAAATATGGTGTTGTAATATATACATAATCTTTAGCAGTATTTATAGTTTGCATATATACTGTTTCAACAGGATTTTTTCTATTATTGGGTCCATCTGACATAGCAACTGCTATTCCATGAGTTTGTGAATTTTTATCTATATACTCATTGCTAATAGCTTTATATCTATTATATTCTATTTCTTGTTTTTTATCTATAAATTTTAAATCTCTTAAGAACATAAGAGTAAAATTCCAAGATACTTCTCCTTCAAATCTTATTCCCACATCTTTCCAATGTCCAAATTTCTCTTTAATATTAGCATATTCATCTGCTAAATTAACTCCACCAGTGTATGATATATTTCCGTCTATTACTACTACTTTTCTATGTAGTCTGTTATTTAAATATGTATTAATTAATAAAGAAATCGGATTAAATTCATATATTTCTATGCCTGCATCTTTTAAGTCATTTCTAATTTTTCTTTTAAATTTTCCTAAACATCCATAAGAATCATATATAATTTTAACTTCCACACCATCTTTAGCTTTTTGCTTTAAAAGTTTAAAAATCTCTTCTGAAAGTTTACCTTGATCTATTATATAAAATTCAAGAAATATATAATGTTTTGCTTTTTTAATATCTTTTTTTAAATCTTCAAATAGTTTTTCTCCTAAATCATAATATTTGTTCTTCACATTTCCGCAAACAGGATATGAAGTCATATTTTGAATGTATTGTAACATATTATACATTAATTTGTCTTCATCTCTTAATACCTTATCCAGTTCAAATGAATTTTCCATTAAATAGTTTGTATTATTTTCTATGTCTTTTATTTCAAGTTCTTTATACCTTCTTATTCTATTATTTCCCCATAATATAAATACACAAACACCAAATACAGGCATAAACATTATAAATAATATCCATGCCATTTTATATAATGCAGAATCGTGTTTTGATAATATATATATAACTGATAATAGTCTAATAGAATTATATATATAATATTTAGTTTCGTACACCACATTTGTTGTTCTAAATACAAACCAAAAAACTAAAGCTTGTAATATCATGGCTAATATAGCAAATATAGATTTAACAACTATTCTTTTAATTAAATTTTCAGATTTTCTAACTGACCTTGTTAGTGCTCTTGATTCTTTATCCAATTTCATCACCACTTATATTATTTAGTATAACCATATTTTTTATAAAATTCATCTCTAAATTCTACTAATGTTTCATTTTTTATTGCTTCTCTTACATCTTCCATTAATTTAACTAAAAATCTTAAATTGTGAATAGATAGAAGTCTAGCTCCAAGTATTTCTTTTGTTTTAAATAAATGATTTAGATATGCTCTACTATAGTTTTTACAAGTATAGCAATCACATTCATCATCTAAAGTTGAAAAATCTCTTTTATGACAAGCATTTAAAAGATTTACTTGTCCATGATGTGTTAATGCAGTACCATTTCTAGCCATTCTTGTAGGTAGTACACAATCACACATATCTATTCCAGCAAATACCGCTTCAATTAAGTAATCTGGTGTTCCTACTCCCATCAAATATCTTGGTTTATTTTCTGGCATTTTAGGGGCTGTATATCTTAATATATCTAAGAAATCTTCTTTAGGCTCACCAACACTTATACCACCTATAGCATAACCTGGAAAATCTAGTTTTACTAAATCTTCTAAGCTTTTATCTCTTAAATCTTTATAAAAACCACCTTGAATAATTCCAAATAGTGCTTGTTTATCTGTTGTTGTATGATAGTCTTTACAACGTTTAGCCCAACGAGTTGTTCTTTCCATTGAATTTTTAACATATGTATATGATGAATCATATGGTGCACATTCATCAAAAGCCATCATTATATCTGACCCTAATGCTTCTTGTATTTCCATAGATTTTTCTGGAGATATAAATTGTTTAGAACCATCTATATGTGATCTAAATTCAACACCTTCTTCAGTTATTTTTCTTAGTGCTCCTAAACTAAATACTTGGAATCCACCACTATCTGTTAAGATATTTCTATCCCAGTTCATAAATTTGTGAAGTCCACCAGCTTCTTTTACAAGCTCATGACCTGGTCTTAAGAATAAATGATAAGTATTAGATAATATTATATAACTATTAACCATATCTTTCATTTCATCAGGAGTCATAGATTTAACTGTTGCTTGTGTACCAACAGGCATAAATACTGGTGTTTCAACATCTCCATGAGGCAGGTGCATAACTCCTAGTCTTGCACCTGTTCTTGGATCTACTTTTTTTACTTCAAATTTTAAAGCTTCTTTTTTTTCTTCCATTTTAATTTCCTTTCTACATTAATGTAAGTATTTTATCTATTGCTATAAATAGTGTTACAGATAATACAACTGTTACAGCAAATGTAAAATCTTTAAATACAAACATATTCTCTATTAAATTTAATTTTATTTTTCTATAATCTAATTGTTCTTTTAATTTTTGTATGCTTTCTTTATCTTTAAGTTCCATTACTTTTTGATATAGCATAAATATTAATAAGCAGAAACCTACTGCATTAATAGCAATTGTAAAATATGTGAATATATCTATAAAAAGTGTATGATTATAAAATAAAGCACTTATTACTGCAAAGCCATTATTTATTAAATGTAGTATCATAGTTGGATACATTTTTTGTGTTTTAACTCTTACTATACCAAATAGTATTCCTATTAAAAATGCAAATATAAATTGTGAAGTATTCATATGTATTGTAGCAAATACTAAACTTGATAGTGTTACAGCAAATATTGAACCTTTACTTTTTAATACTCCCATTACACCTTTACGTATAAATAATTCTTCAAATATTGCTGGTAAAATTGCAACTTGTATAAACATTAAAACAGTAGATAATTTACCACTATAATTAAATAATCCTAATGTATCTGTTACATTTACTCCTAGTCCCATTTTCTCTATTGCAAATGAACAAATCATTTGAATTACACTCATAATTGGTATAGATATTGCTATATATTTTATACATTTAATAAGACTTGCTTTCTTCTCTTCTTTACTTTCTTCTTTTTTCTCTTCTTTTGGCATATATGCTTTAAGTAATAAATAAGGTAAGTAAATAGATACTGCAAATATTATACAAGATAAAATTAAGTATATATTGTCTTGTGATATAAATGTTATTTTATTTGAAATTGTTTCTAAAAATACACTTACAAGTAATCCTAAAACAAGTTGTAATACTAATAGTAATATTACAGCCATTCCAATTACAAGACCTTTTTTACTACTTTCTTTTCTATCTATCATTCTTTCTTGATATTCTCTTGTAGATAATATCTTCTCTATTCCATCTATCTTCTTTTCTTTTTTATTTGTAAAATCTAATATAGCATTTTTAAATGGTTTTTGTGCTAATATTACAGATATTGGTAAAGATGCTACTAGTACTACAAATGCTATTATTATTTGCACAGCATTTGCTTGTCCTACAATAAACATTGCAGGTATAAAATACATAGAAGCTATTGGTAATATAGATAATATATATGTTATTGCATTAATACTCTTTATTGGAGATACTAAAGCAAGTACTATTGTATAAAGTGCAAGATTTAGTGTTACAAGTAATAATGTAGCATTTCCGGCTTCTTGTATATTTGTAGTTTTAGCAGACATAACAGCTTGAATTACACCTTGTAAAAATGTAGTTAAACACATGAACACTAATGTCATAACTACATATCCTACACTTTTAAAATTAATTATAGGGCTAATGGCATCTACATTGCTATTAGCTTGTAATGTCATTGTGTTAATATTTAAAAGTGATGATATCATTATTGCTATTATTAAGTATGCAAGCATAAATACAAACTGTACTACAATTGTAAGACACATACTTACTACTTTAGCAATCATATATTCTTTTGTTGTTATAGAAGTTAAAACGTATTCTATACTCTTAGACATTTTCTCTTGAGATATTGTATTAGCTATTTTATTTAAGCATAGTAACAATACAAAAAATATTAAATAATTAGATATTATTTGTAAAAACATTGAGTCATCATTTTCTTCAACGTTTTCTGCAAGCATTGTTCTTTTTAAAGTTACATTTTCTTTAATTACTTTTATTTCATCTTCTGTTAAATTTTTGTTTTCAGCAATCATAGTATCTTTAACACTATTTATAACTGCTTCTATTTCATCAATATAATATGAAGATACTGCCTCTTTAGAAAGTACTTCAACATTTATATAATGTGTTTCATCTTTATTTACTTTAACTAGTATTTTATTTGCTTCAATACTGCTATTTTCATATTCTGCTACAGAATCTTTTTTCTCAACTGTAACCGTCTTATCTAGTTCAAATACTTTTTCTATCTTCTCAAAAGCTAGTTCATCCTTATCTTCCACATAAATATGCATTTGATCTGCAGTTGCTACTTCATCATCTTCAAAAAGGCTCTTTATTGAATTAAAATTAAGTCCCGCAACTGTAAAGATTAACATACAGATATTTAATATAACAAACCATTTATTTTTGATACTTCTTTCAAGATCATTTTTAATTATTGCACCAATTTTACTATTCTTCATAATTTGTACCTACCTTATCTAAAAAGATGTCATTTAAAGATACATTTAATACTGAAAATTTTGTTATTTCACTTGTATATAATAGCTTAAATACATCGCTTATTCTTTCTTTATTTGCAAGATTTACTATGTATCTATCTCCTTCTCTTTTCTCAATTGTACCAAAAATAGCTATTTGTCTTAAAGCACTATCTGTTATTTTACCTGTTATATCTAATGTTTTATTTGCATATTCTTGTTTAATTTCATTTAAATTACAATTTAGAATTACTCTACCTTTATCTATTATTACAACTTCTTCACAAAGCATTTCTACATGACTCATTATATGAGATGAAAACATAATAGTTTTACCTTGATCTCTAAGTTCTAAAATTATCTTTTTAAAGTATTCTACACTTACAGGATCAAGCCCTGAAAATGGTTCATCTAGTATAATTAAATCTGGATTATGTAAAAGTGCAATGATAAACTGAATTTTTTGCTTGTTACCTTTAGATAATTCCTTGATCTTCATATTTGCATATTCAGTTATTCCAAATCTTTCAAGTAAATCAAACATATTACTTTTAATTTGTTCAGTTTTCATTGATTTCATTCTACCGTAATATAAGCATTGCTCATATACTGTATATGAATCTATCAGCGAACCAACTTCTGGTAAATATCCAATCTTATCTGAAACATTATGGTCTATTTTTTCACCATTATATAATACTTCACCTTCGTCTGGCTCTAATATATTAAGTATCATTCTAAAAGTTGTAGATTTTCCCGCACCATTTTTACCTAGTACACCTAAAATCTTACCACTTTTTAATTTAAACGATACGTTATCTACTACTTTTTTAATACCGAAGTATTTAACTAAATTTTTAACCTCTAACATATTTTAATATTTCCTTTCTATAATATTAGCATACAATCTCCAAAACTAAAGAATCTATATTTATTCTCTACCGCTGTTTTATATGCATCCATTATTTTATCTTTTGTTGCAAGTGCTGATACAAGCATTATTAATGTTGATTCTGGTAAATGGAAGTTTGTTAAAAGTCCATCTATCATTTTAAATTTATATCCAGGATATATGAATATTTTTGTTTCTTCTGCATGAGGTGTTATTATTCCATCTTCTCCTGTTGCACTCTCTAATACTCTACAAGAAGTTGTTCCTACTGCAATTACTCTTTTACCTTTTTTCTTTGTTTCATTTATAATATCACATGCCTCTTTAGTAATGATGTAATATTCACTATGCATATCATGTTTTGTTACATCATCTACTTTTACAGGTCTAAAAGTTCCAAGGCCTACATGTAAAGTTACATATACAAGATTTACACCTTTATCTTCTAATTGTTTTAATACTTCTTTAGTAAAGTGTAATCCTGCTGTTGGAGCTGCCGCGCTTCCTTTATTTTTACTATATACTGTTTGATATCTATCTTGATCTTCAAGTTTTTCTGTAATATATGGTGGAAGTGGCATTGTTCCAAGTTTATCTAGTATTTCATTAAATATCCCATCATATTTAAATTCAATTACTCTTTGACCATCTTCTAGTATATCTACTACTTCTAGTTTTAAAGATTCATCAAATTCTATAGTTTCACCAATTTTACATTTTTTACCGGGTTTAACAAGAGTTTGCCATCTATCTCCAGATAGTTGTTTAAGTAAAAGAACTTCTATTTTTTCTTCTTTTCCTACTCTATGTCCAAATAATCTTGCAGGTATAACTCTAGTATCATTCATAACTAAAGTATCTCCTGGTTCAATGTAATCTATAATATTTTCAAATATCTTATGTTCTACTTCTTCTTTATTTCTGTCTAACACCATCATTCTAGATTTTTGTCTATTTTCAAGTGGTGTTTGTGCTATTAATTCTTGTGGTAAATCATAATAAAAATCACTTGTCTTCATTTTTGGTCTTTTTCTCCTTTTTTAACTCCCATATTATACCATATATCGCTAAAAAAAGATAGATTACATAGTATAATAATTATTATTTTTATGTAAAAAAGAAGTAGATTTCTCTACTTCTTTACTATATATTCTCTATTTGCCAATCTATAGGCTCTCTATTATTATCTTTTAAGAAATTATTTGCATTTACAAAATGATTACATCCAAAAAAACCTGTTCTTGCAGAAAATGGGCTTGGATGTGGAGCTTCAAGTATTAAATGTTTAGGGTTAGTGATAAGATTTTTTTTAGATCTTGCAAAACTTCCCCAAAGCATAAATACTACTGGCTCATCTTTTTTATTTACTTCTTCTATTATTCTATCTGTAAATGTTTCCCATCCCATCCCTCTATGAGATGCTGGAGTATCTTTTTTTACAGTTAGAACTGAATTTAATAATAATACTCCTTGTTGTGACCATTTCATTAAATATCCGTTATTTGGAATATAACAACCAAGTTCTTGATTTAGTTCTTTATATATATTTTGTAATGAAGGTGGTGTCTTAATTCCCGGACATACTGAAAATGCCATTCCATGTGCCTCACCTAGTCCGTGATATGGATCTTGTCCTAAAATTACTACTTTTACATTTTCATATGGTGTGTATTTTAAAGCAGCAAATATATTTTTCTTATCTGGAAAAACTGTGCTTTCTTCATATGCTTTATATACAAATTCATGTAATTTTTTATAGTAATCTTTTTGACTTTCTTCTTCTATTATATCTTTAAAATGGTTCATATCTTCCTCCTTAGCTATTTACAAAATCATCTAAATCTATCATTGATGTATATTTAAGATATCTTCTTACTACTGGATATGTATCTATAACTTTCATTCCACTATTATCATGTCCTGGATACATTTGTGCTTCACTAAAATTTTTATATAATTTAATCAATGAATTTATCATATCATCTAAATTACTTGAAGGTAAATCACATCTTCCAAAACAATCTGAAAATAATGTATCCCCTGTAATTAATATATTTTCTTTTTCTATGTAATAGCAACAACTACCTATACTATGTCCAGGAGTATGTATCATCTGTATTTTCACGTCCCCTATACTTATATATTCTTCATTATTTAATAATATAAAATCTTCTGGATTATATTTGTTTTGAGTTAAGCCAAATACATTAGAACAATTACTTACATTTCCAACTAACATATCTTTTTCATGTATATTAGCTATTACTTTTATATTATATTTTTTTATTATTTCTTCCAAAGCTAACACATGATCAACATGACCATGTGTTAAAAGTACATACTTTGGTTTTAATTCTAATTTTTCTATTTCAGTAATTATAATTTCTGCTTTATCTGCAGGATCTACAATTACTGCCTCTTTATTTTCATCATAAATTAAATATGTATTTGTATAATGTCCAAAACTTTTTACTTCTAGTTCTAATTTTTTAATCATAAACTATTTTATTCTCCTTACATCAAATACACTATCTATTTTTCTTAAAGCTTTAATCATAGCTTGCATTGATTCAATATCTTTAATGTTAGCACATAAATTAGTTATATTTTCTCTATCTTCTGTTACTTTAGTACTAATTTCAGTAATCTCAATTTTTAACTCTTTCATAGTTTTTAATATATCAGATAGAACTCCATCTCTATCGTTAGCTTTAACAACAAGACGAGCATTAAATGCCGCATGAGTTTGTTCTTTCCATGATACTTTTATAGTTCTAGCTTCTATATCTAAGCTTTTTAAATTTGTACAATCTTTTCTATGAATTGAAATACCATTTGCAAAAGTTATATATCCAACAATTTCATCACCTGGAATTGGAGAACAACATTTAGCAAATTTAACTAAACAGTTATCTATTCCAGCAACTTCAACTAAATCATTACCGTTATTTTTCTTCTTTTTAGTAACAACTTTTAGTTTCATATCTTCTGCTGGAGCCATACTATCTTCATATAACTCAACAATTTTATTTACTACTTTTACTGGAGAAATACTTCCAAATCCTATATTTTCATAACAATCATCTATTGTTTTACAGTTAAATCTCTTAAGTGCTGGTTCTAAGAATTTTTCATTCATAAGTTCTTCTCTTGAATATTTTTGTTTTCTCATTATTTTTTCAAAAGATTCTCTACCATTTTGAATGTTTATTTCTCTACCTTCTTTTTTAAGGAAACTTGTTATTTTGTTTTTAGCACTTGTAGTTTTTACATATTTTAACCAGTCTCTATTTGGCCCTTTAGAGTTTTTGCTTGTTACAATTTCTACAACATCTTTATTTTGAAGTTGAGTATTAAGTGGTACCATTCTTCCATTGATTTTAGCACCTACCATTTGTTCAGCAACTCTTTGATGGATAGAATACGCAAAATCTATTGGTGTTGAACCTTTAGGCATTGATTTTATTTCACCTTTTGGTGTAAATACAAATACTTCTTCACCAAATATTTCCGCTTTAATTTTATCCATATTTTCAGTATTATCTGCCATTTCTTTTTGGATTTCTAAAGTTTTTCTAAGCCAAATAATCTTCTTATCTGCTTCAGATATTTTTTTACTTTTTTCTTTATATGAGAAGTGAGCAGCAATACCACGTTCAGCTACATTATGCATATCCCAAGTTCTAATTTGTATTTCAAAAGGTCTTCCACCTTCACCAAATACTGTAGTATGTAGTGATTGATACATGTTAGTTTTAGGTACAGCAATGTAATCTTTAAATCTACCAGGCATTGGTTTATACATATCATGAACAAGTCCTAATACGTTATAACAGTCTCTAATTGAATTTACAATAACACGTATTGCTATAAGATCAAAAAGATCATCTGCTTTACATGATTTAGCTTTCATTTTCTTATATATACTATAGAAGTGTTTAGGTCTACCATATATTGTAGCATCTATATCTTGTTCTTTTAATTTTTCAGATACCTCATTTATTCTAGCATCAATATATTCTTCTCTTTCTTCTTTTTTCTCATCAATTTGTTCTTTAATTGTATGATATTCTTCTGGTAATAATATTCTAAATGAAATATCTTCAAGTTCAGATTTTACTTTAGACATACCAAGTCTATGAGCAATAGGTGCATAAATTTCTAAACACTCTTTAGCAATTTGTTCTCTAACACTTGGCTCTAAAGCATTCATTCTTCTCATATATGATAGTCTTTCAGCTATTTTAATTATTACTACCCTTATATCTTTAGCTATAGCCATGAACATATTTCTTAATATTTCAGGGTTAGTAGCAACATTTATTTTATCATCTTTATTATAATCTTCTTCTAATTTTTTTAATGTTATTATTAAGTCATGTGTTTCTTTACCAGCAGCTTCAATTACATCTTTTTCATCAAAATTATCATAATCTGCAACTGGATATAATATTGCAGCATAAATAGATTTATCGTCAAGTCTTAATGTAGCAACTTCACTTGCAACTTCTACAACAAAATCTATTGTTTTATCTTTAATAATAGTTTTTCCTTCATGCATTTTTAAAGCATAAGTAATAACTTTATTTAATTCTTCTTCATCATATTTAATATTTTCTTTTTCTAAAACCTTTTTTATACTATCTAAGTATTCATTATACTCCATATACATTCTCCTATTCGTTAAACTGATTTTTTGAAATCTTGTAGTACTATTTGTATAGTTTTTGGGGTATTATAACTATTTAATTCTACATTTCCTACTACGTCTACTCTATCTCCTATTCTTATTTCATCTCTTCTTGAACCCATTGAAAAACCAACAGCATCAATTAAACTTTTATCATCTCTTAAAACTAATTTTAAATGTTTATCATCTTTAATAGTTCTGATTGCATTTACTTTTAGCCCTTTATATATAAATAGTGGCATTTGATTAGATTGTCCATAAGGCTTAAGATTTCTTATATCTTTAATAATTTGAATATTTAAATCTTTTCTTTCAATTTGTGCATCTATATCTATAATTTGTTCAGATATTCCATCTTTTTGATTTGCTGCTGCAACTTCAAAAGCTTCTACAAAATCTGGTATCATTTCTTCTTCTAAGCTAAGACCCGCTGCAAGTTCATGTCCACCAAATTGTGTTACCTTGTCTTTACATTCAGTTAACGCATCATATATTGAAAAGCCTGCTGGACATCTACCAGAACCTCTAATAAGTCCATGCTCTTTAGTTAAAAGAATTACAGGTTTATAATACATATTAACAAGTCTTGAAGCAACGATTCCAATAACTCCATTATGCCAAGAATTTTTATATAGTACTATACTATTTTTTTTGTCTAAATGATTTCTTTCAATCGTTTCTAATGCCTCTTCAAAAATTACAGACTCAACATCTTTTCTTTCTTGATTTAGGTTGTCTAGCTCTAATGCTATTCTTTCAGCTGTTCTTTCATCTTTCTCAAGTAATAATTTAACAGCAGCAGATGCATTTCCCATTCTACCACAAGCATTTATTCTTGGTGCCATTCCAAATGATACCATCATACTATCTATTTCTTTATAATTAACAAGTTTTAATAATGCTTTTAAACCAATATTTTCAGTTTTTTCCATCATTTTAAGCCCATATCTTGATATTATTCTATTTTCTCCTACAAGTGGAACTATATCTGATATTGTTCCTATTGAAACTATATCTAAATATCTTAAATATTCATTTTTATCTAAATTATATTTTTTAGCAATTGCTACTAAACATTTGAAAGCAACACCAACTCCTGCAAGCATTTTAAAGCTATAGTTATCATCTTTTCTTTTAGGATTTACTATAGCAAGTGCTTTAGGTAATATTTCCGCACATTCATGGTGATCTGTTATACAGATATCTAGTCCTATTTCTTTTGCATGTTCTACTTCATCAACTGCAGTTATACCACAGTCTACTGTAACTATTAAGCTAACATTTTTCTTTTTTATTTCATCTAATGCATTATTATTAATACCATATCCTTCTATTAAGCGGTCAGGTAAATAATACATAACATCTGCACCAAGTTTTGTTAAAAATTGATACATTATAGTGATACTAGTTATACCATCTACATCATAATCTCCATATATACAAATTTTTTCTTTATCTTTTATTGCTCTATCTATTCTTTCTACAAGTTTATCCATATCTTTTATTTCATATGGATCATTCAAATCTTCTAACGTTCCGTTTAAAAAGTTATCTATTTCATCAAATTCTATATTTCTTGAAACTAGTAACTTAGCCATAATCTCTGATACGTTATACGTATCTTTTATTTTATTTATCAATTCATTATCATATTTTTTTACATTCCAAATTTTTTGCATATTTACCTCCCCCTATATAGTATAAATTTATTGACATCTATATTTTACTACAAATATGCCTAAATTGAAATAAAAATATTAAAATTAATACATATACGGCATAAAAAAGAAGGAATGATTTAAATCATTCCCTCTATAGTTCTAGTATTTTTATACTCTTTGTTTTTTATTTTTAACAATAACGTATACTATACCTAAAACTGATATAATTGCCATTGCACTTAAAGCATATACTGCTATATCTCCTGTATTTGTTACTTCAAAGATTACTGTTTCTGGTGAATTTTTATCTATTGTGAATTCCATTCCTTCCATGTCTACTTTTAATTCGTATCCTTCTGGAGCTTCAACTTCTATAAATTGATATGTTCCATAATATGGTTTTTCTACAATATATTCTCCAGTTTCATCTGTTACAGCTTCTTTTACAAGATAAATATTTTCGCCATTTTCATCAAGTTTTGCCTCTCCTGTTTTTTCATCTACTAATATAATAGAGAATTTACATCCTTGTAATGGTTCACCTGTTTCATCATCTACTTTTCTTACAATAAGTTCTTTTATTGTTTTTCTTGTATTGTATACTTCGATTTTTTCAACAGCCCAGTTTCCTTCTTCATCATACTTAGCTACAAATTCATGTGGTTCAGTATTTAAATCATATATCTCTGGTGCATCTATCTCTGTATATGTATATGTTTCTCCATCTTCAAACATATCTACTGGTATGTAACCATCACCAGCTTCGTTTGTTACAGAGTGTAATAATACATTTCCATCCATATCTTTGATTTCAAAAGTACAGTTTGGTATAACTTCACCTGTGAATATGTCTGTTTTTGTCATAAATCTAGCTTTTATTGTATTATCTACTAATGGTTTGTATACCATTTTATTTTTATTATCTAAATTTAATTCTACTTTTACAACGTTTTCAGCAAGTTCATAACCTTTTGGTGCTTCTACTTCTTTTACGTAGTATATTCCAAGTGGTATTTTTTCTAATTTAATCATACCAGTATTATTTGTTACTAGTTCAGCTTCTACAAATACTCCATTTTCTTTAATGTATAAAGGATTCATACATTCTTCGTCTGTATAGATTTTATATTTAGCTCCTGCAATAAATTTAATATTGTTGTCGCTTAAGTATTTTTCTACTTCAGCTTCTGGTTTTCCTTTTATATCATTTATTATTTGAGCAACTTTTTCATCTACTTTTGAAGTATCCATTTTATCTCCTACTAACACTATATCTGTTAGAGAAGATGTAGATAATTTTATAAGTGTTAATGTAGCACTATCATATGTATTTGTAAATCCTTCTGCTCTTGTTGTTACAAATTCATTAGTATTTCCATTATATTTTAATTCTACATCAATTATATCTTCACTTAATGAATATGGATAAGATGCATCAACTTCTTGTACATAATATTTTCCTTCTGGTAAATCTATTGTACTTGTAGCATTATCTTCTTCTCCTTCTATTCTTATAACATCTACCAAGCTCTTTTTGCTTATTACTATGTTTCCTTCACAGTTTTTAATATCTTCATTTGTGTATACTGCAAACACAGAATATTTAGTTTCGTTTTCTCCATTTGCGAAGTTTACTTCATCATATGTTTTTGGGAAACTTAGTTTTAATTTTTGTCTTACGTTTGTATATTCTTTATTTGTAATTTCAACTCTTTTTAAAGTATCTTTATTTTCTAAAGTTACTATTTCAGATTGTGGATTAATAATAACACCATCTGGAGCTGCAATTTCTTTTACTTCATACTTACCTACGTATAATTCATCTGATAATGCAAATCCATCTTCTTCTGTTGTTATTTCCCCAACTTTTATACCTTTATCTAGATATTTTACTTTTCCATCTGGAGACATTATATCTTCTGCTGTACGAATTTCGTAAGTTACTCCTTCAAGTCCTCTTAATTCATATACTGGTGTATATTTTTCACCATATTCTGTTGCTTCAGTACTTACTTCTGTTAGCATTTCTCCAGTTTTGAATATTTCAAGTTTTGCTTTTAATGGTTCGTTTGGCATATATACTACATAGTATAAATCCATTTTTTGAGATACTGTATCTTCTTTAACTTCCATTGCAGCTTTATCTATTTTTGCGTATTTCCCACCTTTTGCTGGATTACCTATATCTTCTTGATTTTGTGGTATTCTCCAAGCTTCTTCTAGATAATATCCTTCTGGTGCTTTTGTTTCATATATAATGTATTCACCAGCTTCTAGTTTATGTGGTAATGTTAAGTTTCCTTCGTTATTTGTAACAAAAGTACTTATATATTCTCCTTTTGGATATGTTATTTGTGATACCCAACTATCTGTTTGGCAGTTCCAAACTTTAAACTCAGCTCCTGCAAGTTCTACATTTGCTTTTGTTATTTTATCTGTTTTTTGTATTTTTAAGTACATTTCAACTGGTTCATCAGCTTCTATTCTGTATTCTCTTTGTACTTGTTTTTCAACTGTAACTTTTTCAGGTTGTATAAAGAAACTTGTATGCTCTTTAGCATTACTTTCTTTAACTTCTGTTATTGTATATTTTCCATATGGTATTGTACATGGATAATATTTTTCTCTTGATTCTTCTTCAATAAATTCACCATAACCATTTTCATTAATAGTTACGTCGTAGTATTTGCTTGGATTTGAATCTAATGTTAATCTTAAGATTGCACCTTCAGCTGCTTTTTCATCTGTATAACCTAATTGGTTATCATATTTGATTACTTCTACACTTCCACGTATAATTTCTTCTTTTGAAGTAGCTGAATGATATGTTCTTTTTTCTGTTTGTAAATCTGGTTGTTGTTCAAAATAATATACTTCTGGATCTGCTAAGTATCCTTCTGCATAAGAGTAGTTAATTGTTTTTCCATCAACTACTTCTGTGTAGCTTATTTTTTCTTTAACCATATATTTACCAACTAGTAAATCTTGAGATTCTGCACACCAGTATCCTTCACTATCTTTGTGATCTACTGTTATTTCGTATACAGGCTCTGTATAATCATCTGTTTGTGGATCATATCTGTATATTTGATATATAGCTCCTTTAAGCACTCCGTCACCTTGAGTAAAGTCTGGTTTATCTGTGTCTTTTTTATTTGCATCGATTTTTCTTATTTTGATTTGCATTACTTTTGGTTCGTCTTCTATTTCTTTGCTATATGGATCTTTTTTAACTTTGCTATCTTCTGTTATATTAACATCAAAATTATCGCATTTTAATGATATTGGTGATACTTTTGTTTCTTCAACTACATAATCACCATAAGGTAAATCTTCTATTATACAATATCCGTTAGCATCTGTTTCAGCTGTACATTTTCTTGAGAACACATTATCTGTTCCTATTGTTGATTTTAATGTAGCTGTAAATTCACATTTATCTAGTGGTGCTACTGATGTATTAGATGTTTTACCTATTGTTTTAATTATTTCTATATCATTTCTTTTTGGTTCATTATCTACTCTTAAAGTTACTTTTACAGAGCTTGTTCCTTGTGTTTGATTGTTGTATGAAACTGTATATATTTTGTTTCTGTATGTTACATTTTCTCCTTCAATCACGGCATCTGGGTCTATTCCTTTAGGGAATGTTGTTTCTTTTAGGTAGTATGTTCCTGTTCTCATAAGTTTAGAAATTGTGTATCCATCTTCAGTTGTTGGTCCAATTACTACTGTATTACCATACATATCTTTATATGGATTTTTTCCAGCAGCATCTGTATATACTGTAAATATAGCACCAGATACTACTGCATCTGTTTGTTCACCTGGTTCTACAAGTATATCTTTGTCTATTTCAATTTGCATTTGTTTAACTGGATCTTCTTTTTCAAAGTAATATGTTTTACCATTTTCTACTATTTGTACATCAAATGTTGGAATTGTATATGCCATATCATTTGTTAATATTTCTGTACATGTATATAGTCCATATGGTATATCTTCAAATCTACATATTCCATCTTCACCAGATACATTTGATTGATATCTTTGATTTGGATCAGCTTTTAGAGTTAATTCAAATTGAACATCTGAAAGCGGTATTGAAGGATCGTAATCTGTAGCTGCTAATGTTTTTAATATTTCTACATCTCCATATATTGGTTTTTCTGGAGCTTCATTATATCCTTGTGCAGCTTCTGTAGCTGTTTGTCCAGCATACACAACTTCAACAGGAATGTTGTTTGTATTAATATTAAATCCTTCTGATGCTTTAGTTTCTTTATAATAATACTTTCCGATTGGTAAATTTGTTACTACATCAGTTGTACCATCTGCTTTTGTAACGATACCAGATTTTATTTCTTGATCTTTAGTATATATTAAATGACTTCCTTCATAAATATCTTCAGAAGCATATAAGCTAAACTCTGCACCTTCTATTACAGCATCTCCTAAAGTAGCACCTCTATTATCTTCATCATATTTTGTAAGAGTTACACTACCTCTTTGATATACGTCTTCTATTGACTCTGTAGTAGTTTGTCCAGCATTAACTGTTACTGTTTTTGCTGTTGAATTAAGTATCATATTTGTTGGAGCAGATATTTCTTGAATAGTATATTCTCCTCTACTTACGCCTTCAAATAATGTAGGTTTTCCGGCTTCTGTTACTATTGTTTTGTCAAATCCATTTGGTCCAGTTACACGTATTGTTGCACCTGCAACATAGTCACCGTATGAATCTTTTTTACCAACTTCTAAGTTACCATTTCCAAGAGTATATTTAATTTTATATAATCCTGATCCTGTTTGGTTGTGTGTTTTAGATGTTAACATACCAACTAGTATATAATCATTTGTAACTTCGAATACTCTCATTCTTATTTCTGCTGAGTGTGATACTCTATTTCCATAATCAATTTGTGTCCACCAATCTGTTGAGAATGTTACAGCATCGTGTACACATTTTAATAACCAATCACCAGCACCAATTGTATAGCTTACATTATTTGTATCTGTAACTGTTACATCTTGCTTAATTGTTACGTGATATTGTATCCATGTTGTATTTGCACCAAGTTGATTTGCATTTACTGTACCACCATTCATTATTTTATTTACCAAGCTAGTCCATACGTTTGAACCAACATTTGCCTCATAATATAATGGTAATTGTGATTCATGTATATAGTTTCCGTTTGCACTATCATGATCCCACGCATCATACCAAACATCAATATAGTCTCCACCTTTAATAGTAATTAAAGCACCTTCTGATGGAAGTGCATCTAAAGTCCATTCTCCTGCACTTTGATATTGTTGTGCTTGATCAAAGTTAATTGCATATGATGAAATACCACCATTTTGCATCATCTTTTCTACATTAGCATCTATATTATCTTGGCTAATATTAACTTCTAATGTTTCTATTACAGATGGCATCACTTCAAGAACAAGAATACCTTCATTGCTATAATATTGCCATTCTGTTATTTCAGCACCATTCATAGATACTTTAAAATAATTTGCATTAATTTCTTCTTTAGCTTTATCGTCTAAAGCGATTTTGATACCAAATTTAGAATTTATAGTATCAACTGTTACAGAACCGTCTGTTGCAAATTCTCCTGCAATATCTTCATCCTTGCTAACAACAACATCAAAAGTTGTAGTAGGAGTAGCCGAATCTACTGCTTGAAGTAATTCTATTTGAACATTACATAGTCCTATTCCATTTTTGTTTTCTTGTGTATATTTTTTAGGTACATATGCAAGACCTGTTTCATAATCATAAATAGCATCAGTTATAACTTCACCATTAAGGTTTGTATAGGCAAAGCTTACATCTGTTACTACTGATGTAACGTCATCATGCATAGTATCAACATAAGCTACATAGTAGTCACTATCATCATCTGTATCATATAGTAATACATATGTATCATTTAACATTATAAAAGCATCTTTAGCTTTTTCCCACATAGCATCTATAGTTTTTGCTTCAGGTAATTTGCTTTCTTCTGCAATTAACTGTTTAACCATGATTATGTCTGTAGGAACAAGTTTATCATTTTTTGCATAAACTTCATCTATATTTGCTTTTATATATTCTTCTGAATCTATAACTTCGTTACTACGTATTGTAGCTACTTCGATTTCTAACCCCTCTGAATCTATAATAGTTGTTTTGTATCCTTTATATGTTACAGCAATTACGTTTTTTAAACTTATTACTGAAGTAAGCAATACTAAGGCAACTATTATAAAAATCAAAGCCTTTCTTTGTTTTTTCATATTTTTCCCTCCTATTCGTAATAATTATATCTTATATCATAAAAATTATATATATTTTTTTGCTATTTTTTCATATTTTTTTCATTTTATTACAATTATATTTCAACTACATTTTATTTCAAAAAAATACCCTTAAACTAGAATTTAAGGGTACTTTTTTATATTAATTATTTATTCTTTTATTTTTTAATCTAAATGAAATTCCTGCAATACTCATAACTAAGATTATTGCTAAAGCAACTACTTGAATATCTCCTGTTTCTGGAATTTTTTCATTTGTTATTTGTAATTTCATTTCTTCTGCATCTATTGTAACTTCATGTGCTTCAGTATCTATTATATACTCTTCTGGAGCTTCTAGCTCTGTATATGTATATTTTCCATATGGTATATTTTCAAATACATATATACCATTTTCATCTGTTACACCTTCCACTACAAAGTCTGTTTCTAAACTTCTTAATTCAAATTTACAATTTGGTATTGGAGTTGAATCTGCAAAGTCTAATTTTTCTAATGTAACTGTTGATTCTTTTCTTGTATTTTCTACTGCTATTTTTTCAGTTAGCCAGTTTCCTTCTTCATCAAATTTGGCAACAAATTCATGTGGCTCTTCATTTAAATTATATATATCTGGTGCATCTATTTCTGTATATGTATATGTTTTTCCATTTACAAAAATATCTACAGGTATATATCCTTCACCCTCTTCATTTGTTTTTGAATAAAGTAATATTTTACCATTTTCATCTTTTATTTCAAAAGTACAATTTGGTATTACTTCTCCTGTGAATATATCTGTTTTGGTTATTAATTGTGATTTAGTTACTTCTTCTAGTATAGCTTTATATACCATTGTTCCTTTATCTTCTCTTGTAAGCTCTATTTCTACAACATCTTCTGATAACTCATATCCTTTTGGAGCTTTAATTTCTTTTAAGTAATATTTTCCAAGTGGTATATCTTTTAATTTAATTATTCCACTTTCTGTTGTTACAAGTTCAACTTCTTGATATTCTTCGCCAACTTTTTGTTTTAAAGGTTGTGTGCATTCACTATCTGTATATATTTTGTATATAGCACCTGGTACAAATTTAATTTCTTTTTCAGCAAAGTAATCTTCAACTTCCTCTTCTGTCATACCTTTTATTTCTTCTAGCATTTGATTTACTTTAGCATCTAATGTAGTTGTATCTACTTTATTTCCAACTAATGTTAAATCTTCTGATGAAGATGTTGATACTTTAATTAAAGTTATAGAGCCTTTTTCATAATCATTTATAAATTCATCTAATTGTGTTGTTATAAATTCTTGATTATTAGCAATATATTTTAATTCCACTTCTTTTTTTTCTAAATTTATTGTGTATGGAAATGCTGTATCTAGTTCTTTAACATAATATTTACCTGCAGGTAAATCTATATTACTAGTTACAAATTCTTCTTCACCTTCAATAGTTATTACATCCATTAATGAATCTTTGGCAATAACTACAGTACCATCTGAATTTTTAATTTCTTCATTTGAATACACTCCAAATACAGACCAAAATTTTTGATTTTCATTATTTAAATATTCTACATCTATATATTCTTTTTCAAAACTTATTTTTAGCTTTTGTCTTATATTATTTAATTCTTTATTTGTAGTTTCCATTTCTACTAAAGAGTTTTCATTTTTTAATATCACATTTTCTATATTATCTTCTTTAATATATCCTACTGGTGTAACTATTTCTACAATTTCATACTCACCCAGATATAAATCTTTAGTTGTTGCTATACCATTTTCATTAGTTGTTATTGTATCTACTACAGTTCCTTTTTTTACATATATTTCATTTTCATCTGATGATTTAATATCTTCTGCTGCAATGATATTGTATGTTACTCCTTCTAGGCCTTCATTTTTGTATACAGGTGTATATTTTTCTCCATATTCTGTTGAATCAATTGAAACATCTGATAATTTTTCACCTGTTTTTAATATTTCTAATTTAGCTTTTAATGGAGTATTTAAAATTCCCACTTTATAATATAAATCTTGTCCATCTGGTGTTGAATCTTCTTCTATTCCCATAGCAGATTTATCTATTTTTATATATTTACCACCTTTTGTTGCATCTCCCAAATCTGATTCATTTTCTGGAATTCTTAATTCTTTATTTAAGAAATATCCTTTTGGTGCTTGAGTTTCATATATAACATATTCACCTGCTTCTATTTTATCTGGTAAAGTTAATTTACCTTCTTCATTTGTTTCAAATTCATCTATATATTTGCCACTTGGATAAATCTTTTGTGATACCCATGAATTTGTTTGACAATTCCATATTTTATATTTAGCACCTGCAAGACTTACTATTGAGTCTGTATCTTTATCTATTTTTTCTATAGTTAAATACATTTTAACAGGTTCATCTGAAAATATTCTATATTCTTTTTGAGCATTTTTAGTTATTTTTATTTTTTCGGGAGTAAAATAAAAATGTGTATGTTCTCCTGCATTACTAGCTTTAATTTCTGTTATAGTATATGTTCCATATGGTATTGTATATGGATAATATTTCTCTTTTGATTCTTCTTCAATAAATTCTCCATATCCATCTTCATTTATTTCTAATTCATAATATTTAGTTGTATCAGAATCTAATGTAAGTCTTAAAACAGCACCTTCCGCTGGCTTTTCATCAGTTCCATCTAAATTATTATCAAATTTAATTACTGATACACTTCCACGCATAACTTCTTCACTAGAAGTATTAGTTAGATATACAACTTCTTCTGTTTGTAATGAATTATCTTGTTCATATACGTAAACATTTTCATCTAACATATATCCTTTTGATGCTTTTGTCTCTTTTACATAATATGTTCCTGTTCTAATTTTTCCTGATTGACCGCACCAATATCCTTCTTCATCTTTATGGTCTATAGTAAGAATGTCTACTATATTAGTTAAATCTTCATCACTATATATTGTATATTGTGCTCCTTCAAGTGTAGCATCACCTTGTGAATAATCTGGTGCATCTGTATCTTTTTTATTAGCATCAACTTTTCTTATTTTTAGTACAACAGATTTAGATGTATCTACTTTTTCAAAAGTATAATCTTTTCCGTTTTCTGTAATTGATACTTCAAAGTTTTCTAGTTTTAATGCATTGTCTGGTACTATACTTTCTTCTATTTCATATGTACCATATGGCAAGTTTTCTATTTTACAAATTCCATTTTCAGCTGATATATTCGAATAATATACTTTACTTGTATCTGACTTTAAAGTAGCTTTAAATTTGGCACCTACAAGATTAATTTCTTCATCATAATCTGTTGAGGCTAGTTTTTTATTAATTACTATATTTCCTTTAATAACATCATCATTAACAGTTTGATCTATGTATATTGTTGGTGAATCTGTTGTAACATTAACTGTATAAACTACATCTGATAAATTATATCCATTTGGAGCTTGTATTTCTTTGATGTAGTATGTACCTATACTTAACCAATCTGTTTCAGCTTGTAAATTATCCCCTATAGTTAATATAGTTGAGTATGTATTATCTGATTTTTTTACTTCATATTGTGCACCAACAAGAGTTGCATCTCCTTGTGATACAGCACCCGTTTCAGAATCTGCTTTTGTTATTCTTATTTTATTTGATATAGCTTTGATAGCAAAAGTAGCTTCTTTTTCTGGTAAATCTCCTTCAAATAATACTTGTCTTTCACCATTACTATATAATCTTATTCCAGTATTATCGTCATTACCAAATCTTGTAAGTAATACTGAACCATCAAAAGAACCTTTAAATTCATCTGAAACTGTTATTATAATATTATTTCCGGATTTTTGAGCTGTTATGCCCTCTGCAACATTTGTATTTAATACCCATTCTTTTTTATTTATTACTCCATTAGTATCTGTAATTGTTAAAGTTTCGCCTGGAGTTAATACATTATCTTCACCATTTTGTATTACAAAGTTTGGTTCTTCATTAATGTTAAAATTATTCCAATAATTTACTAATTCGACATATTTATTTAAAGATGCATATACAAAGTCATTATCCCAGTATGATATTTTACCTTCCCAACTATGTGGTACTTTTCCAATTCCTAAACTAGATAATATACCATTATTATCTGAATCGTTTTGTATAATTCCATAATTTACATCTAAATATTTCCATCCGTCATGAATTTTTAGTACTTGACCATTTTCTTTAATTATTTTTGAGTCTTCACCTGCATCTCTATAATCATCCATAAAATCTGATGCATATCCATATGTTTGACACCATATAAACCATTGAGCAGCAGTTATAGCTGATTCGTCATTAGGATGATATATTCTTTGCCACATAAATGCTACGTTTAAAGATCTTCTTATTGTATCATCTAAATGATTCATGTAATAATTCCAACCTGTATTTCCGCCATCATGATATGCATAATTTTCTACATTTTGAGCAGCAAGTTCACTTACACTCATTCCTAAATTATCTATTCCATATTCTTCCAAATTATACACTACACCTTTTTCTGTATGTACTCTTTGTTGAATACAATAGGCTTGTCTTGATTCATTACCATCTGACAATGTAAATTTTGTAGTAAACATATAGTTTTGAACTCCATATATATTTTTATATTGGAATCTATACCCAACAGGCATTTCTCCCTCTCCTACATAAGTCCATTGTGCTGCCGCAACAAAATTTCGAGTACAAAGTATAAGGCAAATAATTATAAAGCTAATTACTCCCATTCTATATTTTTTCATACATTTCCCCCTTAAACTATCCATACATTACATATTACATTATATCTTAAAATCCAAAATTTATATACTTATTTAGTTATTTTAGCCTGTTTTTTTATTTTTTATTACAATTATATTTCAACTACATTTTATTTCAAAAAAAAATACCCTTAAGCTTAACACTTAAGGGTACTTAAATTATAATTTATGCATTTTCTTGTAATACTGGTAATATTTGTTTCTTTCTTGACACAACACCTGGTAAAAATGCAGTATTTTCTTCTAATTTTTTACCAAATCCTTTTTCAAATATTTCAGTATTTTTTCCTAGAACTATAGCTTGTGAATTGCTATTTATAATGTCTGTTATAGCAAATACAAATAAGTCTAAGTTATTTTCTTCTATATCTTTATTCATAGCAGCTTCAATTTCAGCTTTTCTAGTCATCATTTCAGCTATATCTGCTGTATTAACTTGTGCTACTTTAGCTTTTTTATCATTTAAAGCACATTCTTTACAGTCAAGTCCAATTAGTTCTTCTGCTGAAAAATCACTTAAATCTGTTCCAGCTTTTAGCATTTCTAGACCATATGTTTCATAATCTAGTCCTGCAATTTCTGCTAGTTCTTTAACTGCTTTTTCATCTTCTTCTGTTTTTGTTGGAGATTTTAAAAGTAATGTATCTGAAATTATTGCACTAAGCATAAGTCCAGCTATTGTTTTATCTACTTCTAATCCATTTTCTTTATACATTTTGAATAATACAGTTGAAGTACATCCAACAGGTTCTGCTCTATAATATAGAGGTTCTGCTGTTTGGAAATCACAAATTCTGTGATGATCTACAACCATTTTGATTTTAGCTTTTTCAATATTTTTAGCACTTTGTGCAAATTCATTGTGGTCAACTAAAATAACTTGTTGTCCTTCAGCTAGTTCTTCAACTAATTCTGGTTTTTCAACATTTAAATAATTTAAAGCAAACTCAGTTTCTTTATTTAATTCTCCAAGTCTTACTGCTTTAACATTTTTTCCTAATCTCTTTTGTAAATCTGACATTACAATTGCAGAGCAAATTGTGTCAGTATCTGGACTTTTGTGTCCGAAAACAATCATTTCTTCCATTTTTATCTCCCTTTCTTAAATAGTTTCTTCCTGTTTATTTCTCATTCTATGTATATTATCTCTATGTCTATAAAATACAATACATAAAGATATAATCAATGCATATATGTAACTACATCCCATAATAATAGATATTACAAGATATAATATACATCCTGCTAAATTTCCTTTAGCTATAACTTTAGTAAATGCTACTACCATTAATCCTGTTGCAACACAAATAGCAACATATTTAGGATTAAATATTGTCATAAGAGTCCAAAACTCTATTATCCCTTTACCACCATTAAACTTATATATAGCTGGAAAACAATGTCCTATCATAGTTGCTAAAATAACAATTGATTCAAACAAACTTGATGCAACATTTATTCCAAACATTACTCCAAGTGATTTAGCTATATAATAACTTAAGATTATTTTTAGTACGTTCATTATAATAACCAACGTTCCAAGTGGTCTTCCAAGAACTTTAAATGCATTAACTATTCCTGCATCCATATTTCCTGTTCTTCTAATGTCGGCTCCTGTTTTCTTCTTGCAAATTGTAATTGCAGGATTAAACATACAAATAGCATAAACTACTATGAATATCAAAATATAATATATATTCATATTGCTTTACCACCTTATTTTTCTTCGCCTTTTCTTTCTCTAATAATCATATGTATAGGTGTTCCTTTAAATCCGAATTGTTTTCTTAAATGATTTTCTATATATCTTACATATGAAAAATGCATTAGTTCTTTTGAATTAACAAATATAACAAATGTAGGCGGTCTTGTAGATACTTGTGTCATATAGTACACTTTAAGTCTCTTACCTTTATCTGATGGTGGTTGAGTAATTGTAATTGCATCAGCTAAAACATCATTTAAAAGTCCTGTTGGTACTCTTTGACTGTTTTGCTTGTCTACTTCGTTAATCATTTCAAATAATTTATCTACTCTTTGACCTGTTACAGTTGATACAAAGATAATTGGTGCATAACTTAAATATGATAATCTATCATATACTTGTTTTTTATAGTTTTCTAAAGTATGAGTTTCTTTTTCTACTAAATCCCATTTATTTATAACTATGATAACACCTTTACCTGCTTCATGTGCAAGCCCTGCAATTTTTTCATCTTGTTCAGTTACACCTTCTGTAGCATCAATCATAATTAAGCATACATTAGCTTTTTCTATAGCACTTTTAGCTTTAAGTACAGAATATTTTTCAAGTTGATCATATACTTTATTTTTTCTTCTTATACCAGCTGTATCTACAAATATATATTTTCCATGACTATTTTCAAAGTATGAATCTATTGCATCTCTTGTAGTTCCTGCAATATCTGACACTATTACTCGCTCTTCGCCAAGTATTCTATTTATAAGAGAAGATTTACCAGCATTTGGTTTACCAATTACTGCAACTCTTATAGTTTCTTCATCTTCAATTTCAGGACCAACTTCGCCAAAATTTTCATAAATTTCATCTAGTAACTCACCAATTCCAAGTTTTTTACCTGCAGATATTGGAAGTGGATCTCCTAGTCCTAAATTATAAAATTCATATAATTCATCTGGTGGATTACCTACTCTATCACATTTATTACATACAAGAATTACTGGCTTTTTAGTTTTTCTTAACATTTGAGCAACTTCTTCATCTGATACTGTAACACCAGCTTTAACATCAGTTATAAATACTATAACGTCTGCAATATCCATAGCAAGTTCAGCTTGTCTTCTCATTTGTTTTAATATAATATCATCAGACTCTGGTTCTATACCACCTGTATCTATTACTTGAAATGTAGAACCACGCCATTGGCAGTCAGCATATATTCTGTCTCTAGTAACACCTGGTACGTCTTTTATGATAGCAATTTTTTCTCCTGCTAAAACATTAAAAAGAGTTGATTTACCAACATTTGGTCTTCCAACAATTGCTACTACTTTTTTTGCCATTTTATTCTTCCCTCCTTCTTTCTTTTTCGCTTGAATTCACAAGTTATATTTTAACATTTTTTGCATAAAAAGTCAAAAAAATAGGGAGATATTCCTATTTTTTCACCCTATTTTTTAATTCTTCATCCATTTTTTTATTTTTTCTCTCGCTTATTACATTAGAAAGTACATCTAAAATAACTGCAAGAATAATTAGTAATGTAGGATAAAACATACTTAACCCATTAATTTTAAATATAATTGCAAGTACTATAGCTATTAATGCAACAACTAAAACTAAATAGTGCATATTATTTATATATAATCTCCTGATTAAAATATTTTAATATTATATTTGCTAACTCTTCTTTATTTATCTCTTTAGAATTACTTGAATAATATTTTTGTGTTCCATCAACAAATTCTAACTCTAAACTCCAAGTTGCATCTTTATCTGTTTCTTTATCTCCTACTTCACTTTCTACTATACCTGATAGATATATCTCTTCATTAAAATCTAAAAACTTAGTTCTACTCCACTTTTTTTCTTCATTTGAGTTTGGAGTATTAAATGTAGCATATATATCTTTTTCTTCCATTTCTTTTACTTCGTAAACATTATATCCATCTTCTACTTTTTCGCTATATATAAATCTTACAATAGCTTCATCTGCATGAACATGGTATTTATCTTTTGAGTACTTATATACACCTACACATGTACAAGTAACTACCACTATAATTAACAATGCTAAAAAGAAATAATGGATATTATTCACATTTAAGATTTTATTATTTTTCTTAAACTTTAACTCTTTTTCTCTTTTAATTTTCTTTGGCATATTATTTTACTCCTTCTTGTTGTTCTTGAGAATCTAATTCTCTTTCAGAAGTAAGCTCTCCTTTAACTATTACTCTTTTTGTAGCAGCTTGTGTACATGTTATTAAAGTTATTTCTCTTTTAGTTCCAGCTTGTAATACATCAGTTCTAGTTGGTTCAACTACTTCTGTTGAAGTAACTGTATAAATGTATTCATGTGTCTTAGTAACAATTCTTACTTTATCTCCAATTTGAACTTTATGTAAGTTTCTAAATAATTCTGTATAAATATTATTGTGTGCTGCCAAACAGAAATTACCAATTTGTCCTGCATCAGCAGTTCCTGGAATTTTACCTATATAATTTTTTAGTGTTTCTTCATCATCACCTTCAACTATTTGTCCTCTAATTGAATAGTCGGCTATATCTAAAACAGCTATTGCATTTCCAACAACTCTTAAAGGTACATTTTCATCTTTAACAAATGAAGCAAATATATTCTCATTTTCGTTAGATCCGTTAAAGTTAATTTGCTCTGTTAAACTTTTTATTTTCTCTTGATTTAACAAGTTCTTTACTTGTATTATTGCAAATGATGTAACAGCTATAAATATAACTAGTATTATCACTTCTTTAAATCTTGCTTTAAATTTTAATCTTCCTATCTTTTTCATTAGTATCCATCCTCCTAAATTAATAATATAAATATTACTGTTCAATATAAATTATAACATATTTATAATTTTTTAGTCAATCTATTTGTAATTATAATTTATGTAATCTCATATAGTATATTAAATTTGCTATTTTCACCAAACATTCACACTTTATTGACTTTTTTCGCTAACTATTATATAATATATGTGTTATTTTTAACAAAAATGTAATATCTTTTTTAATTACATTTTAAGGAGTTGTAATATTATGAAAATTGGTATATTTACAGATGCATATAACCCTGTTACTTCTGGAGTTGTTACTTCAATTAACATGGTTGAGCAAGAAATGAAAAAACGTGGTCATGAAGTTTATGTTTTTACTACTTCAAAATCTGTACAACCAAATGAAAATCAAACGTTATATATGTTAAACAGTATTCCACTGCTTATTGCAAAGCAGTATAAGAATAGAATAGCTACATTTTATTCTAGAGAAGTAGCAAAACAAATTAAAGAGTTAAATTTAGATATAGTACATACACAAACAGAATTTTCTTTGGGTGCTTTTGGTAAGATTATTTCAAGAAAATACAATTTACCATTTATACATACCTATCACACAATGTGGGAAGATTATGTACATTACATTACACCACTTAAAGGAAGAAATATTCGTTTAAAAAGAGTTGTACGTAAATTTTCTAGAGGATTTGTTAGAAAAGCTGAGTGTGTAATCACTCCATCTAACAAAACAGCTAAATATCTAAAATATAAATGTAATGTTAAAAACAAACCAATATATGTTGTACCTACAGGATTAGATATTACTCCATTTAAGAGTTCTAACTTTACTGCAGAAGAAAAAATTGCATTAAAGGAATCTTTAGGAATTAAACAAAATGAAAAAGTAATTCTATTTTTAGGTAGAGTTGCAGACGAAAAAAGTATAGATGTGATAATGGATAATATGCCTTCTATATTTGAAGATTATCCAAATTGCAAATTCCTTATTGTAGGTGACGGTCCTTCTAAAAAATCTTTAGAAGAACAAGCTAAAAAGCTAAATATTGAAGATAAAGTTATATTTACAGGTAAAGTTCCTTGGAGTGATGTTCCAAAATATTATAATTTGGGTGATGTATTTGTTAATGCATCTGTTACTGAAACACAAGGATTAACATTTATTGAAGCAATGGCAGCTCAAGTACCTGTTGTTGCTAAATATGCACCTAACCTGTCTGAATTTATTCACACAGGGAAAAATGGTATACTTGTTAAAAAGAATACAGATTTTAAAGATGCTATTATTAAAGTTTTAGATGATGAAAAACTTAGAAACACTTTAATAGAAGGTGGAAATGCTACTGCCGAAGAGTATTCTATCGAAAAATTTGGTGACAAACTTGAAATGCTTTATTCAGAAATTATTAAGCTACACAATGCAAAAAAAGACGCAGAAACAAAAGAAGAAAAAAACATACATAAGAAAACTATATATAAACGTATAGGAGAAAAACTAATAAACTTAACAAAAATCAAAAAATAGGATGTGATATTTTATGTGGCTTATGATAATATTGCTAGCTATACTTATTGCACTTGTCCTTATTGTTATAATGGATACTGCAATGAAACTAGCACTTATGATTACTACACTTTACAATTATGATACAAAAAAATTATTTATACCTGCAACACTTACAGTTATATTATGGGCAGTACTTTTATTTGGAGCTTTCAATTCAATAAATACTGCAATGAATAATAATGCTGTTGAATTAATATTTGCAATGATATTTGATCACTCTATTATTGCACAATATAAAACAATATTAATAAAACCATTATTATCTGCTTTCTTAATTGGTACACTTTTACAATCTTTTACTTATTACACAGTAAATATAAACTATCAAAAAATAACTGGTAGTGTTAGATTTTCTGCTAAAAGATTAATACAAAAAGTTACTAAAAAAATATTTAAGAAAGACATATTAACAGGTAAAAATAATGCTGCATTATCTGAGGTTAAAAGGGGTCCTAAAAAATTAACTTTCGTTAGAGCAATACTTACAAGTATTATATCTGTTATAATAACTGTTCTTGTTTGCTATGGATTATTCTTACTTGGTAATGTATTAAGTGATAAAGTATTAACAATGTTTTAGTATATAAACTAAAATAATATAAAAACATAAACAGAACAAAAAATACGTAAGGTTTAACCTTACGTATTTTTATTCATATAATTATTACAAATTTCAAGTATCTCCTCTACTTTTCTATCTATAATATCACTTTTAAATGATTCTTTAATTCTTAATGCAAAGTTTTCTAAATACTCATTCTTTTGAATAAGCTTTAAAGCATATGGAAAATTAAAATCAAAAATATAACCATAAAATACAGGTATTAAATCTGCATTATTTTTTACATCTTTATATTTAACAAAATGATCTTCTTTGAATTCTTTAAATACTTGTTCTCCTATCTCTAAATTTTCAAATTCTTTATACCAGAAAACATCACTCATTGCATCTTGATTTATTACTCTGTAGATATCTACTTTATCTGCATCTCTTACTATTTTAGAAAAAATTAATGCTTCACCTTCTACACTTTCATCTATTTTAGCTTTATTATGATTATATACAGCTTGTTTTATTATATAATCATATTTAGTTGTATCTAAAAATCTTTTAATTAATCCATCTTCGTATAATACTTTAACACTATATGCAGCATGATCAAGTCCTGAATCTTTATCACTAAAAGTATCATATAATCTTATTTGTTCAAATCTTCCTATATCATGAAATATACCAATAAGTTCAGCAAGATTTATTTGTTCCTCACTTAAATTCAAATTAGAAGCTATAAGTCTTGATACTTCTGCTACCTTTAAAATATGTGTCATTTTTAATCTTATTCTACCATTATTTATATCATATTGTTTTACATATTCTATAAACTCTTTTTTAGCTTTTTCTATATCTATCATTTTATTTCTCCTAACTTACAATATTTCTTAATTGTTCACCATATTTTTCAAATAGTGCCTCTTTAATGTTCCTATTTTCTTCCATTTCTAAATGCTTATCTTGTGCCATTATATCTTTTACAGCTTGTTGTGTTTGCTCTAACACTCTTGTATCTGTGAGTAAATTTGCAAGCTTAAATTCGGGCATACCAGATTGTCTAATACCAAAGAAATCTCCAGGACCTCTTAGTTCTAAGTCTTTTTTAGCAATTAAGAATCCATCGTTACTTTTTCTCATTATGTCTAGTCTTTCTCTGGCTATTGGAGATTTATTATTACTCTTTAATACGCAATATGATGCCGCACTTCCTCTACCTACTCTACCTCTTAATTGGTGTAATGCTGCAAGACCAAATCTATCTGCATTTTCTATTACCATAACCGTTGCATTTGGCACACTTATTCCAACTTCTATAACTGTTGTAGAGATAAGGATATTTGTTTTATTCTCTTTAAAGTTTTGCATTATTGCATCTTTTTCTTTATTCTTCATTTTACCATGTAGTATTTCTACATTAAAATCTTTAAATTCTTGTTTGTATTCTTCATATAGTTTTTCAACAGAGTTTAAATCTAACTCTTCATTTTCTTCAACTAAAGGACAAACTACATATACTTGTCTTCCCTCAGTTATTTGTTTTCTTAAGAAATTATATACTCTTTGATTATATGAATCATTTACTACACACGTTTCAACTGGTTTTCTTCCAGGTGGCAATTCATCTATAATAGATAAGTCTAAATCTCCATAAAGTATAATTGCAAGAGATCTTGGTATTGGTGTAGCAGTCATAACTAAAGTATCTACTATATTACCTTTAGAAGATAATTTCATTCTTTGTTTAACACCAAATCTATGTTGTTCATCTGTTACAACAAGCCCTAGGTTGTTAAATTCTACATTATCTTCAATTATTGAGTGAGTACCAATTAGTACATCTATTTCTTTATTTTTTAATCTTTCAATTATCTTTTCTTTTTGTTTTTTAGTTGTACTTGAAGTAATAATTTCAACATTCATATTTAGCTTTTCAAAATATCCAGATAATTCTAAATAATGTTGATTAGCAAGTATTGTAGTTGGTGCCATTAAAGCAGCCTGATATCCATTTTTTACAGCTAAATACATTGCTATAGCTGCAACCATTGTTTTACCAGAACCAACATCACCTTGTACAAGTCTATTCATAACAATATTTGAACTTAAGTCTCCTTTTATTTGCTCCACTACTTTCTTTTGAGCATTAGTAAGTTCAAATGGAATTATTTTTAAAAACTCACTACAATCCATATCTTTATATACATTAGTTTTATTTGTAACAAGATTTGAATCTTTCATGTGCATTAATGCAAGTTGGAATAAAAATAATTCTTCAAATATTATTCTATTTCTTGCTACATTTACCATATCAAAAGACTTTGGAAAATGTACATTACGTGTTGCATAATTTATTTCAGCAAGACTATATTTTCTTCTAAATTCTTCACTAAATACTTCTCTTACTAAAATATCTTTGTCCATTATTTCATTTATTATTTTAAATAGATAATTTTGTGTAATTCCAGCAGTTAAACTATATATTGGATATAATCCTTGTATCTTATCTAATTGTTCTACATCATATATACTACAAGAATCTAGTGTTGCTCTTGTTCCGCTAACAGAACCTACTTTTCCATAGAAAAGATATGTCTCACCTTCTTTTAGTCTATCTTTTATATACACTTGATTATACCAAGTTAAAAAAGCAAGTGAACCACTTTCATCTGTTACAACTGTAGATATAATCTTTTTTCTTTTAGCATATACCACTGATACTGGTTTTACTAAAGTACCAAAAAATAATACATTTTGGTCTTTTACAAACTCATCTATAGAAGTTACCTTTGTTCTATCTTCATATACTCTTGGATAATACTCTATTAAATCTTTAACAGTATATATTCCAAGTTTATTTAAAAGTTCATACATTTTAGGTCCTACGCCTTTTATATACTGAACACTTGTATCTAATTTAATATTTTCCATTATATCACCAACACAATTATACATTAAAACATTTGTTTATTCAAGAGAGTATAAAAAATAAAGTGGCATAATTACCACTTTACATTAATTTATCTATTCAACTTCTGTTTTCCAAAGTCCATGCTTATTGCAATATGCATAAAGTGTTGAACCTTTTATATATGGAAATCTTGCAACTGCTTCTTGTTCTGGATATAATTTTACCATATATTCTTTGTTATCTGCTACTAAACATAACCATTCAATATAATGCTCTTTTTCCATTACATGATTTACAGTTACATATACTTCATCTTCTACTATTTCATAATTTGGAACATGTTTTTCTATTGCACAGTCCACACTATTTGCTACTATATCTACCATTTTTTCTCCACAGCAAATAACTGGGCTATTTAAACTTGCTCTTACTACATTTCCACATCTAAGACATCTTTTTAATTTTAATTCGTTTTTCATGTTAATCCCTCCAGTTAGATTATACTATATTATACTAAGAAATACTACATTTTTCATTATTTTTTTACCAAACCCGCTATATCTTCTATTTCAAAAATATAGTCTAATTTTTTATTATATGCTTTTTCATATGCAAGTTTCTTTTGCTCATAATCTTTTTCCATCATCTCTTTACTATTTCCCTTTATTGTTTTACTAGAATCTAGATAAATCGGTGATAATACATGTAAAATGTTAATCTAATACTTGAAGTGCTTCTACTCCATTAGTTGCCTCATATGTATTATAATTATTTTTATTTAAGCAAATTGTTATTAGCTTTCTTAAGTTTTTATCATCCTCTACTACTAAAATATTAAACATTTTTTTATCACCTCTTGAGGTACATATATAAACAATAATTTTACATTTTCTTCCAAAATTGTTTATATTATACCAAATATTTATGAACTTTAAATGAACTTATTATATAAAAATATATTATTAAAAGTAAATGAATTTAATATTTTCAGCTTTATTTTTTCTCTAATATATTACTTTTTAATATAAGTGAAAAACTATATAGGACTTTTTAGCTGATATATTTTTAAATTTTATTTTTATAAATAATTGTTCTTTTATATACACAGTTATATAATAAGCACATTGAACATATTTTAAGGAATGATTAAGATGTATGAAATAATAGGCGTTATAGCAAGTGTTATTGTTTTAATTTCATTTGTTATGAACGGTGAAAAGAAAATTAGAATAATTAATATAATAGGAGCATTATTATTTGTTATATATGGTATTTTAATTAATGCATTTAGTGTTTGTTCTTAAATGGTGCTTTATTTTTTGTACATACATATAAACTAATAAAATTAAATAAAAAAAACACTAAATAAGTGCATAAAAATATTCGCTAAATTGTAGAAATTTTTATTAAAATTCAAAACAATATTTAATTAATAAAGTAAAGACTTATATAAATTAATATATATGTATTGATTTTTTCAATTTAAAATGCTATAATGACAGTGTAATATTAGTCATGTGTTCATTTCTTATTAAAACAAATTGTTCTAAAGAAAAAGAAGATGGTTCCAAATCTATCTTCTTTTTCTTTGCTTTAATTCTAATCTTCAAATACAATTTTTAACATACAAAAACAGCAGGCAAATAAAATTGCCTGCTTATCTATTTATCAATAATGTATTCATCAATATTATAAATTATTTATTATTAAAAATCAATATTCAATTCTTTTTTTAAAGCAAATTGTAGAACTTGTGAAAAATTTAGTCCTTTTTCTTCTGCTTTAGTATTTAACTAATTAGGTATTGTTAACGTTTTCTTTACCGCCTTACTATCATACTTTCTTCTATATTCATCAATATCAAAATCAATTATAGTTATAAATTCATTTTCATTTAATTTAATATGATTATATGGAATAGTTGCTTTTGGATACTCTTCTTCCTTTAAATCCTCTAAAAATAATCCTATTGCTTCTTGTGCATTTTCTAAAGCTTCAACTAAAGTTTCTCCTTCTGTAGTACACCCAACTAAATCAATTAAATCAACAGTATAACTATTGTCTGGATTTTTTATAATTTTTGCTGGATATAAAAACTTTTTCATTTAAAAGACCTCCTTTTATTAAATATATATTCAAAAAAAGACTCTAGGAAGGGCTTTATTTGAGCCCACTCCTTTTCAAGATGGTTTATAGAGTGCCTTTTTTTAATTCCTTATTATGCATTGGAACAATTTCCGTTTTCTCTTTTTTCTTTAGTTTAAGGTGGGAACCATTTTGACTAACTATTTGCCGGCCATCTTTGAGTAATAATTTTACTAATTCTTTTGAATACATTATTTATTATTCCCTCCTCAAATATTTCATAACACGTATTTATACGTATGCTAATTAAATTTATTTCAATATTTGCTTTATACATTACTGATTTTAATATTAAATTATTTATGATATAATGCTTATATAAATTCAGGAGGTTTTCTTATGGGATTTTTTAGTTCAAATAATGATGAATTTCAAATTGGAGATAAAGTTAGAGTAAAATATAGAGAGCAAGAAGGTTATATTATTGACAAAAATGGAAACTTATATATGGTATCACTAAAAGATGGTCAATATGTAGATTCTTATACTGCAGATCAACTTGAAAAATGTTGGTAATGTTATTTTTTTATTTATAACACATATATACTATAATTTCTATTTATTAATATTTATTCTTATTAATTAATTTTATTTATGAGATATAACATGATAATGCTATGTATTATATATAGATAAATAATTAATATCTATTAAGAATATAGAAAAAAAGAGTTAGTTACTTAAAGTAATTAGCTCTTTTTTTATTATCTATTCTTCTTCATTAATTCCAAAAAACTTTTTAAATTCTTTTAATGTTTCCTCTTCTTCATAAAAAAAAGGATCTTTTGGAAAAGAATTTAATACGTTTACCATTAATTGTCCAAATCTCCAATCTGGACATTTTTCTTTCCATATTTTTGCTAGTTCATTACAAAATACATCTATTCTTTCTGGATTACGCATAACTATTCCCCCTTAAATACAAATTATCATCAATATTATATCATACTTCAATTACAAATCATATATTATACATTCTAAAAAGGCAGGCAAATAAAATTGCCTGCTTATGTATTAAAAAAATATATTAAATTATTTTTTCAGATTTATCTACTTCTTTCAGCAATAAATCTATATATGAACAAAATTTTAATGCTTCTTCTCTAGAACATTCATATTCCAAGCCATGATGAGTAGAATTTCTATATACACCTATAATTCCTTTAAATAATGAAGCGTAATGTTCCTGAATATCCGGATTTTCATTAAATTTTAATATTGTATGCTCTAATTTACTATGAATAGCTTTTGATACTAATGGTAAACCTATCAAATTAGTCTTTTCTAATCCCGCTTTCTTTTTTATTCTATCTTCAAGAACTTGAGTGGCTTGGTTAATTACTCTGTCAAAAGCACCAGAAGCTTCTAATAGAATATCTCCACATCTTTTTTGTAATTGTGTATCTTCAATAGAATTATATAAAGCGCCTACTTTTTGTATTATCTCTTCTTTCGTGTCAATATAAATATCATTTATGTAATCTTTAGCAGGAATTATTTTTGTCAAAAATAAATACTTAGCACATTTACTTTCGCCTCCATACTCGTCTGTATCTTCAAGTCCTATCATTAGCATTTTAAAATAATCATCACTTGTTATTTTATATATTACATTAATTAATGAATTATATTGTTCGTATGTACTTTCATCAACCAATTCATAATTTGATTCTTTTATTCCTTGATATATTCCTTTTATCAAAGTATATATTTTTATTATTTCCTTTTTATTTTGTTCCATTTAGTTTTTTCTCCTCAGATTTTCTTATTAATTCTTTTATTATAAATACTCTTCTAAATTCTCTACTATTTTATAAACCATAGTAGTAGGATTTTTTTCAGAACATTTTTTATTTTCTTTTGTTAATTTTTCCATCTGCTTACAATTTTCTATTGCAGTATGTATTTTTCCATCTTTTGCTAACTTTTCAAATATCTCATCATCATTTTTTTGATATTCTCCCAAGCCATTCTTTCGAAACTCTTTTTCTAGTTCTTTTAAAATCTCATCTTTTGATATATATCTAGTTACTCTCTTTAAATGTGCTAACAACCAAAGTTCAAAATTAGGATTAGACCAAGCCACATTGTAATCGCATTCTTGAATTGCTGCATTAAATTGATTATCTGCGTAATCATCTTTATCAAAAACTACCCAAACTTGTCCATACATTTTATTTGCTTGATTAACTACTCTTTCAGCATAATTAATCAAACTAACTGTATTCATTCCTGTCCCTTTTACATCTATACTAGGAATAAGTACATCTACCTTTCTTCCATATTTTTTATTAATTTCATGTTTTAATCCATTAAAATAATTAGGTTCTGTTTGAATACCTTCACAGATAATCAGAAAATTTGCCGGTGCTATTTGTAAATTCTCTGATTTCCTGCCTCTTTTAACAACTTTCTTTTCCTTCATTTATATTAATCTCAAATTGCTCTAAAACTGGAATAGCACCATATCTTCCAGTTAAATAATCTTTATTATAAGTTGCATCATTTCTTACCTTTACATTATCTATTTTATAATCAGATAATGAATATATTTTTGAAACTCCGTTATTGTCTTTTTCAGCAAACCATATTTCATCTCTTCTAAAAGTCTCTTTATTCAAATTAACAGTATCATGTGTTGAATATATTAACTGACCATTTCCTACATTTGTTTCACTATTATGAAATAAGTTTATTATATATCTTGTAAGTAAAGGATGTAGTTTAGCATCTAATTCATCTATAAATAAAACCATACCTTTTTTTAATGTATCCATTAAGAAATCAAATAAATGAAACATCTTTCTTGTACCATTTGATTCTAATTCTAAAGGTAATGCTTTTAATTCACCTTCTTCTGTTCTATGAATAAGTTCTACTTTTATAGAATTATTATTGTTTTTTATTTCTTCTATTGTTTCTGGTGTAGTCTTTATACCTTCCACTCCTGCATCAAATGTTCTTATAAATCTAATTAATTCATTTTTATATTTTTCATCACTTAATATTTTTAGTGATATCCTATTATTTATTATAGTTTCAAAACGAGGATTTCCTAAATCCAAATAATTTGCATTCATAAACCATTCATATACATTAGTGAAATCTTCATCTGATGAGTGTAGTTTACTATATAAATTTAAAAATAATGTATTGTCATTAACATTAAATCTGTCTTTATATTTTAGTAATTTTACATCTTTTTCTTCTCTTTCAAATATAATAGAATATGTGTTTATTCTTTTTAAATATAACCATTCTGAAATGATAGTATCTTTTAATACTTCAAATCCATATTTATATATTTTTTTATTTTTGGCTAATAGTTCTATTTCTAGACCTATCGGCTCTTCATTTATCATAAAACTATAAAGATTATCTGCATCTACAGGCGAATTTTTGATGGTATCATCATTTACTAATATTCGCTTTTTCATGTAATTAAAAGCTTGCAATACATTTGTTTTACCACTCGCATTTGCTCCATATATAGCTGAAACTTTTAGATATTTTTCTCCGTTTACTTCAACCAAATTATATTCATGTTCTTTTATAGACGTAGCTTCCATATCTAAAGTATTTTCATTTTTAAAAGATTTGAAATTTTTAAAATTAAATTTTATTAACATATTTTTCAACTCCTTCTATACTATATTATATGCAATTCTTTCCAAAAAATCAATATTTTTGAGAACTTTTCTCATTTTTAATTGATTTTTATTTAAAATCGTGTTATTATTCTATTGTCATCATATTTCTAGTACAAAATCGTTGGGAAAGGATTTTTATCCTAGAAAGGTGGTGATTAATATGTCTTGCAAAAAGACAAGTAAAAGTGTTGCCTCTAAAGCTTCAAAAATTTTAAAAGATGGTAGAACTTCAAAAGCTTCAAAATCTGTTGCTGGTTCTGCTCTTTCACAAAGGCAACCTAAGCATTCACATAAGAAAAAATAACTATGTGAAAAAGCAGACTGTTTAAGTCTGCTTTTTTTGGTGTGTAGATTAGGATTCGAACCTAATGCTCTTTATCTATATTTTATTTTAATATTTTTAAATACCTTTCACCACATTTGCTTCTACACATATACAAGAGCCTACACCATGTGAAATCTCTTTCATATTTCTCATCTCCTCATAAATTAAATTGAAGTATGCTGAAAAAGCTACTTCCAACATAGTTTCTAATAAGGTAGAATCAATTTTTATAAAGAATAAAGATATGATGAATATTAAAATTATATATAGCGATATTACATCAGTATTATACCATATTTTTATTAAAAAAACATTATTTTATAGCTTAAATACAAAAAAGAAGTGCATAAGCACTTCCTTCTACTTTATACTAGCATTTTTCATTATTAAATTAAATCCAAATCTGTCTTCAAATTCATTTTTTACTTTAACTTCTACATTTTTTCCTTGTAAAATTATTAAATTTTCTTTACCATTACTTTCAAAGGTATATTCAAATTTTAATTCTGGATACATACTAGCTATTTTCTTTATTACTTTTACAGGTGCACTATAATATGTAGTAAACTCTATTGTGCTTTCACCTATCTTTACATCAGTAGCTCCACATCCTGTATCCCATAAATATATTCTTTCTAAATATCCATTAAAAATAAATTTTGAATCTATCTTCTCTACGTAATCTCTTGCATAAGTTAACATTTTAATAAGTACATGTCTTTCTGTTGTTTCTAATATTTCATGATATTCTTCATAATCCATTAATCTAAAATCATATGGTATTTCTCTGGTATGTCCAACAAAATTAAAAGCTTTAATATACTTATCTTTTTTATCTCTAACAACATATCCAAAATATAAGTTTAAACATGTACATACATAATCATCCATAGGTAGATCATCTATATCTTTTCTCATAGGAATAATCTTATTAAAATCTACTTTATTTGATTTACTCTTTAATCTTCTTTTTACTTCACTTATCTTATCTACATCACCATATATTTTAATTATATTCTTAATTTTAACCATAATATAATTTCTCCTTTTTAATAATTTTTACATTTAAAATTCAACTATAATATCCCCTCCTAAATTATTAGTTGTGTAAATTATTTTAAATATGGTGTGTATTTTATCATAGGATGTGTTAGGTGTCAAATTTTGCAATATTTTTATTTATTATTAATAGACAGTATAAATTAATTATTTTCATTTTTTATTTTATCTTCCAATTCTCTTATAGAGATAATAGGAAACTTTATTTTTTTATATCTAGATCCCATCACCTTATTCATAACCATATATGGTATTATTTCGTAATTATTACTGCTATCAAATTTAAGTGCTTTTAAAACTTTTTTATAGTTTTTTTCCATATAATCTATTCTTCTTTGAAAATCTTCATCATCCTTATGATCTAAAAAGAATCCTCTTTGTTGATTAAACATCTCAAAAAAGCTTCCTACTTTTTTCAACACCTTACTTTCAATTATCCATATTTTTAATTTACTATCATCTATTGCTAGCACATCGTAATCCCCCAATTCCAAAGGATGTTTACTACTTTTATCTATCTTATGTAATTCGACATTTGTATTAACGTAACTGATTCCTTGATTTTGAAATATTTTTTGTATATCAAAAACTATTTCTTTTTCATATCTTTTTTTCCATTCAATTAAACTTTTTACCGTATTATCTAATCCTATTTCATATGGTAAATAATTATCCAATAGTCCATTTTTCCACTGTTCTTTTACACTACTTACTATTATCGGAGAAAATATTATACTTCCATTTTCATTAAGCAATGGTTTAATATCAAATCTATTATCTCTTTTTCTTCTTTCTCCAATCGGTAAATAATAATCGGTTTTGTCTTTTATACATTTTAGTTTAGATACATCTATTGTTAAAAATTCTATTGCTTTCTTTATTGAATCTTCACTAACTACTTCATTGCTATTTTTCTTAATGCATTCTTGAATATCACTAATCAAATTAACCGCACTTATTGAATATACATTGTCTTTAAACCTTGTACATTTATTATCCTCTATTGCATATCTTTGAAAATAAGAACATACATCAAATAAATTTATCAATTCTATAGAAGTATCAATATGAAATGCTTCTTTTGTTTTTTCTAAATATTTCATATCAGTTTCGTCACCTTTTATAATGTAATCATTATTAGAATACACTCTCATATTGAACTCATCTCTTTTTTTATCATCATCTTCTTCAACAAATGTATCAACCACATAATCAAAATTTACATTAATATGAGCTTCATTATCTGTAAAATAACATATATCTGCATTGTCGCTTAAAACAACAAGCCAGTTTGAAAATGCTAATAATTCATTTAACTCTTCTTTAGTGATTTCTCTTTTAGACTCTCTTCCTAAAAACAAGTTACTTTCAATAAAATATAAAATAACTCTTAAATTATGCTTCTCTTGTTCTCTATCTTTAATAGTTTGTAATTGTACTTCATTTAATACGGTTTCATCTATATTATTGAAAGAGTTATATCTCTTTTTATGCACATTTATAATATTATATGTATTAGCGCAAATCTCAGTTAATTTTTTATGAATATCAATTCTATTAAATTGTTTTATTCTGCTTTCAAAATGCTCTATTAATTTTTGTTGCATATTTCTTATTACCCTATTAGCTTCCTTGCCAAAATATTCTCCGGGTTCTATGTTACTTTCTAAACATATTTTCGCTATTTCCTTTTTAGCCTTTAAATAATCTATTTCCTTAACATCATACAATTCTAAACTCATATTATAAATATAATCTATTTCGATAGAAAACACACCTACTTCTTTTTTAAAATCATTTTCTTCATCCAAAACTTTGCATATTTTTTGGTATTCAACTTTATATGAGTTATTTAATGGTCTTAATAACTCTTTATAATATTGGTTTTCTATAGTTCTATTTTCTGCACTAATTATATCCTTTTGTAATTCCGGATAATTTACTATATACCTTATATTTATTGTATTAGAATCTTCATATAAATCGCTGTAAACATATTTTCTATCATCTTCTGTTCTTACTCTAACTTTTTTACCGTAACTTGATGGCATAAACATAACTTCTATCAACTTATTTTTTAAATTTTTAGATTCATTCAATATTTCTTTTATTCTTTTTATTTTCCTTAAATTCAAATCATCAATTATGCGAATTATATTAAAATATTCTTCTTTAAGTTCTTTTTTATCATAAAATTCAACATTATGTACAAAAAATACTGCGCCACCATTATCTAATTTAATAAGAATTCCTCCAAAATTCTTTTTTATTTTATTTACATATTGAAATTCTCCGTTAGTAGTTTCTTTTATTTTCCAAACAAAAGGACTTTTTAATAAAAATTTATCTTTACAATCAAAAGGAAAACTTTTTAAAATATTTTTAAAGTAATCCAATACATAATCGTTTTCTTCTGTATATCCTATGTCTATCATTCCATATTGTAATGCCCCTTGAACAAACATATGTCCAGAATCTTTCCACATTAAAAATCTACTAGAATCTCCTCCAAATCCAAATATTTGCTCATAGTCACCATCATTTTTTTCAGATATATATTTTAGTAATTCGTCTTGATCTTCCATAAATAATAACATGTATATTAAATCTAATGCTGAACATTCATAATAATTTTTATCTCTTTCAATCAATCTTTGATAAGTTTCTGAAATATTCATAAAGCTATCATATACAATAAAATGCAGATTACATTCTTGAGTTATGGTTACGCCTAAATTATATTTGTTTCCATTTCTTTTTAGTATTTCACCTAAGTTTAGCTTATTATTTTTATGATACTGTTTTATCATGTTTATTTCTTTCTCTAATTCCTCATCATTTTCAAATTGTTCACTATTCATTCCAATAATAGCACCTTTATCACATTTTATTATAAATGAATAAATATACTTTGATTTAAAACATCCATTATCAATTAAAGATACTGGATACATTATGTTTGGTTGTTCTCCCTGATCTAAAATACTAATGTCAGAAAGGACTTTACTGACTGAAATATCTGCTAAATTTCTTTTTTCATTATCACCTAATTGTTTATACCATATATCAAATAAGTCTACTAAAATAGCTGTATTATACAATGGATAAATATTATTATCTTTCTCTACAAAATATCTTTTTTCTACAGGTGCATTTTCATTTTCAAATACTTTTTTTATATTATCTAAATTTATTTTTTTTAATTCAGTATTAAAAAATTCTTGCACTTTATTAAATAATATTTCACTTGGAATTTCAAATTTTCTTTCTCTTTTTTCGTCACTTTTATTAAATTTTTCAAAATATTCTATTATATTTGAATTATAATTAAATACCTCTTCTAATTCATTTTCCTTTTTTGTTATTTTAGCTAAACTTTCTAAACCAAAAAGTTGTCCATAAACTAAATTGTGTCCTGTTCCTATAATTACTTTGTAATATTTGTACCTATATTTAAATCTTACTTCCCCAAAATCTTCAATAATATAATCGTCAAAACAAGTTATTTGTAAAATATTTTCGATTTTACTAAAAAAATCTTTAAATTCACTATAATTATTTATCTTTAAATTTCCGCACTTTTTATATTCTAATAAACTTAAATTTAATGTCATTTGAGAGGATAAGGCGGATCTATTTTTAATACATATATTAATACAAAATATTGCTCTAACTAAATCTTCATAATTATAGTTATTAGTTATTTTTAAAACATCCTTTATTCTCTCATTAACTCCAAACACTTCATCACTCTTTATCATAATTTCCATCTCCATTTTTATACTCTAGTCATTTCTGTTTATCAAGTAAAAACAAGTTGATTAGATTTTTTTATCAAAAAAAGCAAAATAACCATACTTTTTTTGATTGTTATCTTGCCTTCTTTTGTTTATAAACTCTTATAATATTCTTCTATTTTCTTAGCCATCATTTTTCTTCTATTCAACAAGAACTCTTCGTATCTATCAATTGTATATTCACAAATATCCTCAGGGATACAATTCGTTTTTAAATTTTCTTTAAGTTCTTCTTCATTTCTGATTGAACCATATGCTAATTCACTATCATCACAAAGTTCAAAAGCTCTTTTAAAATATTTTTCTGGTGAATCTTTTCCTATTTTTATATTAACAGGTCTATCTAAATATGTATAATTAGCTACTTGATTATATTTAACTTTATCACTATATCCGTTTTGTTTCAAATATTCTTTTGGAAAAATATGATGTACATCTCCTACAATATTTATTAAATCGGATATTTTTTCTGATTTAGAAAATAAAGCATTTTCTCCATTATAAACTTGTGCGGCTAAATATGCAGAAAAATATGGACTATTACTTGCTGTTGTTTCTAATGATTGTACTAAACCTACATTCCAAAAAGTATCAGATAATTCAGCTTCTTCTAGTTCTCTAAAATAATTTTTAAAGCCTTTAGCTTTTATTTCTCTTATATCTTTATCCATCCAAGACTCCGGTGAACTAACATATCTTCCAGTTAATATTGCCATTACATACCATTTTTGAACATATCTTTTAATTTCAGCTTTGTCAACTTCATTAGATTCATATAGCATTAAAAACAATATATATGCAAAATCTAATGTCATTTTTGAATTTATCATTTTATTATTTATAAACCCCGCTGATTTTATAGCTAACACAAATTGTTTGAAATTATATTCATTAATAAAATTTTCAATTCCTTCTTTTAACAATTTAAAAGAATCTTCTTTTATTTCAGATTTATAATCTCTAGCTTCAAAATCACGCCCTGATAATAAGCTTACTAATTGTCCTAGTTTTCCTCTACCAAATTTATGTGCAAAAGAAACTCTTAACATATCGTTATAATCTGGAGCATATATATCATCTATAACATTCGCTAACCACTTAACTTTTGTAGCAAATTCAGATTCTGCGAATTGATTATCTTTTGCAACTATATAATTATAAAAGTTTGGCTCAACAGCTATATGACAAAAATAATCTATTGTCTTTCTTAAAATGTTTCCGCCTAAATCTTCATCTGCTGCAATTTTAGACATTGCAAAGTCTGCTTCTTTTAAAGCTTTACCTTGTGAATTTATTCTAACAAATATTTCTGTTACTTCATCGATATTTAAATTTGCACCTAAATCAACAACACCAACTTGTACATTTTTTATAGCTACTAATTTTGTTAATGCTTTTGATAATTCATCTTCATCAGCATCTGGATTTTCTTCACAATATTTCCTAATAAATTTTAATTGACTAAATTCTGGTTTAAATAACATTGATATATCTTCAATCCACTTACTACTTTTTATATGTGATTGATCTTGTACTGCAAATCTTTCTTCATCATCTTTTGCCATAGGATTAAAAGCAATTTTTATAACTCTTTCTTGATAATCCTCATCAATTATTTTTATTCCTAATATCGAAGTCATTAATGCAGTTATTCTTTGTTGCCCATCTATTAATAAAAACTTGCCTGCTGACTCTCCACCATTTTTTATTTTTACATTAGGTGATTGCCATCTAATTATATATCCTGTTGGATAACCATTGTACATTGAATCTATTAAATCTCTTACTTTACTTCTTTTCCATACAAATGGTCTTTGTATTTCTGGAATTGCAATTGTTCCAGCTTCTATTAAACCTAAAATTCCACCAACAGTTAATGAATTTATACTATATTTTGTTTCAAACATATTTTTTATTTTCCTTCCCTTTTGAGATTATTTTATAATATTTTTTAATATATATCAATTATTCTTGTGTTAATTTCATATTTTATCATATATTTTATTCTTATCATCAGATAATCATTATTATGAGAAGTTTGAAGATGGTACAATAAATGATATT